>DASXCH010000034.1:0-56070 GCA_036491275.1 Caulobacteraceae bacterium
TTGCTGGTGCTGGCCATTGCTCTGATGGGGTATTCTTCCTGCATGCCACTACGGGTCCGGACAACACCAACGATGTGCTGGCTTTTGCCTTCGGCGTCATGGTCGTGTTCCTCATCATCGCCGGGTCGGTATGGATCATGAACCACCTAAGCCGGAACATGATGCCCATGGACCAATGGCAGCAGATGCGGCGCTAGGCCCCGGCTTGGCCGACGGTTCTGAAGCAAAGGTGGCGGTCGAGGCGATCGCGCGACGCTTCGGCGCGACATTGGAAGCGGGAGAGGTTGGGTTTCACGCGCGCCTCTCGATCAAGGAGAGGCACATCTGCCTCGACGTCGCGATCTTTGCGCCGGCGACCCCCGTTGGCTTGGCCAAGCCCCGACTTCGATTCGACAAGGTGGTGATCAACCTCATTCGACGGCTGCGAGCGGTTCTGGACGAAGCGGTTCCGGAAGGCTCGACGGTGGTGTTCGCCATGGCCGCTCCAATCCGATTGGCGGCCAGGACAGCGTCTCTATTGGAAACCAGAATCCGTAACGGTCTGGCGGACGGGCCACACGAATTCCTTGAAACCTTCCACGGCAACGAGGTTCACGTGCGCGTCGTTTCGGGCGCACCCCGGAATGCGCCAAGAGTGGTTGGTTTCGTGCACAGTCCCGGCGCGGATCCTCGGTTGCTCATCGAGATGAGCCAATCGCTTTTGCAGCTTGCCGGCCGGCCTTCGGAGCGGCAAGCCGATGAGCACTGGTTCGTCCTGGCGAATTCCGCCGCGGCGCCGCCCTCCGAAACCTGGCGACTGGTCTTCGCTCAGCTTTCCATCGGCTCCAACGGTGCGAAAGGGATGATTGTCTTCCCCGATGGGCGCGTCGAAGACATCTCAGACTGATCTTTCCGACGTTGCCCCGACAGCGAGTCATTCGACTGATGGCGTTTGCTGAATCAGTGCGGATCGAGACCGGCTTCGAGATCGATTCGCGGCACTTCAACCGCTGGTCGGCACCATTTTGCGAAATGGCGCGGGAAGTATGTGCGCCGTGCGCCGCCGCTGGCGGAGCGGTTCGCCTTCCATGCCAGCCGTACCGGCGAGAGCCTCGAACTGGGCATTGCTGTCCAGAAAGTCGTGTCCTGCCCCTTCAGGTCGCCCCCCGGATCATCGGTTGAGATTGGTTCACCATGAGTGAAGAAGGGCGTCTCTTGCCGCGCGCATTTGCCGTGTTTCGGGTCAGCGATTGCCCATGAACCATGAAGCCGTGGGGTAGGGGACCTCGGGCGCCTTGGTCGATTTGGCCTCTGACTTGGCCGATTTGCCTTCCGACTTGGCTTCCGACTTGACGGGTTTGGATTCGGGTTTGGCTTTGGCCGGCTTGGCCTTGGTCACCGAGTTGGTCTTGGCTGGCTTCGCCTTGGCCGACGCCGCTGCAGCGACCACAGGTTCGGATTCAGGCGCCGGTTCGGGAGTCACCTCCGATTCCATCGCCACCACCTCTAACGTCGGCGGCTGAGCAGCAAGCGCGGACGTCTCGACCATCGGTTCGACCGCAGGTTCGACGACTTTGAGGCCGGCGGCCGCTGCTTCCAACTTGCGGATCGCCGCTTCGAGCGTGCCTTCGACGACCATGGGCGTCTCGCGACCTACAATGTAGATCGCCGGCTCACCTTCGGAGGTTTGGCGGACCTGGGTGACCTGCTGGGTGTTGATGTGGATCGCCAGCCCATTGTCACGCATTACGAAACGGGCGAACGCAATCATTTCACTTACCACCCTGGTTACAAACCGGAAGTCAAGGCAAACGCCGGATTCAATCTACGACGTTCGGGGAATGAGGGGTCTGCGACAAGTTGGCGCGCGAAGGATCGCGTCGGACAACTGCAGATTTTTTGAAACGGCGTCGCCGGGGCCCCCGCCGCAAGTCAGGTTATTGTACGCCGCCTGCACTTTATGTGCGACGGGGGAGCCCCGGCTATTCCGTCGCAGATCACAGCCCCGGATCCATAGTGAGACCGTGTCGCGCGACAAGGCTTTTATGACAATTCCGAGCTTCGCTTCGCGAGCGCGACAACGGCCATTTTTTTGTCTTTTTGCGCCAAGATCCGTGAAACTGTGGTACAAATTTTCAGTACGGTCCTTGAGGCGAGGGACCTGAAATGCCCGATCCGATCGATCTGCGCCCAGCGCCAATGAGCTATTTCCAGCTCATATTGCGTCGCTTCGGCGTGAACGACACTCTGCGCGAAGCCATTCTCGCCGGGGTCGGCCTGTCGCCTGATGAGATTGAAAGTCCGGCTTCTGAGATCAATTTTGCTCAGCAGATGCGGCAGTTCGATAATATGAATCGCCTCTTTGGGGAGGGATGGCTGCTTGACGCGCCGGAGCTTTGGCGGCCGGCGGCGCACGGAGCGCTTGGCGTTGCTGTGATGACTTCGGCGAGCCTCGACGAGGCGGTCCATGTCATCGCCCGATACATTTCCGCGCGGACGCCAAACCAGCGACTGAAAATGATCCGCGGTGAGGGAGCAGTCATTCTACGTCACGGTTTGCCGGTGGAACTGCCGGAAGCTCAGACAAAAATAAGCGTCGAAGTCGTGTTCCTAAGTCTTGGCGCGATGCTCCGCTGGCTGCTTGGGGAAGTCAGTTCGCAAGTGCGATATGAATTCGTCTGGACGCGGCCCGAATACGCCGAACGACTCAAGGAAGTGCTTGGAGCGGAAGTCGCCTGGAATGCGGGCTCGAATGCCGTAGTCATTCCCGAAACCTTGCTCGAAATTCGCTCGCCGCTGGCCGATCCGGTGCTTCATGACGCCGCCGTCCATCGACTGGAGCAGGCGCGGCGGGCTTCGCGGGCCAGCGGCGGCGTCAAGAGCCGGATTGAACATCTGCTCGCCAATTCCGACTCCGGCCGTCTGGGAAGCGCCGAAGCGGCCAGGACGCTGGGGCTTTCGCAACGCACCCTGGTGCGTCGCCTGGCGGAATCCGGCGTGACATATCGTGACCTGGTCGACGCCGAACTGAAGACGCGAGCCCAGCGATGGCTCGATGCCGGCGTGTTGTCGCGCGGTGAAATCAGCGAGCGGCTTGGATTCGCCGACGCCACCAGCTTCAGCCGCGCCTGCCGCCGTTGGTTCAAAACTGTGCGCTGACCTTTTCCTCCTACAGCAGCGTTGGACTTGTGATATTGTCGGCAAGGGGTCCATCCGGGGGCAGACTATGCCGGATGCGATTAACGCGCGGCGCGTGCCGATGCGTTACGTGAGATTGCTCGCGAGGCGCTTCGACAGCGCGGACGAACGCTATTCGACAGTCTTCGACGGTGTTGGCCTAACGGCGAGTGATCTTGAAGATCCGAATTTTGAGGTTGGTTTTGTTCAGCAGGTCCGCCTATTCGACAACCTCAACCAGGCGTTTGGCGACGGCTGGATATTGGACGCTCCCGAAGTCTGGATGCCGGCGTCACAAGGAGCGCTCGCGATCGCGGCGCTGAGCGCAGCTACTCTCGGAGATGCCATTGCCGTCCTGGCCGCCTATGTCTCGGTTCAGGCCGCCAATCAGAGACTGACGGTCGTCCGCGAAGGCGATTGGGTCCGCCTTCGGCCTGGCTTTACCGGTGCGCTGCCGGAAAGTTGGGCATGGGTCGGCACGTTGAGCGGGATCCTTTTCTTGGCGGAAATGCTGAAGCTTCTGGTCGGCCAGAAACAAGCCCGCGCCCGCTATGAATTCGTCCGCTCGGCGCCGGACTACGCAAGTCGTCTCGATCATGTGCTTGGCGGCGAAGTTCGCTGGCGCGCCGTCTCCAACGCCGTGATCCTGCCGAGCGACATCATGGGCGCGCGCTCCCCGTTTCATGATCCGATAACCAATGAGGCGGCTTTGCAGCGCCTCGAGCAGGCAAGGCGATCGGAGCGCGCTGCATGTGGCGTTCGGGGCCGCCTGGAGCATATGCTCTCGATCTCCGATAGCGGACGTCTGCCGAGCGCCGAGGCGGCACGGACATTGGGTCTTTCGCGACGCACCCTCGCACGCCGTCTGGCGGAATCAGGCGTGACCTATCGCAATCTCATCGACGCCGAACTCAAGGTCCGCACTAAGCGATGGCTCGACGAGGGGGCGATGTCGCGGCGCGAGATGGGCGAACTGTTGGGTTTCGCCGACACGACAAGTTTCAGCCGAGCGTGTCGCCGCTGGTTCCAAGTCCCCGCCGGAGATTTCACTCTCCGGCCGAAAAACACGTAGTATCGTCCCGTCAGGATCCGTGCGGGGCGCAGCGGGATGCCGGGATCGATCGAGCGTCGACCCTCGCCGATGAGCTATTTTCAGATCATCCTGAGGCGCTTCGCCCAGGAAGAGGCGAGACGACCTGATCTCATCGAGGGGCTCGGCCTCGAGCCTGATGAATTAGCCGATCCCGGGCTCGAGATGAGTTTCGCCCAGCAGGCGCGGCTATTCGAAAACCTCAACAAGGCGTTCGGAGACGGTTGGATCCTAGACGCGGAGGACCTCTGGTCGCCGGCTTCTCAAGGCGCGCTCGGCATGGCGGTCATGAGTGCGACGACGGCCGGCGAGGCTCTCTTCGTCCTTTCAGCCTACGCTACGGTGCAGTCGGCGAATCAACGGCTGACGATCGTCCGCGACGTGGACCAAATCTTCCTCAGGCACAGCTTGGCGACGCCTTTACCGGATCATCAGATTTGGACCGCGACGGCCGGCGTGTTTCTGGCGACAGCCGCGATGCTGCAGACACTCCTGGGCTCGATAAGCTCGCGGGTGAGATACGAGTTCACGCGCGCGCCACCGGACTATGCGCCTCGCCTGCAGCGACTCTTGGGAGGCGAGATTCGATGGGCGGCCAAGAGCAACGCGGCGGTGATCCCGCAATCACTTCTCGGAGTTCGCTTACCTCTGGCAGATCCGATCACCCATCAGGCGGCGCTCAATGTCCTGGAGCGGGCCAGGAAATCGGAACGGGCGCCCGAAGGCG
The DNA here is from genome assembly GCA_036491275.1 of Caulobacteraceae bacterium. Taxonomy (GTDB): domain Bacteria; phylum Pseudomonadota; class Alphaproteobacteria; order Caulobacterales; family Caulobacteraceae; genus Acaudatibacter. The sequence continues at coordinate 4,974 of DASXCH010000034.1, forward strand.
TACGCGCCCGGGTCGAGTATCTGCTCGCCAATTCTCCTTCCGCCCGCCTGCCGAGCGAAAGGGCGGCGCGCACCGTGGGATTGTCGCAAAGAACCCTCGTGCGACGTCTGGCGGATGCTGGCGTGACCTATCGCGACCTTATCGACGCTGAGCTGAAGTCGCGCGCCGCTCGGTGGCTGGACAGTGGCGCGCTCTCCCATTCGGAGATCGGGGAGCGCCTCGGCTTCGCCGACGCAACCGGCTTCAGTCGGGCCTGCCGGCGCTGGTTCAAGACAACAAGCTGAGACATCAGTCTCCTGCCAGCCCACGAGAGATCAGCATCGGGCCGATGTCCGGATCCTTGCCGTAGAAGGCCTTGAACATTGGGCCGTAATCCTCGGTATGGCCACGCGAGAGAATGAGATCGCGAAACCTCTGGCCATTCTCCCGCGTCAGGCCGCCGTGGGCGGTGAACCAGGCGAAGGAATCGTCAGCCAGCATCTGGGTCCACAGATAGGCGTAGTAGCCGGCCGAATAACCGCCAGCAAAGATGTGTTGGAAATAGCTCGACCGGTAGCGGGGCGGCACGTTCGGGAAGGCGGTTCCGGTCTTCTTCAGGGCTTCGGTCTCGAAGGCATCGACGTCAGTCGGCGCGGCGTCAGGGGCCAATTCGTGCCACTGCATATCAAGTTCTGCGGCGGCGATCAGCTCGCCCATGTCGTAACCCTTGTTGAATTTGGCCGCCCGCCTGATTTTGGCGACCAACTCGGCCGGCATCGGCGCGCCGGTTTTATAGTGATGGGCGTAGTGGGTGAGCACCTTAGGGTCGAGCGCCCAATGTTCGTTGAACTGGGAGGGAAACTCGACGAAATCCCGCGCCACATTGGTCCCTGAAATCGAGCCGTAGGTCTGATCAGCGAACAGGCCATGCAGCGCGTGGCCGAACTCGTGGAACATGGTGGTAACGTCGTCGAAGCTGATCAGCGCCGGCTCCCCGGGCGCGGGCTTGGTGAAGTTGGCGACGTTGTAGACTACAGGCTTCTGGCCGAGCAGCTTCGATTGCTCGACGAAGTTGCCCATCCAGGCACCGCCCTGTTTGTTATCTCGCTTGAAGTAGTCAAAATAGATCAGTCCCAGTGACGAACCATTCCTGTCGAAGACCTCGAAGATTTTCACGTCGCTTTGGTAAACTGGCAGATCTTGGCGTTCTTTAAAGTTCACTCCATAAAGCTGATTGGCGGCATAGAAGACACCGTCCTTTAGCACCCTGTAGAGTTCGAAGTAGGGTTTGATCTCAGCTTCGTCGAGATCGTACTTCGCCTTGCGAACCTCCTCCGAATAGTGCTCCCAGTCCCAGGGAGCTAGCTTGAATCCGCCGCCGTCCTTGTCGATTTGGGCCTGGATATCGGCCGCTTCCAGAGCGGCGCGGGCGCGGGTGGGGCCGACAAGCTGCCGCACGAAGGCGTCGACGGCGATCGGCGTCTTCGCCATCTGGTCTTCCAGTTTGAAGGACGCAAAGTCGGGGAAACCGAGGAGGCGGCCTTTTTCGGCTCTGAGCTCCACCATCTCCAGAAGCGTCGCCCGGGTGTCATCGGCATCGCCTTTTTCCGTGCGGATCCACGATTGGTCGAACAGGGCTTTGCGTGTGCCACGATCGGTTAGCGACTGCAGCGCCGGCTGCTGAGTGGTGTTCTGCAGTGGGATCGCCCACTTGCCCGCCAGTCCGCGAGCCTTGGCTGCCTGGGCCGCCGCGGCGATCTCCGACGGGTTGAGCCCGGCCAACGCGGCTGGCGCGTCCGTCACGAAGGCCCCTGCCTTGGTGGCGGCCAGCAGCTTTTGCCGAAATTCCGTGGAAAGAGTCGCCAGTCGCGTGTTGATCACCGAAAGCCTGGCTTGATCAGCGACTGAAAGGCCCGCCCCGGCGTGGGCGAAGTTGTCATAGGTGATCTTGATGAGCTGCAGCGATTCCGGGTCGAGCCCGAGTTTGTCTCTCGCCTCATGGACCGCCTTCACCCGGGCGAAGAGCTTGGGGTTGAGATAAGTAGCGTCTTGCAGGGCCGAGAGCTTGGGACGTTCCTCCGCCTCGATCTTGTCCAGGGTGTCGTTGGTGTTGGCGCCGGTGAGCGCGAAGAAAACGTGGCTCACCCGGTCCAACATTCGGCCGGACTTTTCCATGGCTAGGATGGTGTTGGCGAAAGTCGGAGGCGCTGGATCGTTGGCGATGGCCTCGATTTCCGTTCGTTCGCGGGCCATGGCCGCCTCGAGGGCTGGCTGGAAGTCGGAGTCGTGGATCTTGTCGAACTCCGGAGCGCCGAAGGGCAAGGCGCTTTCCCGATCGAAGGGATTGGGGCGGGCGGCCAGCGAGGCCATCGGCGCTGCGGCGGCCAGCACGACCGCGGCCGCGCCCAAAAACAGGTGATACACCATGGGATCCTTGTTCGTTCAAAAAGACATAGCCTCGTTGCGCCAGGCTGACGGCTTGTCAATTCACGCGCAAAACGGTTGATCGAACCGCTCAACTCGGCGACGAGAAGCGCAAGGGAAAGATCTGGGATATCGCCATGCCGGCACTGACACGGCGCCTCGCGCTTATGGGACTGATGGCGCCGGCGCTCGCGGCCTGTAGCCAGGGCAATAGCGGCGGCGCCGTGAGCGGAGGCCCAGTCCCGGACGACATGAGCCTGGGCAATCCGGCCGCCAAAGTGACGGTAGTGGAATATGCGTCAGTGGCGTGCCCTGTGTGCGGGCGCTGGTACAAGGAAGTCTGGCCGGCGTTCAAAGCCAAATACATCGACACTGGCAAGATCCATTACGTCTTCCGGGAGATGCTGGTTGGCGACCAGAATGAAGAAGCGATCGCCGCCTCCGGCTTCCTGCTGGCCCGGTGTGGTGGCAGAGACAAATACTTTTCCGTGGTCGATGCGGTGTTCAAGAGCCAGCCGGGTCTGTTCAACGATCCCAACACGGTGCTTGTCGGCGTCGCCAAGACCGTCGGCCTGTCCGAAGCTCAATACGACGCTTGCGTCCGCAATGAAGCAGCACTCAACGCCCTGACCGTCCGTGTGCAGAACAATGCCGTAAACGGCAAGGTCGACGCCACGCCCACTTTCGTGATCAACGGCAAGGCCATGGACGCGGGCTTTCAGCCCTTGACGGCGATCGACGCGGCCATCGCAGCCGCGCAGGCCGCCTGAAAGCGATCCTCTGTCTCCTTTTATCGTCGCCGCGGTGCTGGGCTCGGCGGTCCTGCACGCCAGCTGGAATGCTCTGCTTCGCGCCGGCGCAGATCGGCTGAACGCTATCACGGTGATGTGCGCGGTCTCAGCCGTCGCCGGCGCCCTGGTTCTCCCTTTCCTGCCACAGCCGGCAAGCGTGAGCTGGCCGTTTCTCGCTTTCTCGGCGGTCGCCGAATGCATCTATTGCGCGGCTCTGGCCAAGGCCTATGACGCCGGTTTTCTGGCCGAGGTCTACCCGATCGCGCGCGGCACGTCGCCGATGCTGGTTACGGCCGGCGCGCTGGCGCTGGTGCATGAACGACTGGCGGCGCCGGCGCTCTTTGGGGTCGCACTGGTCTCGGGCGGAATCATCGGCGTCGCTTTCGGCCGGGGTCGTCCCAACACAGTGGCGACGCTGACGGCGCTGTTCACGGGCGTGATGATCGCCAGTTACACGGTGAGTGACGGCTTGGGAGCAAGGGCGTCGGGATCGCCGGTCGCCTACACATGCTGGATGTTCCTTGTGCAGGGCGCACTGATGCCCCTCCTCTACGCCGGCCTTCGCCGCAGGGCCCCGACGGCGCGTTTCGATCCAGACACGGCCAAGAACGTGATCGGCGGAGTCCTATCCCTGGCGGCTTATGCGGTGGTTGTCTGGGCCCTCAGCCGCGCGCCCATGGGTCAAGTGTCCGCCCTGCGCGAGACCGGCATCCTGTTCGCAATGATCATCGGGGTGCTGTTTCTAAGGGAAAGGCCGAGCGGCCGGCAGATGGTGGCCGCCGCGGTCATCGCCGCCGGCGCGGCGATCCTGGCGTGAGCGCGCCGCAGACCCGGTTTGACGCGGCGCCCGCGTCCGAGCTCAATGTCGCCATTGGCTTGCCGAGCGCCGTGATCCTGGTGATGGGCGGCGTCATTGGCGTGGGGATATTCGTCAACCCGGCCATCGTCGAGCGGCTGACGCGATCGCCGGCGGTCGGCCTTGCCGCATGGTTCGCTGGCGGCCTGATCTCTTTGCTGGGCGCCTGTGTCTACGCGGAACTGGCCGCGCGCGTACCGGCAACGGGCGGTGAGTATCAATACCTGCGCGCCGCCTACGGATCCTTGCCGGCCTTTCTGTTCGGCTGGACGACGCTGCTTGTGGTGCATACCGGCGGCTCGGCGGCGGTGGCCATCGTCCTGGCAAGGAACGTCCGTTTGCTGACGGGAATCCCCGAACCCTGGACCGTAATCGCCACGCTTGCGGGCCTCGCCGGCGTCAATTGCGCAGGCGTGAAATCCGGCAACCATACGCAGGCGCTGCTCGGGGTCCTGAAGGTGGGATTGATCCTGGCGGTGATCGCCGCCGGCTTCAGTCTCGCGCCGCCTCCTCTGATGGGGCCCGCACCCGCGGCTTCGGGTCCGATCGCGGGATTCGGCGCCGCCCTGATCCCGGTGATGTTCACCTACGGCGGATGGCAGACCGCCAACTTTGTCGCCGGCGAAGTGAAAAACCCCAGACGCAATCTCGCCATCGCGCTGGTGGCGGGAGTGCTGGCTGTGACGCTCGTCTATCTCCTGATCGATATCGCCTGTTTGAGGGCGCTCGGCCCTAACGCCCTCGGCGCCACCTTGACGCCGGCCGCAGACGTGGTCGGACGCCTCAGCGGGCCGCTCGGCGCGAAGCTGACCGCGGCGGCAGTGGCAATCTCGGCGCTCGCTTTCCTGTCGCAAGGAATCCTCACTGGCCCCAGGGTCATCTACGCCATGGCCAAGGATGGCTATTTCTTCCGCATCGTCGGCACGGTTTCGGAGGGGCGTCGTGCGCCGGCGGCTGCGATCGTGATGATGGCGGCGTGGACGGGCGCGCTCGCCCTCACGGGCGCCTACGAGCGTATCCTGTCCTACGTCGTGTCGATGAATTTCCTCTTCTTCGGCGTCTCGGCCTCCACCCTGTTCCTGTTGCGCGCGCGAGGTCTGGGGGAGGGCGGATTTCGCGCGCCGCTTCACCCTTGGAGCACCGGTGCTTTCATTCTGGCGTGCGCCGCCATCGTCGCCAGCGCCTTCTGGTCATTTCCGCTCGACAGCCTGATCGGCTACGCGATCATGGCCGCTGGCCTACCGGCCTACTTCTGGTGGCGACGCCGGCACGAGGGACCCGGGGGGAAAGGCCGCCGCGAGGCGCTGGGAGATACGGGTCTCCCAAAATAGAACAGCAAGATGGAGGCCAGGATTCCTCAGGATGTGAGCCATCGCGCGCAAGACCGCGCGGTTCAATCGGCCTACATGCGCTATGCAAAGCTTGAGACGGGAGCGAAATACAACCTCGCCTCCAGCGGGGTCGCCGACTGCGGGTGGGCCGACCTCGACCTGGATCCGGCCGACTTGGCGCTCAACGATCACTCTCCATACGGGTGGCGCCCGCTGGCCGAGGCCATAGCCAGGCGGTTCGCTGTGGATCCGACATGCGTCGTGATACCCGGCGGCGGCTGCTCGTTCGCCAATCATCTCGCCATGGCCGCGATCCTTTCGCAGGGCGATGAGGTACTGATCGAGGGGCCGACCTATGAGCTGCTTGCCTCCACGGCCAGCTTCCTGGGCGCGAGAGCCACTGTCTTTCCCAGAAGCCTTGAATGTGCCTGGCGCCTCGATCCTGACGCTGCCGGCGCGCGAATAACGCCTGCCACGCGTCTGGCGGTCGTCACCAATCTGCACAATCCGAGCGGCGCTCCGGCCGCCGACTCTGACATTGAAACACTCGCAGATTTGGTCCCGCATCTGCTGGTCGATGAAGTCTATCGCGAGCTCACTTTTGGCGGCGGCCCAGCCACCACCGCCTTCCGCGAGGACGGCAATATCATCGTCACCAGCAGCCTCACCAAGGCCTATGGCCTGTCAGGTCTGCGCTGCGGCTGGATCCTGGCGCCGGCGCCGCTGGCCGAGCGCATGCGCCGCCTCAACATCTCTTCGGCGTCAAGCCGCCTCACGTGGCCGAGCGCATGGCCTTGACCGCATTCGGCCGCCTCGATGCGCTCAGAGCCCGCGCCACGTCGCTTACCGGCCCCAACCGCGCCCTCTACAAGGAACTCCTGGGCGATCATCCGGCCCTCGAGCAGATGCTGTTCGAACACGCCACGACGGTGTTTCCCCGGCTTTGCCCCGGCGATGGCGACGGCTTTGTCCGATTGCTGAAGGACCGGTTCGAGACCAGCGCCGCGCCAGGATCGTTCTTTGGCGCGCCCGATTACGTCCGCATCGGTCTCGGCGGTGAGCCCGAGGCGACGCGAGAAGCACTTACGCGTCTGGCGGAGGCGCTCGAGGTCTGGAAGGGCTCGGCCCGACTGGACTGACGAATCGCCTTCAGACATCCTCTCCGCGGAGGCTTTCGGATGGCAAGCGAGACCGAAGTTCTGATCGTCGGAGCGGGTCCGACCGGGTTGGTCCTGGCGCTCTTTCTGCAACGGCTGGGCGTGAGCTTTCGCATCATCGACGGGGCGGCTTCGCCAGGGGAAACCTCGCGAGCGCTGGCGGTGCACGCACGCACTCTCGAGTTCTACGACCAGATCGGTCTGGCGGGCGCTGTTATCGTACGTGGCGTCAGGATCGAAGCCGTCGGAATGTGGGCGAGAGGGAGGGCCCGCGCCAGGGCCACGTTTGGCGACATCGGTAAAGGTCTCAGCCCCTATCCCTACGCCCTGGTTTTTCCCCAAGATGAACACGAGAGACTTCTGATCGATCGCTTGGCCGAACGCGGTGTCGAGGTCGAACGGCCTTTGTCACTGGCGGGTTTCGAAGAAACCAAAGGCGGAACTGCCGCAAGGCTTATCGCCGCTGACGGCGCCGAAGAACAGGTCGAGGCGAAGTTCATTGCCGGTTGCGATGGGGCGAGGTCCCGCGTCCGCGAGGTGTTCGGCAGCGGATTCCCAGGAGGCACCTACTCCCGGATGTTCTATGTCGCCGACGTCGAAGCGTCGGGACCGATCGTCAATGGCGATCTCAATATCGGCCTCGACGCGGCCGATTTCCTGGCTGTGTTTCCGTTGAAGGGCGCGGGCCGTGTGCGACTTGTCGGCGATCTCAATCGTGAGGGCAGCGAGGATCTGTCGTTCGACGACGTGGGGCACGCCGTCATCGATCGGCTTGGCATCGAGATCAAGGCCGTGAATTGGTTCTCATCCTACCGCGTGCATCACCGTGTGGCGGCGAAATGGCGATCAGGGCCGGCCTTCCTGCTCGGCGACGCGGCGCACATCCACAGCCCGGTGGGCGGGCAGGGGATGAACACGGGCATTGGCGACGCGGTCAACCTAGCCTGGAAGCTGGCCGCGGTGCTGAAGGGCGCGGCCGGCGAGACTCTTCTCGACACCTACGAGCCCGAACGGATCGCCTTCGCCCATCGACTCATTGCTTCGACCGACCGCGCATTCAAAATGATCAGTCGGGACGACGCCTTGGCCAGATTCGCCAGGCTGGTTGTGGTCCCAGCGATCCTTCCGCCGCTGACCCGTTTGCCCGCATTCCGGCGACTGCTTTTCCGCACGGTTTCCCAGATCAACGTCAACTATCAGGATCAGGCGCTGGCAGCAGGCGAGGCTGGCAAGGTCAAGGCGGGGGATCGCTTGCCGTGGGTGAAGGCGGCGGACAACTTCGCGCCATTGCGCTCGCTCGCCTGGAGAGGCCAGGTTCACGGCGATCCGGAAGCCGGCCTTACTCAGGCCTGCGCTCAAGCGGGCCTGCCGCTCGACTGCTTCGCCTGGACGGCGGACGCCCGACAGGCCGGCCTGCATAAAGACGCGTTCCATCTCGTCAGGCCGGATGGCTACGTCGCCCTGGCTGCCGAGGACGCGGCGCCCGCGGCCCTGGCGCAATACCAGGCCCGTCACGAACTCCGATTCCAGCAGGGGGATTAATCCGCCGGCCTAGATGGGTTCGGTGATGGCTTCGAGGGAAACGCGTCCGGTCTCCGGCACCAGCAACCAGGTCGCCAGCGCGCCGAGCGCGGCTATCACCGCAATCACCCAATAGGCGGCAGACTGGCCCATGCCCTTGAACAGCAGCGGGAAAAAGAACGAGCTGATGGCCGCGCCGATGCGGCCTCCTGCGACGGTGATGCTCTGGGCGACCGTGCGGATGCGGGTCGGCGAAAGCTCCACGCCCAGAACGCCGGCGCCGGAAACGAGACCGGGCCCTGTCTCGGCGACGTTGAACAGACCGAAGACCAGGAAACCGAGCAAGGGCATGGCGGCCAGCACGGGCTGCAAGACGGCGAACAACGCCACCAGGACCGCGCCGACAAGGAAACCCCATGCCTGCAGGGGTTTGCGTCCGAACCGATCGATTACGAAGATCGAGCCGAAGATCGAGGCCGGCAGGATGAAGATGATCTGCAACAGGATCTGAAAACTGGCGGCGGAAAAGCCCATGCTCTGAGCGATCAGGCTGGGACCGAACAGGATGCCGCCATAGACGACGAGATCGTAGAGCATCCACAGCAGGGCCGCCGACAGGATGGCGTTCCGGTGCTGGGCGAACACCTCCCAGAAGTCCCGGACGTCTCGGCTCGGCGCAAATTGGGTTTCGCCTGTGATCTGGCTCATGACCTGTGCCGCTTCCTCGCCCTCGCCAGCGACCCGCGCGAGGAAGCGGGCTGTCTCGGGCATCCGCCGGCGCAGATAGATCACGGCGAGCGCCGGGACGGCCCCAGCCGCCAGGACGAGCCGCCATTCCAAGTCCGCCGGAACATGCAAGGCCTCGAACAGCAGCTTCAACAGGCCCGCGGCCAAGCCGCCAATCGGCCACATGGTGCCGAAGCCAAGTCCGAGCGCCCGCCCCCGGTCGGCGCGATTGGCATGCTCGGCCATGATCGTCGGCGAAAGCACATAGTCCGCGCCGACGCCGATACCGAGCACGAAGCGTAATAGCACCAACCAGACGAGATCAGGCGCAAACGCCTGGGCGATCGCCGCTCCGCCCAGGATCAGGACGTCCAGGCCGTAGAACCGCTTGCGGCCCCATTGGCCGAGCACGCCGAAGGCCAGAGCGCCGATCACCGATCCGATCAGGGCCGAGGCCGAAAGGATGCCGCTTTGGAGGTCGGTGAGCTTCACATGCCCGAATGAGGCCAGCACCTCGGGTAGCACCAGGCTCAGGCAGGAAAGGTCATAGCCGTCGCAGAACACGCCGAGTCCGGTGGTCAGCGTCGCCAGCCAATGGAACGATCGGAATTTCTGTTCGTCGATCGCCGCAAAGTCGCTCATCGCCGCCCCAAAAACTTTTGCTTCACCAAGTGGTCCGGATTGCGCCAGTGGCCACGCTCGAGCCGGCCATATTCCAGGGCATCAGGCGAGGCGGCATTGCGGGCAAGGGCTTTGCCGCGGCCGGCCAACCTGGCGCGTAGGCGGCATAGCGGATGTCAAGCGCGCCGTGGCCGAGCGGCCTGAAGCTGATCGCCAGGTCCCTGCTGTTAGCCCAAACGAAATGAGTCCACTGGTCGGGCCTCGTCAGCATCGGCGTCGACCGGCCCTGGGCCGTTCCGCCGGTGGCTACGACGTCGGTCTTCAGATCCAGGCGCAGCGACTCCGTCGGGTCCGCGGCGACATGGACGTTCACGGTCCCATCCGCGGCCCGAGTGACGTCGATCCTGGAAGCAGGAACCGTGGTGGGTGGGGCGGGCGCAGCCCAGGCCGGATTGGCGAAGGTCGGAAAGTTCGCCATCTCGATCCTGCCGCCGTCCGCCGTCAGCACGCCCCGGGTCCATGGATCCGGATGGAAGGGGCTCACCCGCCAGGCGTGGCCACTGCCCTCATCGACGACGAAGAGCGGTTCGGCCACTTGCGGGTAGCGATCGCTCCAGGGATTCGTGAAATGTAGCCATAGGGCGCCGCCGATAGCGACAAGCAGCGATGCCGAGGCGAGCGCCGCGCTCGCTGACCGGGAGCCTGGCCTGGGCCACAGCAGCGGCCAGAGTGCGAGGCTGGCCAGCCAGACAGGAAGCGCCGGGAGTTCTGGCAGATCCATCGCTTGCAGCAGGCTATGGATGAGGCCCCCGGCCCATGCCGCCGTGAGGATCATCAGTCCGAGCGCGATAACCCAGCGCGGCCATGCCGGCGCCTTCTGCGTCGGGGCGGTGAGATGGGCCACGACAGCGCCGGCGATCAACGGCCACATCATGAGGAAAGCGGTGGTGGGGGCCAGTAGTTGAAGGGCCAGGGCGAAGATGAACGCCAACGCGAGGGCGCCGATCCAGGCGCCTGGGTAGCCGGCCGGCCGGCCCAGTAGAACGACGCCCAGAACGAGAGCCGCGCCGCCTTCGATCAAGGCAGTGACGTCCACGCGGCCAAAGGCCGAAGCCGCGAGAGCGCCGGCGACGGCGAAAAGAACCGCGGCGAGCCTCGCCTCCCCAAGCGACAGGGCAAACAGCGTGAACACCGCGGCGGCGAGGCCGGAAAGGGCGATGATCGTCTCATAGGCCGGGAAACGGGTGAGAAGCGCACGGCCCTCGATCCAGCCGAAGCCGATGCCCGTGAGACCCCTGACGACGTGCATGGCCAGGGCCGCGCCGACGAGTAGCAGGATGGCCGCCCCTGCGCCCTGGACGATGTCGAGCCACATGAGTTCTTTGGCGCGCCTGGCGCGGATCGCGGCAGCGACGATCAGACCGCCGGCAAATGCAAGGAGGATCCAGCCGGCCCAGGGCGGATAGGCGGCCACGAAGTCGCCGACCAGGTTGGCATAGACCGCGTCGTCGCTCCGGGCCGGCAGAGCGGGCCCGTTGGCGAGTGCTCGCGCGGGACCCAGGACCTCGTCGCCCATGTGTTGAACCGAGCCTTGGTCGAGGGCGGCTACAGTCGAGCTCGGCGAGAGGTAGTCGAACTGGCGGCCGATGAAGGCGAAGTTGAGCCCGGCGACGCCGGCGGCCTTTGCGACCGTATAGTCCGTGTCGTTCGGCAGCTGCTTGTAGATGAAGACCGATAGCGAGTTGGCTTCGGGCCGGAGCGCGGTCCTGAGGAAGAGGTCGACAGCTGCGGCGTTGCCGGGGCCGGTCTCGAACATCTGCGCGCGTCCGCCGCCGCCGCGCGTCTCCAGGTTGAGGACAAAGCCGACCTGTTTGGCGGCCGGATCGTCGGCGAAGAAAGCGGTGGCGCCCAGGAGACCGACCTCCTCGCCGTCGGTGATCACCAGCATGACGTCGCGCAGCGGCTTGCCCGAGGCCTGGATGGCCCTGGCGATTTCAAGCGCGTCGGCGACGCCGGTGATGTCGTCGGCCGCTCCTGGCGAGCCGGGCACGCTGTCGTGGTGAGCCATGATCGCCACGGCCGGCAGGGCAGGATTGCGGCCCTTGAGCACGCCGATGACGTTGTCCACGTGCGCGCCACTGATCGAGGGGTCGCCGCGTCTGCCCGACGCGCGGACGCCATCGTCGCTCTGGACGCGCGGCGATAGCCCCATCTCGGTCATCCGCCTGACGAGGTAATCGCGCACGGCTGCGTTGGCGGCGGATCCGACCGGATGCGGAACCGCGCCCATCACCGCGATGTCGCGCATCGCCCGTCCGGCCGAAAATTGTGTCGCAGGGGCGTTGGCGGACGACGGCGGCGGCGTCTTGGCGGAGGCGTAGAACAGGGCGAACGCGGCGGCGAGCACGGCCAGGAGGGCGGCGATCCGCGTCATGGCTTGGGACTCGTAGCCTTCCTGTTCGAGCGTGGCCGGGAAAATGCGCGATCCGGCAAGCAGGCGCAATGCGCTGGCAAAGTGGGACCCCAGGCTTCATGTTGAGCCAAGGCGGTAACGGAATGGCGGACATGAGCGACTTGGTGATCCGGGAGGATCGAGGCGGCGTGGCATGGCTGACGCTCAATCGTCCCGACAAGCTCAACGCCCTCAACGTGCCGTTGTTCGAGGCGCTGGAAGCGTGCGTCACCGACTTGGAAACCGCCCCCGCGCGCGTTGTTGTGCTGCGCGGCGCCGGCCGATGTTTTTCAGCGGGGCACGACCTGTCGGACATCGCCGCGGGCGAGCGGCCGCCGCGGCCCAACCATCAGTCGCACGTTATCGAGAGACTGGCCGACCTGCCGATACCCGTCGTCTCCGCGGTGCATGGCCATTGCTATACGGGCGCCCTGGAGCTGGCCCTGGCAGGCGACATCATCCTCGCCGCAGAAGGCGCCAAGTTCGCCGACACCCACGCCCGCTGGGCCCTGGCCCCGGTCTGGGGTCTCAGCCAGCGCCTGCCCAGGCGCGTAGGAACCTACAAGGCCCGCGAGATGATGTTCACCTGCCGCGCCTATTCCGGGCGCGAGGCCGCGGCGATGGGCCTGGCGAACATGGTCGCGCCAGACGATGAATTCGAAGCCGCCATCGAGACCCTCTGCGAGGAGATACTGGCCAATTCGTCGTTCAGCCACGCCGCAAACAAGCGCCTCCTGATGGGCACCGACGGCATGACCATCGGCGCCGGCCTGGCTCATGAGATCTATCACGGCGAGGGCCGCGGGCCGGATATGGACGAGCGCATCGCCGCCTTCGCGCGCCGCCAAAGATGAGCGAATTGGGATGAAGGATCTGGCCGTCTTTTACGAACATCTGCCGTGGCTCGCGCCCCTGTTCGCCAAGCTGGACGAGCGAGGCTTCGACTGGACTCCCCTGCCGATCCAGGATCACGTCTTTGACCCGGCCGCGCCGCCGCCGGCCCACGTGGTGTTCAATCGCCTGGCCATGTCCTCGATCCTGCGCCAGGAGGAGCATGGCCTCTTCCATGTCCTGGCGGCCCTCGACGCCTGGGAGGGCGGCGGCGCCCGGGTGATCAACGGTGCGAGGCCGCTGGCCTTTGACCTCAGCAAGGCGCGACAGCTGGCCCTTTTCCATCGCGTCGGACTCGCAACGCCTCGGACGCTGGTGGCCCATCGTCGGAAAGACATCCCGGCCATGGCGGCCGACATCGGCTATCCGGTGATCGTCAAGGCCAATATCGGTGGGTCCGGCGCTGGCGTAGCCCGTTTTGACTCCGCCGAAGAACTCCGCGAGGCCGTATCGACGGCCGCTACACCTATGGGCGTCGACAGCGTGGTGCTGGTGCAGGACTATGTTCCGGCCCGTGGTGGGCGCGTGATCCGTTGCGAGCTTCTCGCCGGAGAGTTTCTTTACGCCATCGCTCTCGATGGCGCGGGCTCGACCTTCGATCTTTGTCCCGCCGATGTGTGCCTTGCGGAGAAACCGTCGATCACCGTGAGCGCGTTTCAGCCGCCCGAGACGATCAAGGGTGCAGTCCGCCGCGTGAGCGAGCTGGCCGGCCTCGACGTCGGCGGCATTGAATACCTGATCGACGATCGTGACGGTCAGGCTAGATTCTATGATTTCAATGCCATGTCCAATTTTGTGGCCAAGCCACATGAAGTTCTGGGCTTCGATCCCCACGACGACCTGGCGGACTTTCTCGAGGGCGAGATCGTCAGGGCAGGGGCGCCGGCATGAGGTATGGATTCTGGGCGCCGGTGTTTGGCGGCTGGCTGCGCAACGTGCGCGATGAGGGCATGGCGGCCAACTGGGACTACATGCGAACCCTGTGCCAGAGAGCCGAGCGAATCGGCTTTGACCTCACCCTGATCGCCGAACTCAATCTCAACGATATCAAGGGAACCGATCAACCGGCCCTCGACGCATGGTCGACGGCGGCCGCACTGGCCGCGGTGACCGATAAGCTGGAGTTGATGGTTGCGGTCCGCCCGAACTTCCACCAGCCGGCTCTGTTCGCGAAACAGGCGGCCAATATAAGCCGGATCTGCAGTGGGCGCCTGTCGCTCAATGTCGTCTCGTCCTGGTGGGCCGAGGAGGCCAGGAGCTACGGCCTTGCGTTCGACGAGCATGACGATCGCTACGCCAGGACACGGGAGTGGCTCGAGGTGGTCGAGGGCCTGTGGCGGGATGACCAGTTCAACTACCAGGGCGAACGCTATCGGCTCGACGCGGCGATCTGCGCGCCCAAGCCAGAGCGCAAGCCGGTGGTCTACGCCGGCGGTGAGTCGGAAACGGCCAAGACCCTGATCGCTGAGCGCTGCGACGCCTATGTCATGCACGGAGACGAACCGAAACACATCGCCGGGAAGATCGCCGACATGAAGGCGCGACGCGCCGCGGCCGGCGGCCCACCCATGATCTTTGGCATGGCGGCCTACGCCATCGTACGCGACAGCCGGGAGGCGGCGCAGGCTGAGAGGGCTCGGATCACCACCCTCGATCCGGACGCGCCGGGGTTCGCGAACTTCAGCCAGTGGGTCTCGGGTACGGAACTCGAGCGAGAACTGAAGATCGAGGAATATTCGGTCTCAAACCGCGGGCTGCGGCCCGGGCTCGTGGGGACGCCTTGCGAGGTCAAGGCCCGCATCGCCGAATTCGAGGCTGCCGGTCTCGATCTGCTGCTGCTGCAGATGAGTCCGCAACTCGAAGAGATGGAGCGCTTTGCCGAGACCGTGATCGCGGCCTAGGAGACCTTTTCCTTCAAGGTCTCGTCGAGCAGCGCCAGAAGCTCTCGCCAGTGACGCTCGGACGCCTCCCGGTTGTACACCGGCATATCCGGCGGCGCGTAGCCGTGCCGCGCGCCCTGATAGATCTCCACCCGGTTGTCGACCCCGGCGGCGGTGAGCGCTTCGGCCAGCCGCCGGGCCTGCTCCGGCGGAAAGCCGGCGTCCTCGTCGGCTCCGCCTATGTAGACCTTGGCCTTGATCTTCGGCGCCAGCAGGTGGGGGCTGTCTTGCTCGTCGGTGGCCAGCCGCGCGCCGTGAAAACCCGCCGCCGCCGCGATCTTGTCGGGATAGTTTCCAGCCGCGCGCAGGGCCAGCGCCGCGCCCATGCAATAGCCGGTGCAACCGACCTTGTCGGCTTTGGCGTCCGGTTGCTGGTCGAGCCACGCGAGGAAGGCGCCGGTGTCCCGCGTGGACTTTTCCGGGTTGGTCGATGCCATGAACTTTCCAAAGATCGCTCGCCTGGCTTCATCGCTGGCGAAGGCGGCCTTGAAATCGATCGGCTCATAGGGCCCCGCGCGCCAGAACATGTCGGGCAGAAGCACGTAGTAGCCGTGCCTGGCCACGCGCTCGCACATCTCGAACAGAGCCGGGCGGATCGCCGGCGCGTCCATGTAGAAGATGACGGCGGGCCATGGGCCCTTGCCGTCCGGCTTGAAGACATAGGCGCGGGCGTCGCCGTCCGGCGTCGGGATGGAAACCTCGGTCTTGGACATCGTCTGAGCCTTCCTTGTCAGATCTATTTCGCCAGGGTCGACACTTCGGCGGCCTCGTCAGGGGTGAGTTTCCAGACCGCGGCCGCAGCATTGGCCTTCACCTGCTCGGGACGGGTCGCGCCGGCGATCACCGAGGGCACGTCCTTGTGCGAAAGCAACCACGCAAAGGCCAGGTCCAGGAGCGAGTGGCCATGATCGGCCGCCCAGGCGGCAAGTTTATCCAGGCGATCGAAGTTGCGGTCGCTGAGCGCCAGCTCGGCGCGACGGCCAGCCACGGAAAGTCGGGTTCCCTCAGGCGCCGGCTCGCCGCGGTGGTACTTGCCACTGAGAAGTCCCGAGGCGAGCGGCAAATAGGGCAGGAGGCCAAGCCCGAAGCGGGCGCAGGCGGGAAGCACCTCGCGCTCCACATTGCGCTCCAGCAGGCTGTAATTGTTCTGCGCCGATATAAAACGCGTCCGGCCGTGCGTTCTGGCGGTCCAGTCCGCGTCGGCGATCTGCCAGCCGGAGAAGTTGGAACAGCCGACGTAGCGCGCCTTGCCGGCGCGGACAATATCGTCGAGAGCATCGAGCGTCTCCTCGATGGGCGTCTCCGCGTCCGGCGCGTGCATCTGATACAGGTCGACGTAGTCAGTCCCAAGGCGCTTGAGACTGGCGTCAATCGCGCTCATGACATAGCTGCGCGAACCGCCTTTCATCCGCGGCGAGCCCGTCGGCATGGCGAACTTGGTGGCGACGAGGACGTCCGCTCGCCTGGTTCCGAGCGCCTTGCCCAGCATCACTTCCGACCGGGAGCCGCCGTAGACATCGGCGGTGTCGAAGAAGTCGATACCGGCATAGAGGGCGGCTTCGACAACCGCGGTCGTCTGATCCTGGTCGATGCGCGTGCTGAAATTGTTGCACCCCAGACCGATCTCGCTGACCTTTAATCCGCTATCTCCGACCCGCCGCAATTCCATGCGCTGTCTCCCGCTGCGTCCGTCCGCGAGACAGCAAATCGCCTTTCGAGACGGCGGGCAACCGTGGCCCTTACGAAGAATTCACGTGAGCGCTCGCATCCAAACGCGCACCACCGCGCCACTTTACACACGAAGAGCCAGGTCCATCGGCGACCGGCTCCAGACGTGAACAGGAGAACGAAGTCATGGTTGAGACAATCACTGGAGTATTGGTCCCGATCGCATTCTTTGTGTGTGTGGCGGCGATCTTCGTCGCCCCAGCATGGATGCGTCATCAAGAGCGCCAGAACATGCAGGACATCGTCCGCGTGGCCTATGAGAAAGGTCAGCCAGTTTCGCCAGAGTTGATCACGGCTATCCAGTCCAGTCTGGCCATCAAGACACCGTCCACCCGTGAGTCCGACCTTCGGCGGGCCATCATTTTTATCGCCGTTGGAGTGGGAATGGTCGGTCTCGGTTTTGGTCTCTGGTTTGGCCTGGAAAGTGTCAGCGATGAAGGAGCATACATTTCTGGCGCAAGCACAGCCGGAGTTGGGGCAATCCCAATTATGATCGGCATCGCCTATCTGATCCTGTGGGCAACAGGTTCGAAGAAGTCCGCCGCCGGGCCGAAGGCCAGTCCTTCCGTACTCGGCCAGTCCTGAAACCCCTCTGCCCTGGGGAGGGGCGAGATGGTCCAATCCGTACGCGCTGCGAGGCATGACCTCGAACTGGTCGCCCTGGCCGTGGCCGGCGACCGTGGGGCGTTCGGCGAGCTCGTCCGGCGGCATGGTTCGGCAATACGGGCTCTCCTGCGGCGGATGGGCGCCGATGGCCATCTGGCCGACGATCTGGCGCAGGACGCCTTCATGGCGGCTTTCGAGCAGATCACCGACTTCCGTGGCGACGGCACCTTCCAGGCCTGGGTCAAGCGGATCGCCGCCCGCGCCTATGTCAAACGCTGGCGACGGGCGGCCCGTGAACAGCTCATGGCGGAGGTCCCCGAACAGGAACAGGCGCCGGCTGACATGTCAGCCGTCATCGACCTCGACGAGGCCCTGGCGTCGCTGACACCGGCTGAGCGGATGTGCGTTTCGTTGTGCTACGGGGCGGGTCTTTCGCATTCCGAGGCGGCTCTCGCCTTGAATGCGCCCTTGGGAACGGTCAAATCCCATGTCAAACGTGGTGTGGATAAACTCCGCCTCCGGCTCGCGCCGCCCGGCGGAAGTTTGGAGAGCCAGGCACATGGCTGACAGAACTTTCGAGATGGAGCTCGATCGCCTGTTTGGTGAGCAACCGGCGTTTGCCGACGCCGATCTGTTTGCGCTCCGCGTCGAGACCAGCCTGGAGCGCGGTTGGACGTTTCGGCGATATCTCATAGGGGGGCTTGGCCTCGCCGGCGGGCTTGTGGCTGCGGTTCAGCTGATGGGCTATGGCGTTGCGCCCAAGCTCGAGGCCTTCCTCGCCCAGAATGCGCCGACTGTGCAGTTCAAATGGACCGACACCCACCTCCTTCCTGGCGGTCTCGCGGTGAACGGCGAGATCCTGTGGATGTCGGCGGCCATGGCCGTGGTTGCCGTCGGCTTCGCTTTGACGCGCGTCATCCGCGAGATCTGAAGCCTCAAGAGGAGCTCCGATGTCGGCCCACAGAGAGCATCGGCGCATCACCGCGCCCAGGATACGCGCCCGCAAGGGCCGCGAGCCGATCGTGGCGCTCACAGCCTATACCGCGCCCATGGCCGAACTGCTGGACGAGGTTTGCGACTTGATCCTGGTCGGGGATTCGGTGGGCATGGTGCTGCACGGCTTGCC
This sequence comes from Caulobacteraceae bacterium, assembly GCA_036491275.1. Taxonomy (GTDB): domain Bacteria; phylum Pseudomonadota; class Alphaproteobacteria; order Caulobacterales; family Caulobacteraceae; genus Acaudatibacter. The sequence goes on from DASXCH010000034.1 coordinate 23,123, forward strand.
CAACACCGTTGGCGTCACTTTGGAAATGATGATCCTTCACGGCCAGGCGGTGATGCGGGGGAGCCAACGTGCGCTGGTCGCCGTGGACATGCCGTTTGGAACTTATGAGGCGTCGCCTCAGGCGGCCTACGCCAACGTCGCGCGAATCCTCAAGGAAACCGGCGCCGGCGCGGTCAAGTTGGAGAGCGGGCCGCACGTAGCGGAGACCATCGCCTATCTCGTCACGCGCGGCGTGCCCGTGATCGGCCACGTGGGCCTGAGACCCCAATCGGTGCTGACCGATGGCGGCTTCCGCGCCAAGGGCAAACTCGAGACCGAACACGCCGAGGTGCTGGCCGAAGCGGCCGCCGCGGCCGAGGCTGGCGCCTTCTGCGTCGTCGTCGAAGGTGTCGCCGAGCCCTTGGCGCGCGAGATCACGCGTGTCCTTCCCGTGCCGACCATCGGCATTGGGGCATCGGCTGGGTGCGATGGCCAGATCTTGGTCACGGAGGACATGCTCGGTCTGTTCGACTGGACGCCGAAGTTCGTACGCCGTTACGGCGACCTGCGCGGCGAGATCGCCCGTTCCGTGCGAGCCTATGCCGCTGATGTCCGAGCCGGGACGTTCCCGGCCGCCGCCGAGACCTACTACGCCTCGGCCAAGGGCTAGATCGCGCCTCGTTTCCATGCCATGGCGGCGACGGCGCCCGGGTTGCGGCGCGATTTCCGCTTAAGCTAGGGTCCGCGCCTTGGTGCGGGCTCGAGTCCGGAGCCCTTAAAGAAGAAACGCCGTGGTCGACTTTATCGAAGAGGTCGAAGAAAACCTTCGCTCCGACCGCTACCGCGCCATCGCGCGCAAAACCTGGCCGTGGGCAGCAGCTCTGCTGGCCGCGGTCATCGTCGCGTTCCTGGCCATCTGGGGCTACCAGACTTGGCGGGCGCATAATATCGCCAAGGCCTCGGTCGCCTACGACAAGGCGCTCACGGAACTCGCCCAGGGCGATCCTACGGGGGCGTACAACGACTTCGGCCCGATCGCGACTTCAGGGCCGGCGGGCTATCGCACACTGGCGCTGATGTCACAGGGCGATATCCGGCTGGCGGCCGGCAAGAGCGACGACGCGGCCAAGCTGTTTGACCAGGCCGCAAAGGTCGCGCCGGATCCGACCATCGGCGATCTCGCCAGACTTCGGGCGGCGCTGGCCCTGATCGACACCGCGCCTTACGCCCAGATGCAGACCCGCCTGACGCCGCTGATCGGCCAGGGCAAGCCCTATGATCTGCAGGCCAGAGAAGCGCTGGCCGTCGCCAAGCTGGCAGCCGGAAAGACCGCGGAGGCACGGGCTGACTTCAACGCCCTGACTCTTACGATCGGCGTCAGCCAGACCATGCGCACCCGCGCCCAGGCGGCCATATCGCTCATCGACGCAGGCGAGGCCGGGGCCGTGACGGCCGCGGCCAAAGCCGCCGCCACAATGCCGCCGCCTAAATTGGAAAGCTTGCCCGGCACCGCGCCGTCGGCGACGCAAACTCCCTCCGACCAGGGCGCCGCCGCGCCCCAACCCCAAGGCGAGCCCGGATCTGCTCAATGACAGTCTTTCGCACCTTGAGCGTGGTCGTCGCAGCGGCGCTCGCGGTTAGCGCGTGCTCGACTGTTTCCAAGGTGGGCTCGCTCAATCCCTTCCATGGCAAGCGCCGTCACGAGAGCACCGCCGCGCGCGGCGTGCGCATACCGGTGATCGCGGCGGGCGAGGAGCTGAAGGTCTCCGATGCGCTCAAGGGCCAGGATTTCTTCTTGCCGCCGCCGGCGCCTCAATCCGAATGGCCGCTGCCTGGCGGCAATCTCGCCCAGTCCGTTGAACATGTCGACGCGGCGCCGAATTTCGAGATCGCCTGGCGACGAACCTTCGGCGCGCCTTCTTCTCGGCGGCGCCATGTGACCGCCCCCCCGATCATCGCAGGCGGCCGGATTTTCGTCATGGACGGCGCCGCCGACGTCTCGGCGCATGATGCGGCCAGCGGCGGTCAGATCTGGCGCACCAACATCATGCCCAAATCCAAACATGACCGTGAGGCGTGGGGCGGCGGCTTGGCCTACGCCGACGGCAAGATCTTCGCCACCTCCGGTTTCCGGGAGGTGGTCGCCCTCGACGCTGCCACGGGAAGGCTCCTCTGGCGTTCCACGACCGAAGCGCCGATTCACGCTGCCCCCACGGTGAGCGATGGCCGCGTGTTCGCCGAGGACGTCAATGACGAACTGTTCGCCCTCGATGCGGCGACAGGGAACCAGGATTGGACCTACCAAGCCCTCACGGACCCGGCGCGGATCGCCGCTGCGACCAGTCCGGCGGTGGAAAACGACACCCTGGTCAGTTCGTTCGCCTCCGGAGAGCTCGTCGCCCTGCGCACGGCCAACGGCGCGGAACTATGGAACGCGGCGCTGTCTCACGCCAATCGCACCAACGCGCTCTCGGAAATCCGTGACATTCCAGGGCGTCCCGTCATCTATAAGTCGGACGTCTATGCCGTCAGCCATTCGGATTTGTTCGCGGCAGTCGACATCCGCACCGGACAGGTGCGGTGGACCTTGCCGGTATCGGCGATCACCACCCCATGGCCGGCAGGGGACGTGGTCTACGTGATCGATGATACGGGCCAGGTCATCTGCGCTTCGCGCGACGCCGGACAGATCTATTGGATTCGCAACCTCAATGCGGAGCCGATCGCTGAGGGCAGGAAGAAGCCCAAGAAACACAAGCTCGCTTACTGGTCGTCGCCAATCCTGGCGTCCGGCCGCCTCATCACAGTGTCCAGCCAGGGCGAGGCGGTGGCCCTCAATCCCAAGACCGGCATCATTGAGCGTCGCCTACGCCTTGGCGCCGACGCCATGATCGGACCAGTCGCTGTGAACGGCACGCTCTATGTGGTCAGCGAATCGGCTCAGCTGATCGCGATCCGCTAGGATCCTTCATGAGGGTGCGGCTCGCCATTGTCGGGCGACCCAATGTCGGCAAGTCGACCCTTTTCAACCGTCTTGCGGGGCGCAGGTTGGCGATCGTCAATGATCGCCCGGGCGTAACCCGCGATCGTCGCCACGGGACCGGCCGGCTGGGCGATCTCGACCTCGATCTCATCGACACTGCTGGATTTGAGGACGCGACCGACGCCAGCCTCGAAGCCCGCATGCGCCGCCAGACCGAACAAGCGGTCGCCGAGGCGGACGTGGTTCTGTTGGTGATCGACGCGCGCGAGGGCGTCACGCCCCTGGACGAGATGTTCGCCGCTCTTCTGCGGCGCGCCGGAAAGCCCGTGGTGCTGGCGGCCAACAAGGCCGAAGGCGGCTCGGGCGTGGCCGGCGTGCTAGACGGCCACGCCCTGGGGCTGGGCGAACCAGCCCCGATCTCGGCCGAGCACGGCGAAGGCATGGCGGATCTCTATGCGGCTCTGATCGCGGCCGCCGAGCCCAATCCGGACGCCGAATCGGAGGCGAAGGATGGCGACAAGCCGATCCGACTGGCCATCGTCGGGCGGCCCAACGCCGGAAAGTCGACTATGGTCAATCGCCTGATCGGCGAGGAACGGCTGCTCACCGGACCCGAAGCCGGGATCACCCGCGATGCGGTCAGCGTCGATTGGACGTGGCAGGACAAACGTTTTCGGCTGGTCGACACCGCTGGTCTGCGCCGCAAGGCCCGGGTCGAAGGCCTGCTCGAAAAGTTGGCCGTCAAGGATGCTCTGAGGGCTCTGACCTTTGCTGAGGTGGTGGTTCTGGTGATGGACGCCACCTGCGCCTTCGAGACCCAGGACCTGCAGATCGCAGATCTGATTGAGCGCGAGGGCCGGGCCCTGGTGTTTGTCTTAGCAAAATGGGACCTGGTGGACGATCCAGGCCCCCATTTTCAGGCGATGGTCGAGAGGGCTGGGCAAATCTTGCCGCAGGTGCGAGGCGCCCCCCTCGTCGCTCTCTCCGCCGAAACCGGCCGCGGCCTCGAGAGGCTGATGCCAGCGGTCGTCAAGGCGCATGAAAACTGGTCGGCCAAGGTGGCGACCCACGATCTCAACAACTGGCTTCGCCTGGCGATTGAGCGGCACCCCCCGCCTTCCGTGGATGGTCGGCGCGTCAAGCCCAAATACATGGCCCAGATCAAGTCGCGCCCGCCGACCTTCGTGATGTTCGCCAATCGGGCGGATAAGCTGCCGGACAGCTATCGCCGCTATCTCGTCAATTCGCTGCGCCAGAGCTTTGATCTGCCGGGCGCGCCGATCCGCCTTACGGTCAAGTCCGGCCGCAATCCGTATAAGGATCAAACCGGAGAAAAGGCGGCGCCGCTACGGGCCCGGCGACGTCGCTCCGGCGGCCGGTGAATCTCGGTTGGCAGGCCCGGGTCGGCTGGCGAGGCGATGAGGTCGGCGATCCAAACGCCAATCTCCTGCGGGTCAGCCAAAGCCGCCTTGTCCTCGCCAGGAAAGGCCTGGTGACGCAGAGCCGTTCGTGTGGCGCCCGGATCGACCAGCAGGATGCGCAGCGGGCTGCCGTCGACTTCATCGGCCCAGGCACGGGTCATGGCCTCCATGCCGGCCTTCGTCGCGGCATAGGCGCCCCAGAAGGGCAGCGCCTGACGGGCATGCTCACAGGTGACGAAAACCGCGCGCCCGGTTTGGCTCGCGCGAAGAAGCGGATCCAGCGAACGGATCAGGCGATAGGCGGCGGTGAGGTTGACCGCCATCAATCGCTCCCAGTGCTCCGGCGGCATATGCGCCACGGGCCGGAGCCCGCCAAGAATGCCGGCGGAGTGGACCAGAATATCGAGCCGTCGGTGACGTTCGAAGATCTCGAAGCCGAGCTGGTCGATGCCCTCCGCCGCGACCAGATCCATCGGAACCAGGGTTGGCGGCAAGCCATCTTCGGCGCGGATGGCGTCATCAAGCTCCTCAAGCGCGCCCTGGGTGCGGCCAACGGCGATGACTTGCGCGCCCCTCGCGGCGAGCGCCCGGGCTGTGGCGCGGCCGATTCCGCGGGTCGCGCCGGTGACGAGCGCGATACGGCCGTTCAGCGGCTCGGCGTCGGAGGTCATGGACGACGGCTCAGGCGTCGATGAGGAACGAGAGCTGACGCTCGACCGGCTCGTTGCGGCCCTCGGAGATTTCACGGTCGAGCAGGCGCGTAGGATAATCGCCGGTGAAATAATGGTCGGTGAACTGGGGATGCTCGCTGTCGCGCTGGCCCGCGCCAAGCGCCCAGTAGAGTCCTTCCACCGACAGGAAGCCAAGGCTGTCCACTTCCAGCAGCAGGCGCATTTCCTCGAGCGAGCGATGAGCGGCCAGCAGTTGATCTCGGTCGGGCATGTCGATGCCGTAAAAGTCCGGCCATTTGATCGGCGGCGAGGCGGACCTGAGATGCACTTCGCGGGCGCCCGCTTCGCGAACCATGCGCGCCACCCGCACTGAATTGGTGCCGCGAACGATGGAGTCGTCGACCAGAAGCACCCGCTTGCCGGACAGCACCGCGCGGTTAGGCGAGAGCTTCATGCGCACCGAAAGCTCGCGCGCGTCCTGATTGGGCTGGATGAAGCTGCGGCCCACGAAATGGTTGCGGATGATGCCCATCTCATAGGGTAGGCCGCTGGCCTGAGCGTAGCCGAGCGCGGCGGGAACGCCGGAGTCTGGCACGGGCACGACCACGTCGGCTGGCACGCTGCATTCCTGCGATAGGCGCTCGCCCATGCGCTTGCGCACGTCGTAGACGGAAAGGCCGTTCACCACCGAATCCGGCATGGCGAAGTAGACGTACTCGAAGGCGCAGGGCCGAGCGCGAGCGGCGGGAAACGGCCGAAAGCTCTCGATGCGGCCGTCCGACACTACCACCATCTCACCGTGCTCGACGTCGCGCACGAATCTCGCGCCGACCATATCGAGGGCGCGGGTTTCTGAGGCGAACACCGCATGTCCGGCGCGCTCGCCCATGACCAGGGGGCGGATGCCGAGCGGGTCGCGCACGCCGATCAGCTTCTTGTTGGTGAGCGCCACCAGGGCGTAGCCGCCCTCGATCTGGCTCAGGGCGTCGATAAACCGGTCGACCATCCGGTCTCTCCGCGAACGGGCGAGGAGGTGGAGAATCACCTCCGAGTCCGATGTCGACTGAAAGATGGCGCCCTCGGCGACCAGCTGCTCCCGCAGAGTCAGGAAATTGGTCAAGTTGCCGTTGTGGGCAATGGCCACGCCTCCGGCCTGAAGGTCGGCGAACATCGGCTGGCCGTTACGCAGAAAACTTCCGCCGGCGGTGGAATAGCGCGTGTGGCCGATGGCCGAGCGGCCTGGCAGCCGGCCCGAAAGGTCGCCGGAGAAGGACTCGCCCACATGCCCCACGTGACGTTCGGTATGGAAGCCGGCGCCGTCAAAGGCGGCGATGCCGCAGGCCTCCTGACCACGATGTTGCAAGGCATGCAGCCCCAGCGCGGTCACGCCGGCCGCGTTCGGCGTGTCGAAGACCCCGAAGACGCCGCACTCCAGGCGCGGCTTGTCGTCGAGAGGATCCGGTGCTGACAATGAGGTCCTAGTCATGGCCGCGGTTTCTCCACCAGAACATGCATGCCCTTGTGAGTCTTCGGCGGCTGGTTTTGATCAGCCTGCGGGTCGGTCGAATCATTTCCGGAAACCGTATTCTCATCGGTCATAGCGTTCTCGACCACTGGCGCCGCCCTGCGCATGAAGGCCATGCCCTTGGGCGCCAGGGCGCGAAGGGCCTGCCCCCCCGCCCTTGCTTCGGGATAGATGAGCGCCTGCGAGTACCAGTGCGGCATCCGCTCGGGCGGCGTGGCGGCTCGAATGGCCAGAGCAATGATGGCGATCACCACCGCCCCTCGCGCCAAGCCGATGGCGAATCCCAGCACGCGGTCCAGTCCAGAGAGCGCCGTCTGGCGCACCCCGCGGTTCAGGGCCCCTCCGGCCAGACGCACGGCGATGTAGACCGCCACAAACACAATCACCAGAGCCGCCACGCGCGCCAGCCACAGCACATGTATGAAATGACCGGCGATCGGAGCGCTGAACCGCAATCCAAAGATCGCGATCGCAACGCCGGCAACGAACGCCGTCAAGGTGACCACCTCGCGGGTCGCGCCACGGGCGAATCCGATCAGGCCCGACACCAGGAGGATGGCGCCGGCGAGGATATCGAATCCGGTCACCTCCGATCAGCTCCAGGCGCCCTCGCCGATGCGAGAAACTGCTTCGGCCAATCGTTTGACGCCCGTGATGGGCAAGGTGGAGCTCGAGATCGCGCCTTGAGGCGCGAGGGCGCGTGCGAAGCCGAGCTTGGCCGCCTCCTTCAATCGCGTCTCGCTTCGGCTCACGTTCCGAACGTCTCCTGAAAGACTGATCTCGCCAAAGACAACGCAATCCTGCGGCAGCGCGGTATCCAGCGCCGACGATGCCAGCGCCGCCGCCGCAGCCAAATCCGCGGCCGGCTCGCCGATCCGGAGGCCGCCGGCGACGTTCAGATAGACGTCACGCGTGGCGAATCCAAGTCCGCAGCGGGCGTCGAGCACCGCCAGGATCATCGCCAAGCGGCCGGGGTCCCAGCCGACAACGGCGCGCCTGGGCGTGCCATAGACGGTCGGCGCGACCAGCGCCTGGAACTCGACCAGCACCGGGCGCGATCCTTCGATGCCGGCGAACACCGCTGCCCCCGCCGCCCGGGCGCCGCCCTCGGGAAGGAACAGAGCCGATGGGTTCTTCACCTCCAGAAGGCCGGCGTCGCCCATCTCGAAAACACCGATTTCGTCGGTGGCGCCGAAGCGGTTCTTGACGCCGCGCAGGATGCGGAACGGATAACCACGCTCTCCTTCGAACGAGAGAACGGCGTCGACCATGTGCTCGACCACCCGTGGTCCGGCGATCTGGCCGTCCTTGGTGACGTGTCCGACGAGGACCACGGCAAGGCCTCGCCTCTTGGCCAGCCGTACGAGCTCACCGGCGCAGGCGCGAACCTGGGTCACCGAGCCTGGCCCGGCCTCGTGCGCGTCGCTCCACAGGGTCTGGATCGAATCCACCACGACCAGATCGCAGGCCTCGCGCTTGAGGCCATCGAGGATGGCGCGCAACGAGGTTTCGGCTGCGAGCTTCACGGGCGCGTCGGCGAGGCCCATTCGCACAGCCCGTGCGCGGATCTGCTCGGCCGCTTCCTCTCCGGAGATGTAAACGCAGGACGCACCGGCTCTGGCGGCCCGGGCCGCGACGTCCAGCAGAAGCGTCGATTTGCCCACACCAGGGTCGCCGGCGAGAAGCACGGCCGAACCGCGCACCACCCCGCCGCCGACAACCCGGTCGAACTCCTCGACGCCCGTGACGATCCGCTCGGGCGGAGCGGTTTCACTGGTCAGAGCCTCGAAGGCCAAGCCCGGAGATTTGCCGCGCCGGGGCAGGGCGCCTGGCGGTGCGCCTACGGACTCTTCCACCAGAGTGTTCCAGGCGCCGCACGCGCCGCACTGGCCGGCCCATTTGGCATGGACCGCCCCGCAGGACTGGCAGAGGTAGAGCGCGCCGTCGCGAGGCATGTCAGGCCGATTCGTTTGCGAGAACCAGAACTATACATGAACACGCGGAAGTGCGCTTCCAGCGACGGCCTTTGCAACGACCGATGACTCGCCGCCTCGCCGCAATTGCGCTACGCATTGGACGCGCTTCCGCCGCGGAAGCCGGGAGGGACTCAAAAATGAGCGTAGTGGAACAGCCCCGCAACGCCGGATTGGTCGCGCGGGTCGTGGGAATTTTGACCAAACCCGCTGTTGAGTGGGATGTCATCGAAGGCGAGACGGCGACAGTGCAGGGCGTATTCACGGGCTACGCCTGCATCCTGGCCCTGATCCTTCCGATCATGTCGGCGGTGATGTCTGCGTTGGCGTTCTCAGTTCTTGGCTTCATGCACTCCTTCATGCCGTTCGTCGGCCATTTTGGTCCGGTGGCGCTCGCCGGACGGGCGGTGCTCACCTATGTCGAGTATCTGCTGACGACATTTGTGGTCGGCCTGATCATCGACGCCCTGGCTCCGAGCTTCGACGGTCAGAAGAATCCGGTCCAGGCTATGAAATTGGCCGTCTATTCGTGGACGGCGGTTTGGGTGAGCGGCCTTGCCCTGATTGTGCCGATTCTGGGCGCGCTCGTCGTGGTCGCGGCGCTGTTCTACAGCCTCTACACGTTCTGGATCGGCGCTCCGAAATTGATGAAGACACCGGCGGAAAAGTCCTCCGGTTACGCCCTGATATGCATGGGGGCCTCGTTCGTGGCGGCGCTGATTATCGCCATGGTGTTCGGCGCCCTGCAGACCATGCTGTTCGTCGGTTCGATGATGGGCGGCGGATTGTTCTGATCGACGGGAGCGCGCCGGGTTCACGGCGCGCCCAAGTTCATCTCTGCTCGTACCGGCCCTCGCGGGCATAGTTCGAGAATTTGGTCAGATCCTCGTCGAAGTGCAGGCGGACCACGCCAATGGGTCCGTGGCGTTGCTTGCCGATGATGATTTCGGCAATGTGCCGGATGGCGTCGAGTTTTTCTTCCCACTCGATATGGGCCTCGGTGTTGTCCTTGGGCTCGCCGCGCGAGAGGTAATAGGCCTCGCGGTAGATGAACATCACCACGTCGGCGTCTTGCTCAATCGATCCGCTTTCCCGCAGGTCGGCGAGCTGGGGCTTCTTGTCCTCGCGGTTCTCCACCTGACGTGAGAGCTGGGCGAGGGCCAGGACGGGCACGTCGAGCTCCTTGGCCAGGGCCTTCAATCCCTGGGTGATCTGGGTCACTTCCTGGACCCGATTGTCGTTCCGCGAGGTCTCGGTCCCGGTGACCAGCTGCAGATAGTCGATAACGATCAGGTCGAGCCCGATGGTGCGCTTGAGCCGCCGGGCGCGCGCGGCCAGCTTGGCGATGGAAATGCCGCCGGTATCATCGATGTGCAGGGGCGCGCCGGCGATCTCGGCGGCGGCGTCGCGGATCATGCCGAATTCGGCGGCGTTGATCTGGCCCTTGCGAATGCGGTCGGAGGGTACGCCCGTGAGTTCTGCCAGAAGCCGCAGCGCCAGCTGCTCGCCACTCATTTCCAGGGAGAAGAAGGCGACCACGCCGCCGCGCACGGTCCGCCGGCCGCCGTCTGGAAGCACTTCGTACTCGTAGTGTCGCGCGACATCGAAAGCGATGTTGGCTCCGAGCGCCGTCTTGCCCATGGACGGGCGAGCCGCCAGCACGACGAGGTCGGATGCGTGCAGGCCGCCCAGCTTTTCGTCCAGGTCAGCCAGTCCGGTCGACAGGCCCGAAAGGCCGCCTTCGCGACTGTAGGCGTTGGCGGCCATCTCCACGGCGCCCTGCAGGGCTTCGCCGAGTCCCACCAAGCCCTGACTGGCCGAGCCGGTCTCGGCGAGGGTGAACAGCTTCTGTTCGGCGGACTCGATCTGCTCGCGGCCGTTGAGGTCTGGATCGCCCGTTTGGGCGTCGGCCGAGATTTCCCCGCCGATGCGGATCAGCGCGCGCCTCAGCGACAGATCGTGAATCACCCGGGCGTAGTCCGGTGCGTTCGCGGCTGGCGGGGCGTGCTCGACCAGGCTTGCCAGGTAGCGCATCCCGCCAAGTTCCTCGAAGGCCGGGTCTCGCTGGAATTGGTCGTTCATCAGGATCGGCTCGGCGAGCTGGCCGCGGCGGATATGGGCCTGGACGGAGTCGAACAGGCGGCCGTGGAACGGCTCGAAGAAATCCGATGCTTGAAGGCTGTCGCTCAGGCGCTCGAAGGCGCTGTTGTCATAGAGAAGTACGCCTAGGAGAGCCTGTTCGGCCTCAATATTCGCTGGGGCATGTAGCGCCTGATCGGGCGGATCGGACGGACGCAGATCGAGGAGTGGAACCAGGGCCATGAGGTCGGAGACCATAGCTCAGGCCCGCGCGAAAAGGGGGCGGATCCGCGCTGATGTCCCCAGAAAACCGTTGTCTGTGGATGGCCCGAAAGCCGCGACCTCAGGCCTCTTCGGCGACTTCCTCGTGCTGCCCGGCGCCGCCCTCCAGAAGTTCGGCGATGGCGCCGGCGTCAAGAGCGCGGTCGGCGTCGAACTGACTGGCGATGACGTCCTCGCCGCGCGCTTGGCGCTCGGCCTCGTCCTTGCTGCGGGCGATGTTGACCTGAATGGTCACGACTACCTCGGGGTGCAGGCGAAGCTTCACCGGATGAAGGCCCAGAGTCTTGATCGGCCGATCGAGGACGACCATGGCGCGATCGACCTTGCCGCCATCGGCGTTAACGGCGTCGGCCACGTCACGACCGGAGACCGAGCCATAGAGCTGACCGCTTTCGCCGGCCTGGCGGATCATCACATAGGTGGCGCCGTCCAGCTTATTGCCGGATTTTTCAGCGGCCTCGCGTGACTTGGCGTTGCGCGCCTCGATGTCGACGCGCATGTCGTCGAACACCTTCATGTTGGTGGCGTTGGCGCGCAGCGCCTTGGAACGCGGCAGCAAGAAATTGCGGGCGAAGCCGTCCTTGACGTTGACGACCTCGCCAAGGCCGCCCAGCCGTTCGACGCGTTCGAGCAGAATGACTTTCATTTCATGCCCTCCTAGCGCGTGACGTAGGGCAGAAGGGAGAGAAAGCGGGCGCGCTTGATGGCCTGAGCCAGCTCACGCTGCTTCTTGGCCGAGACCGCGGTGATCCGCGATGGCACGATCTTGCCACGCTCCGACACGTAGCGCTGCAACAGCTTGACGTCCTTGTAGTCGATCTTGGGCGCGCCCGCGCCGGAGAACGGGCACACCTTGCGGCGACGCATGAAGTTGCGCCGCGGGCCGCCGCCGGCGGAGGGGGATTCAGAAATGATTGTTTGGTCGCTCATGGGAATCTCAGGCCGGAATGTCGTCGAAGCGCCGCTCGCGGTCGCGGCGGGCGAGGATCGGAGAGAGTTCGAGGTCGAGCTGGTCGACGCGTAGAGTCAGGTACCGCAGCACGTCCTCGTTGAGGGAAAGCTGCCGCTCCATCTCTTTGACCGCCGCCGGCGCCGCATCGATCGCCAACAGGGAATAATGTCCCTTGCGGTTCTTGCGGATGCGATAGGAGAGGTTGCGCAGCCCCCAGTACTCGATCTTGGCTACATGGCCGCCCTGACCCTCGATCAGGGCCTTGAGTTCTTCGTTCAGGGTTTCGGCCTGGGTCGGGGAGATATCCTGACGGGCGATGAGCACATGCTCGTAGAACGCCATGGCGTCTTAAACTTCCGCATCTGGGGCGCGGCGTCTCGAAGGAGCCGGGAAGGCGCTCCTCGGGACGATGGCTCTCATGGCGGCGGCCGGGAGGCTTCCCGAACCCATTGACGTTCCGCTTGAGACCGAGCCCGTTGAAAGAGGCGCGCAGTTAGCCGCAATCGGACTGGAAGGCAAGCCGCCAGAGGTCCGATCACATCGGGTGCTTATCTCGCCAGGCCTTCACCGCCGCCAAGGTCTGGGCCACGTGGTCGTCGGGGTTGAGGTTGGAATAGACGAAAAGCACTTTGCGGTTTGGCGCGATCACATAACTCGTCCGCAGCGAATAGCCGGGATGTTCGGCGAACACCGACTTGTACTCTGCCGCGATCTTGGCGTCCGGATCGGCCGCTACAGGGAATTTCGAGCGGCATTCGCTCACCGAAAACTCGGTCAGGCGATTGATGTTGCCGGCCGTCACGCCGATCAAGGTGGCGCCGAGCGCCTTGTATTGGTCCGATGCCTCAGCGAAGTCGTGGGCTTCGATCGTGCAGCCCTTTGTGAACGCCGCCGGGAAGAAGTAGAGCACGACCGGTCCCCTCTTCAGCGCCTTGTTGAGTTCGAAAGGAAACGACTTGCCGGCCATCGACGCCTGAGCCGAGAAGTCGGGCGCCTTGTCTCCCACCGCCAAGTCGGCGAAGGCGGCCGGCGCGGCGACGAGCGCCGCCAATGCGGCAGACAGGGCGATTCGGTTCATGGCGTTTCTCCTCGTGGTTCAGCCCACTATGCCGCAGTTTGGCGGCCACGTCAGGACCGGCTTGTGACGCGGCGGCCTTTCACCTAACCCTCGCGACGACCAACCAACGGTGAAAGGGGCCTGCCGGACCATGAGCCTCACCTTTCTATTTCCCGGCCAGGGTAGCCAGGCCGTGGGCATGGGCGTCGAATTGGCCGAGGCCTTCGCCGCGGCGCGGGCGGTGTTCGAGGAAGTCGACGAGGCGCTCGGTCAGCATCTCTTCCGGCTTATGCGCGAGGGTCCGGCTGAGATGTTGACCCTCACTGAGAACGCCCAGCCGGCGCTGATGGCGGTGAGTCTGGCGGTCATGGGCGCGCTGACGCAGGACTTCGGGATCGAGGTCGCGCGAGCGGCCTTTGTCGCCGGTCATTCGCTTGGCGAGTATTCGGCCCTGGCGGCGGCCGGCGCGCTCGGTCTGGACGAGGCGGCCCGTCTACTGAAGCTGCGCGGTCAAGCCATGCAGCGCGCCGTTCCGGTCGGGGGGGGCGCCATGGCCTCGCTCGTCGGCCCCAAGAGCGACGTCGCCCTGGCCGAGGCGGCCGTAGCGGCGGGCGCCGCCGTCGGCGTCTGTGTGATCGCCAACGACAACAACGCCGGCAACGTGGTCATCTCCGGCGACAAGGGGGCGGTTGATCTCGCCATCGAAAAGGCAAAGGAGCTCGGGGCGCGGGCCATACCGCTCAACGTCTCGGCGCCCTTCCATTGTTCGCTCATGGCCCCCGCGGCCGAGGAAATGGCCGAGGCGCTGGGAGATGCCGCCATCCGCGCTCCACGACCAGCCGTCATCGCCAACATCACCGCCAGACCCGTGGACGATCCTGAAAGGATCAGGGCATTGCTGGTCGAACAGGTGACCGGCCGGGTGCGCTGGCGGGAGAGCATCGAATGGCTGGCCGGAGAGGGCGGCGTCGACAGCTTCGCCGAGGCAGGCGCGGGCAAGGTCCTCTCCGGAATAGCCAAGCGCATCGTCCCTGACGCGGTGACGTTCGCCCTCAACGCGCCGGCAGATCTGGAAGCCTTCGCCAAGGCGATCTGAAGACAAGGGAGAATGGAGGTCATGTTCGATCTGTCGGGACGCGCCGCTCTGGTCACCGGCGCCAGCGGCGGCATCGGCGGCGCCATCGCCAGAGCGTTCCACGGCGCCGGCGCACATGTCGTCCTTACAGGCACACGGGAGGCCGCGCTCGCAAACTTGGTCGGCGAGCTTGGCGAGCGAACCAGCCAGGTCACCTGTGACCTTGCCGACGCGGCGGCCGTGGACGGTCTGACCGAGCGGGCCGAGACGGCCGCTGGTTCGCCGATCGACATCCTGGTGGCCAATGCCGGGGTCACCCGTGACGGACTGCTGATGCGGATGAAGGACGAAGACTGGCGGACGGTGATGACCGTCAACCTCGAGAGCTATTTCCGCCTTTCACGGGCGGCCGTGCGCGGCATGATGCGCCGCCGCTGGGGCCGCATTGTCGGCATCACGTCTGTCGTCGGCGTGGTGGGCAATGCCGGCCAGGCCAATTACGCCGCTTCGAAAGCGGGCATGATCGGCTTCTCCAAGGCGCTGGCTCAGGAAGTCGCGAGTCGTCAGATCACGGTCAATTGCGTGGCGCCTGGATTCATCGCCAGTCCGATGACCGACGCCTTGAGCGAGGCTCAGCGAAGCCAGATCCTGTCGACCATTCCGGCCAGTCGGCTGGGCGTGGGCGAAGAGGTGGCCGCCGCCTGTGTCTATCTCGCCAGCGAAGAGGCGGCCTATGTGACCGGCCAGACGCTGCATGTGAACGGCGGCATGGCCATGATCTGAGCCTTAAGTGGGGTCGGGGCCGGCCCGCTAGGCGGACCCTAAGGAACATGCTAGGCGGGTCATCCAAGACAACGGAACCTTTGGCCGGCGCGCCGGCCTTCGATGACAAACCACCAGGATCGAGCCGATAGGTCGCCTTAGGCCGAGCCTGACAGAGAGGGACTAGAAATCTGAACATGTCCGACATTCTCGAGCGCGTGCGCAAGATCGTCATCGAGCACCTGGACGCCGACCCGGAAAAGGTCACCGAGAAGGCCAGCTTCATCGACGATCTGGGCGCAGACAGCCTGGACAATGTCGAACTCGTCATGGCCTTCGAGGAAGAGTTCGACATCGAGATCCCCGACGACGCGGCTGAACACATCCAGACGGTTGGCGATGCGGTGAAGTTCATCGGAGAGCGCCTGGGCGCCTGACATCGCTCAATGCGCCGTGTTGTCGTCACCGGTCTGGGCTTGGTCACGCCGCTGGGCTGGGGCGTAGAGACGAGTTGGCGCGCTCTGATTGAAGGAAAATCCGGCGCCGGACGGATCACCGCCTTCGATCCTGCCGACTACGCGTGCCAGGTCGCCTGTGAAGTCCCCAGGGTTGATGGCCGCGGTGGCGGCGGGGCGGCCGTTCCCGGCAGCTTCGATCCTGACCAAGTGGTCAGCGCCAAGGAACAGCGGCGGATCGACGACTTCATCCTTTACGCCATCGCCGCCGCCGATGAGGCGGTGCGCGACAGCGGCTGGGCCCCGACTGGGGAATCCGATCGCGAGCGGACAGGCGTCAATATCGGATCCGGCATCGGCGGACTTTCGACAATCGCCGACACGGCCGTGGAACTCCACGAAAAAGGCCCGCGGCGGGTGAGTCCGTTTTTCATCCCCTCGGCCCTGATCAATCTCGCCTCGGGTCAGGTCTCGATCCGTCATGGATTCAAGGGCCCCAACCATTCGGTGGTGACGGCTTGCGCCACCGGCGCCCATGCGGTGGGCGACGCCATGCGCTTCATCAAGAATGGAGATGCAGACGTGATGGTCGCCGGTGGGGCGGAGGCGGCCGTGTGCCCCATCGGCATCGCGGGTTTCATCGCCTGCCGGGCGATGTCGACGAAATTCAATGACGAACCGCAGCGCGCCTCGAGACCCTATGACGTCGACCGGGACGGTTTCGTGATGGGCGAAGGCGCCGGCGTGCTGGTGCTGGAAGAACTGGAGCACGCCAAGGCGCGTGGCGCGCGGATCTACGCAGAGGTAGTCGGCTACGGCCTTGCAGGCGACGCCTATCACATCACGGCGCCGGCGGAGGATGGCGACGGCGGCTTCCGCGCCATGCGCGCGGCGATCGCGCACGCCGGCCTGCAACCTTCCGACATTGACTATATCAACGCACATGGCACATCGACGCCACTTGGTGACGAGATCGAACTGGGCGCCGTCGAGCGAATGATGGGCAATGCGGCGGCCAAGGTGACCATGTCATCGACCAAATCGGCGATCGGCCACCTGCTGGGTGCGGCAGGCGCTGTTGAAGCGGCCTTTTCCGTGCTTGCCATCCGCGACCAGATCGCCCCGCCGACCCTCAATCTCGACAAGCCGTCCGTCGAGACCGCCATCGACCTGGCGCCGCATAAGGCCAAACCGCGCAAGATCGACGTAGTTCTTTCCAACAGCTTCGGGTTCGGCGGCACCAACGCCAGCGTCATCTTCACGACAGCCCCGTGACTCGCCGGCCTCGCGCGCGAGGCGCCTCCAGGCGCCTACGCCGCTCCGTGAGACTGAAGAGGGCCGGTTGGTCGCGCCGAATCCTCACATTCGTGGCCGTTTTCGCCGGCCTTGCAGTGATCGTCGGCGCAGGACTCGCGTTTGCGCCAGGGCCGGCGGCGCGTTCCGGCGACGCAACACGAGTCGTTCTTCCCGTTCATACAGGATTGCCGATGATCGCCGGAAAGCTGGCTGCTGCCGGCGTCATCCGATGGCCCAGCGCATTCATAGTGGCGGCCGAAGTTTCCGGCTCCGCGCATAGTCTCAAGGCTGGCGAATACATCATTCCATCTCATGCCTCACTCGCCCAGGTATTGATGGCGATCCGCTCGGGCGCGATCGTCCGCCACTTCGTCACCATTCCGGAAGGCCTGACGTCGGCCCAGGCGGCGGCCATCCTCGACGCCGCGCCGGAGCTCACCGGCGCCGCGCCAGTCTCGGCGGAGGGCTCTCTCCTGCCTGAAACCTATCAAGTCGGCTTCGGCGAGAGCCGCTCCCATGTCATAGGGCGCATGCAGGCGGCGAGGAACGCGCTCATCCAGACCCTTTGGTCCCAGCGCGCGGCCGGTCTTCCCTATCGCTCACCGGAGGAGGCGGTCATTCTCGCCTCGATCGTCGAGAAGGAGACGGCGCTGCCGGCCGAGCGACCGCATGTCGCCGCGGTCTATCTCAACCGCCTACGAACGGGCATGCGCCTCGATAGCGATCCGTCCGTGGTTTATGGGCTCACGGGCGGAGCTCCGCTGGGCCATGGGCTGCGCGTATCGGAACTGGCGCGGCGCACGCCATACAACACCTATGCTGCCCCCGGCCTGCCGCCGACCCCCATCGCCAATCCTGGCCGCGCGGCATTGGAAGCCGTGCTCCAGCCCAGCCGAAGTGACGACCTCTATTTCGTTGCCAATGGAACCGGCGGTCATTCCTTTTCCTCGACTCTGGCGGCGCATCTGAAGAACGTGGCCCGCTGGCGGTCGATCGAACGCTCGCATATCGAGACCGGCTCGGGGGGAGGGGAATGAACCTCAGCGGGATGACGGGCTTCGCCCGTCGTGACGGCGCGTACGGCGCGTGGACTTGGACGGCGGAGGTCCGAAGCGTCAATGGCCGCTCGCTTGAGGTCCGATTCCGGGCGCCGGGCGGGTTCGAGAGCCTGGAACGATTGGCGAGGGAGGCCGCACAGGCGAGGTTTCAGCGCGGCCAGATCGGAATAACCCTCCAGGCCCGTCGCGCCGAAAGTATGGGCGCGGCGCGCATCCATCACGACGTGATTGAACTTTATCTCGCGGCGATCGCGCCGCTCATCGAGTCGGGCCGAGCCACGGCGCCGACCGCCGATGGCCTTCTCGCCTTGCGCGGCGTGTTTGACTCCGCTGACTCCGATGATGACCCGGACGCGCGCGCCGAGCTCGAGGCTGCCATCTTCCGCGACATTGCCGGCGCGCTGGACGACCTTGCCAAGGCGAGGACGGGAGAGGGACGGGCGCTCGGAAATCTGATCGAGGGTTTTTTGGCGCGCGTCGATGCGCTGACGCTTTCTGCCGAGATAGCAGCGTCAACTCAACCGCAACTGGTCCGCGACCGCTTCGCTCGCCGTCTTGGGGAATTGCTTGGCGAGGCGGCCCCGCATGAGCGGATTCTCCAGGAGGCGGCGGTCCAGGCCGCGCGCGCAGATGTTCGCGAAGAACTCGACCGCATCCGGGCCCATCTGAAGTCCGCCCGCGACATCCTTGACTCGGATGGACCGGCCGGCCGCAGGCTGGATTTCTTGGCTCAGGAGTTCATGCGCGAAGCCAACACCCTGACCGCCAAGTCCGCTTCGGCCGAGTTGACCGCCGCCGGTCTGGAGCTGAAGGCGGTGATCGATCAGCTCAGAGAGCAGGTGCAGAATGTCGAGTGAGCGCCGCGGTCTGCTGCTCGTCATTTCAAGCCCGAGCGGCGCCGGTAAAACTTCCCTGAGCCGTCGCCTGGCCGAGCGTCATCCGGAGATCCGGCTGTCGATCTCGGTCACCACCCGCTCGCCTCGGCCCGGCGAGACGGACGGGAACGAATATCACTTTGCGACCCGCGCAGAATTCGACGCCAAGGTTGCCGGTGGCCAGTTTCTGGAGTGGGCGGAAGTCCACGAACACCTCTATGGCACGCCCCGCGCTCCGGTAGAGGCTCACCTGGCCGCGGGACAGGATGTGTTGTTTGACATCGACTGGCAGGGCGCCGCCGCAATTCACAAGGCGATGCCGATGGACGCGGTGCGGTTGTTCATCCTGCCGCCGAGCCTGGAGGCTCTTGCCAAGCGTCTACATGGCCGCGCTCAGGATTCGGAGGATGTCATCGCCCGGCGCCTGGCGCGGGCCCGCGACGAAATCGGCCACTGGAGCGAATACGACTACGTGATCGTCAACGACGACTTCGAACAGGCCTATGCGGCTATTGAGGACATCTATTGCGCCGAGCGTCAGCGGCGAGACCGCAACCCGTGGCTGGCCGGTTTCGTCGGCCGCCTCACCGAACCGCCGGACTAGGCAGAGCGCTCCGCCAAGGCGAGAAAGCCGGCGATGCTCACGGTTTCCGCCCGAGCGTCCGGATCGACGCCGGCAAGGAGGCAAAGATTCGCACCGCCAAGCTCCTTGATTGACGATCGCAACTTCTTGCGCCTCTGGCCGAAGGCGGCGGCGGTGACGATCTGCAGCCGCTCGATCAGCTTGGCAGGCAGAGGGTATGCATGCGGGACAAGGCGGACGACGGCTGAATCCACCTTCGGCGGCGGCGTGAACGCTCGCGCCGGCAGGGTCAGGGCGATGCGGCCATCGCAAACCGCCTGGCTGAGGACGCCGAGGCGGCCATAGTCGGCCACGCCCGGACTGGCGGTTATGCGCCGGGCCACCTCGGCCTGGAACATCAGGGTCAGGCTCCTCGGCCTGTACGGACCGGTTAGCCATTTGACCAGCAGCGGACTGGCCACGTTGTACGGCAGGTTGGCGACGACCGAGGCGCCGGGGCAAAGCTTGTCGGCTTCGTCGAATGCTAGGGCGTCATCGTCGATCACCGTGAGCCGGCCTTCGGCGGCGGCCGCCAGATCCTGGAGCAGGGGGAAGAAGCGTGGGTCCTTCTCCACCGCAGTGACCTTGGCTCCGGTCTCCAGAAGAGCTCGGGTCAGGCCGCCCGGACCGGGACCGACTTCGAGTATCGCATCCCCCTCACGAACCTCAGCGATTCTGACGATTTTTCGGCAAATATTGAGATCCAGAAGGAAGTGTTGACCGAACCGCTTGCGGGCCCCGAGTCCGGCGGCATGCAGGGCCTCGCGCAGGGGTGGCAGGGTTGCAATCTTCAAGTCGAAGATCTCACTGTGAGGCTCGCCGGGCGGCGATCTCGGCGGCCAGGCGAAGAGCGGCGATAAGGCTGTCGGGCCTGGCCACACCTTTGCCGGCGAGGTCATAGGCGACACCGTGGTCAGGCGATGTCCTGACGATCGGAAGTCCCAGGGTCACGTTCACGCCGCTCCAGAAATCAAGCATCTTCACCGGTATCAGGGCCTGGTCGTGATACATGCAAAGAGCGGCGTCATAGCGATCGCGCGCCTCGGGGTGGAACAGGGTGTCGGCCGGGTGAGGTCCGCTTGCTGACACCCCGGCGGCCCTGAGTTGGTCGATTGCAGGACGTATGATCCGGGCTTCTTCGTCGCCCAGGGCGCCGGATTCTCCGGCGTGCGGGTTGAGCGCGGCGATCGCGAGCCGTGGATGATCGATCGCAAAGTCCTGCTTGAGGGCCGCGTGAGTCGTCAGGCCGGCTGCGAGGATCGCCTGGGGTGAGAGCAGGCCTGAAACCTTTGAAATCGGCTCGTGGATGGTGACGAGCGAACAGCGCAGGCCGCCGGCGGTCAGCATCATGACCGGGGTTGCGCCTCCTGTGAGTCGGGCGAGGAATTCGGTATGGCCGGCAAAGCGGAAGCCGGCCTCGTAGAGGAGGGCCTTGGCAATGGGTCCAGTGACCACGGCGCCCGCTTCGCCTCTCAGCGCGAAGGTGGCAGCGGTTTCGATCCAGGCGATGATTGCGGCCGCTGCCGCAGGGTCCGGCGCGCCGGGGGTGACCGCTCGGGCAAGGGGTTGATCAATGACCGGCAGCTTGTCGGCGAAAAAGGCGGAGGCTCCGGTCAAGGTTTCGATCGGCAACGCCGGCGCGCCACCTCGCCGCAGGCTCGCCGCATCGCCGACGACGGCGAATACTGGTCCAGTGTTCCTCAAGACGCGCCACGCGCCAGCGATTATCTCAGGGCCGACACCGGCCGGATCGCCCAGGCTCAGGGCGATGGGCGCCGCCGTCACCGACTCTCGATCGTCGCCGAATTGCGCAGGTCGCGAAGCTGGCGTTTGGCGATCATCGCCAGTTCCTGGCCGAAGAGACGATTCTCAATCTCGTCCTTCGTCAACATCTGGGCCCCGCCCAGGTGGCGCGAACAGAGCGCCACCAGGTGAAGGCCAGCGTCTGTGCGGATGGGATCGGAGACCTGTCCGACTTCCAGCTTTTCGGCCGCGTCGCGGAACGCGGGCGCAAGATCCTTGGTTTCCGCCTCGCCGAGATCGCCGGTCACCACGCCGTCGACCTTCGCGCCTTCGACGGCGATGTTGTCACAGCCGTTGAGCGTCGCCTTCAACGCCACCAGCTTGGCTTGGGCGTCGGAAACCTGGGTGTCTGTTGCGTCCTTTGGCAGGGCGATGGCGGCCTGCTTGAGATCGACCACGGTCGTTGTCCCGCCCGCGCGGCGGTCGCGCAGGAGGATGACATAGACGCCGTCCCTCACCGGGATCGGCGCCGATATCTGGCCGGGGCGAAGGGTTTCCAGAGCCTGATCGACTTCGGTCGGCATCTCGCCGGGCGTGATCCAACCCACTTCGCCGCCGTTGGCAGCCGAGGGGGAGTTGGAGAACTGCCGCGCCACCGCCGCGAAGGGCGCGCCTTTGTGGATCTGGTCAATGAGTTGCTGAGCGGCGGCGGTGGCGGCATTCATGTCGCCCGCGCGCGCTGCGTCGATGAAGATTTCATTCACCTGGTATTGCGGCTTGCCCGCCTCGGCCTCCATTCGCTGCTGGTAGGCCTTGATCTGGTCGTCGCCGATGGCGATCCGCGAACCGTAGCGTCCGCGGATCCAGCCGCGCCAGCTGATCTCGGCGCGGAGCTGGTCCTTTAGAGTCCCGGGGGCGACGCCCTGCGCCGCCAGTTGGCCGAGCAGCTGATCGGCGCTGGTGTTGTTGCTGCGGGCGATGTCGGCCAGCTCGTCATTGACCTCGGCGTCGGACGCCACCAGGTCGAATTTCTGCTCCTTGCCCTCCTTTCGGAGGTCCTGCATTTCGAGGTGCTCATCGATCAGGGAGCGCGCCGCCTCCTGCTGCAAGGTCGGGATGTTCTGCTCGGTCGGTTGGATTCCCGCCGTGACGATGAGCAGGCGCATCCGCTGGACGATGTCGTAGGTCGAGATCAGCTCATCATTGACGGTGATCACGACGCTGCTGTCGAGGGCGCCCGAGTCCACGGCCGCGGGCGGCGCGGCGGAGGGCTCGATGGAGGGCGCCGAAACGATGGGCGCGGTGATCTGAGGCAGGGCCGTCGAGGCAAGCACAACAGTCAGACAGCCGAGCACGGCCGGGGCCGCCAGACGCCGGGGAATGCCAGATGACTTCATGGAAACTGCGTTGTCCTTATCACTGTCCCCGGCCCCCAGTTTGAGTGGCGAGGCGCTTTAGCGTGTATTGCCCAATGTGGCGAGCGAAAGGCGCAGGATCACCGAACTCGATGGTCCCAGCGTGCCGTTGAAGGTCTCGTTGCGCCGGTAGAGGATTTCGACGCGGATGCAGTCGTCCTTGTAGACCAAGCCGATGTCGTTCTGCCGCCACGTGCCGCCGTCGACGATGGAATAGATGTCCAGGCCCCAGTGCTTGGTCGCCCACACCTCTCCATGGATATCGAGGCTGTTCACCCGCCCGCCGGTCGGCGACTGCGCCTCGTACAGATAACTTACGTAGCCAGAAACCCGACTGGTGGTGAAATTGACACCTGTTTCAACGCTGTTGACCGAGAAATTGGACGAATCGAACCGCCAGCGCGAAAAGGCCGACACGTTGGAAAACAGATTTGCATCAAGGCCGACGATCCAGTCGGAAAGGGGCGTCTGAAGCCCGGTGCGCTTCGGCGCGAAAGGGTCGCGCTCCGCTTGCAGCACCCGGCCAACCGTCAGGCTGCCAGCGCCGCCGTCCGGCAGGATCAGGGTCGCACGGCCCGCCAGGGTGAGACTCTGGCCGCCCTCGTAGAGGTCATAGCCAGGGGACCGGTTGACATCGAACAGGTTTGTCTCATCGAACTGCCAGATCTGGCTGTCTTCGTTGGGAATGCGCGGATCGAGCTTGGTGTCGGGACCGATCGCAATCTGGGCGAGGGGCTCAAGGATCCAGGTGGCAGCTGGCGTCGATTTGATCAGGGGATAGCTGATCAGCGCGCCAACATCGCCAAAGGCTCGCGCGATGGTGGCGTTCGAGGCGGACGGCGCGGCGAGGTTGCTCAGGTTGTAGACGTCGCTGCGGCCCTGCACGAACGGCTGGATCCTCAGGCCGTTGCTGAAGGTGAAGCTGGACTGCCAGTCGAAACCGAGGGTGGCGCGCCGGCTGTCGATGCCGGCCAAGCCCTCCAGCGTCGGTGACTGATTGCGAGTCAGCACCACGGCGCTTCCGTCGAACCGCAAGCGGCCGCCAAGAATGTCTTCGGGCAATTCGTAGTGCGCCTCGATGAGCGGCGCCACCGTCGGAATGGTGCTCTGGATGTCGTTGGGCCTGAGGCCCTGGACGTCGACCGCGGCGATCGACAGAAACGAATCCTGGTCCTGTCGCACCGCATCCAGTTGCGAGATCAGCCGTCCGCCGTCGGCGGCGTAGAGACCGCGGTCGGTATAGACGTCCGGAATGGAATATTTCTCAAAGATCAGCTTGTCGGAGGTCTGCTCGGCGGTGAACCCCCAGGACCAGTGTGATCCCAGGTCAAATTGGCCGCTGGCGAGGATGTAGCTGCGAAACGTATTGGGTCCGAACTTGTCTCCACCCGAAGTAAAATCCCGATCGTCGGTAAAGCCGGCCCGGATATCCATGACTCCTGAATAGAAGCGCTTCCGGAAGTCAATATTCAGGAATGGATTGACCTTGGTGTTGAACTGCGGCGAGAGCGTGAGGTCGGCGCTTGATGTGATGACTTGGTAGTAGGGCTGCTCGTAGGAGAAGCCGCGGGATCCCGAAATCGTCACACTGGGAAGCAGGAAGCCGGACTTGCGCGCCGAGCTCGGATCGGCGGCGTAGAACGCCGGCAGATAGAAGACGCCGACGCCTTTCACCTGGATCACCGCGTCCTGGAAGTAGAGGGTGTGACGCGCCTTGTCTTCGACGACCTTGCGCGCCTTGATCGACCAGGTGGGCGTCTTCTGGCCGTTCTCCGTGCAGATTTGGCACGGCGTGAAAATGACCCGATCGAATTCTGTGACGTTGGCGCTGAAGCGCTGGGTTCGCGCCGCCGCGATCTTCACGTTTTGCTGAAGGCGCGTCGAGAAACCGATCGCGACGCCCTCGCTCATATCCTTATCGAGGGTCAGGGCCGTGGCGAACTGGGTCGTGCCGTCCGCGTTGACCACCACGACATTGCCGCGGGCCGTCACGACGCCGGTGTCACGATTGTAGTCGAGTTCGTCGGCGTGCAGGACGCGGCCACGATAGCGGGCCACCACAGATCCCTCGGCAGTGACCACATGCGTCGTATCGTTCTGGATGAGGGAGTCCGCTTCGAGATAG
Organism: Caulobacteraceae bacterium; assembly: GCA_036491275.1. Taxonomy (GTDB): domain Bacteria; phylum Pseudomonadota; class Alphaproteobacteria; order Caulobacterales; family Caulobacteraceae; genus Acaudatibacter. The sequence continues at coordinate 47,471 of DASXCH010000034.1, forward strand.
AAGCCGCCGCCCTTCAAGCCATCGTCGGGCACCGGGGCGGCCTTCTTTGGCGGCGGCGTCATCATCTTGCTGAGGGGCTCGGCCGCGGACGCGGCGCCGGCGAGGACCAGCGCGCTCAGACACACGCCCGCCGCGGCGCAAGCCCTCAATGTCATCCCCACGCGCGGCCCTTTCTTGCGCCGATCCTCGCCTATATCCGCGAGTCAGCCATCTTCGGTATAGCAAAGCAGAGTGACGCCCGCCAAAAGCGCAAGAACCGGCGGCGACCAGGCTGCGAGTAGCGGCGGAATGACCTCCGCGCTAGCCAGGGCCCCGCAGAATTCGTCGACGAAGAACAGCACGAAGCCAACCGCCACGCCGGCGCCGGCGAGGGCCGCCAGGTCGCCCAGCCTCATGAGGCGCAGGGAGAAGGCCGCGCCCAGGATCGACATCGCCGCAAACAGCAGCGGCGCGGCCAGCAGTTGCTGCAGGCGCAGACGATAGCCGGTCGAGGAGTATCCGGCGAGCTCGGCGGCGCGGATGGTCGACGGCAAACGCCAGAACGCCACGGCTCTGGGTGAAACGAACTTCTCCATCGCCGTCCGGTGGTCGAGCATCGAGGGGATCGACATGCGGTCTGAGTGCGCGGTGCTCGAACCCGGCAGGCTTTCATTGACGTCGGTGAGCCGCCAAAAGCCGGGCGTCAAGCGGGCCTCGGACGCTTCGAGGCGGCGGGCGAAGCTGAGGTTGCCTTCCGGACCCACCGTCTCGATGAACACCGAGACGCCCTTGAGGCGAACGATGTCGTTTTCGGTATCATGCGACTTGGCGTGAATGACCACCTGCTGGCGGTCGTCTCCCTGGCGTAACCAAATCTCGCCAGCCCCCCCTTGAACGCCTTCCGCAAGGGCCGACTGGCGGTCTTCATAGGTCTGATTGAGCGAGGCGGCGGCCGGGTTGAGTGCGGTCGTGGCGACGATACCGATCACGAAGGCTGCCGCCGCCGCCGGCAACACGAAGCGCCAAGCCGAGACGCCCGCCGCGCGCATGGCCACAAGCTCGCTGCCTCGGTTCATGGCGACAAACGCGCCCATGGTTCCGAACAGGAAGACGAACGGCAGAAGCAGCAGGATGACGGAGGGTGACTTCAGCAGCGTCAGATAGAACAGGTCGATGACGGTCAGTTCCAGCCGGGCGCCGCCCAGGGTTCGCGAGACCTCGACGAAGTCGATGAGGACGATGACCGAGGCGATCACGGCCAGAGCCGCGCCGATACCAATCAGGAAGCGGCCCAGGACATAGGATTGCATGCGAACGGGAGAGCCGCTCATGCGACTGCGTGGGCCGGCGCCCCGGATCGGATAGGGGATGGGCGTCGCCTGGACCGCTGGCGCCTGACGAACAACGCCGTCAACGCCGCGACGGCCACCCCTAGGGGAATAGCGTATTGCGCTGCGTTCAGCGCCAGGGTCGAGCCCGACGCTGACTCGACCACAAAACCAAGCACGCGCGTGATCAGCGCGGCGACGGCCACGGCGGCGATCCTTTGGCCGTAGCCCATGCGGCTGAAAGAGCCGCCGATGACTGCGGCCAATGCCAGGCTCATGAACGCCAGGTTGTAGAGCGGATCGGCAATTCGCGCGTGGCCCTCAGCGAGCAGCTTCCCCTGATTTGCCCGCTCCCAGGCGCCGCGCAGATCCGGAAAGAAGAGCTCGTGGAGATAGCGGTCTGACAGCTTGTAGGTCACCAGCCGGTCGGGCGGCATCATCGGGCGAAGGTCCAGGACGTATTGGTCGAAGGACAGATAGTTGAGCACGCCGGACTTGGAGAACTCCTGATTGGCGCCGTGGCGAAGGACAATCATTGGCGCGCCCGCCCGCTTCTGCAGCTTTCCTTCTCGGGCCGTCACTGTGCTGTCGCGTCCGTTTCCAAGCGCGCGGTCGATGAACAGGTTATGGATGGCGCCGTCGTCGTCCATGGTTTGGGCGAACACGGTCACACCAGGTGCGGGGTGGGAAAAACGCCCGGGCTGGATCAGAGTCGCGGCTATGTCCAAGCGGACGTCCATCAAGGTTCGACGCAGCTCACGATAACAGAGTGGCTGGATCCACAGCGTCAGCAGCAGGCTGGCGAGTACGGTCAGGGACGCCAGCGTCAGGGCCGGCGCGATCACCCGCCAGCGGCTCATCCCTCCAGCGAAGCAGATGACGATTTCCTGCTCCGTATGAAGCCGATTGAGCGCCACCAGGGCGCCGACCAGAACGGCGATCGGCAGAATCATCACTTCCAGCTGTGGCATGGCCAGCAGAATGATCTTCAAGAACACGAAGACGCTCTGGCGCTGGTCGACGATCACATCCAGGGTCGAGAGGCTCTCGCTCAGAATGGCGACGCCAGACAGCGCTGCCGTCGCCAGGACGGTGGGCCCAAGCAGTTCACGAAAGAGATATCGGTCGATCAGTTGCATGGAGCGGCGGCGCTCTTCCCCAGAACGGCCATATGGGGCCCGTTCCCGCACAGGAGGCGGCGCCCACAAGGCGCAAAATCCATTGCCGAAATCAAGGCGCCGGCGCGCAATCGCTTCGGGAAATCGGACCGAAGACGGACGTAAAGGCGCCCGCCAGGATTTCGTCGACGACTCCAGGCGCCGTCGCGATTCCCAAGGTCTCGAGGCTGGTCACGCCCAGGTCGCGGATGCCGCATGGAACAATGCCTTCGTAGTGCGAGAGATCCGGCGAAATGTTGAGGCTGACGCCGTGAAAGCTCACCCAACGACGCAACTTGACGCCGATGGCGGCGATCTTGGCCTCGGGCTTGGGCGTGGACACCCAGACGCCGACGCGCCCGGCCCGGGTTTCGGCCGTGAGACCCAGACGCGCCAGCGCCTCGATGAGCCGGGCCTCGAGCGCCAGGACGAAGGCGCGGGCATCGCGCCGCCGCGCCCGCAGGTCGAGCATGACGTAAGCCACCCTCTGGCCAGGCCCGTGATAAGTGAACTGGCCACCGCGGCCGCTGCGGAATACCGGAAAACGATCCGCATCGATGAGATCGTCCGGTTTGGCCGACACACCGGCGGTGTAAAGAGCAGGGTGCTCCAGGAGCCAGACCAGTTCGGCGGCCTCTCCAGACAGGATCGCCTCGACCCGCGCCTCCATGGCCGCCACAGCATATGGGTAAGCGATCGGATGGCTCGCGACCGTCCACTCCACAGAGGCGCCGTCGAGGCGGCCAAACAGAGGGGCGGCAAGGCTCGTCATCTTCCCCAATCTGGGCGCTGCCGAGGGCGGCGGAAAGGCCGGCCTTCACAAGGGGACGCCCATTTGCTACGCCCCGCCGCTCGCGATTTGCGGTCGTGGCGGAATTGGTAGACGCGCAGCGTTGAGGTCGCTGTGGGGTAACCCGTGGAAGTTCGAGTCTTCTCGACCGCACCAGCAGCGGAGCCGGCCACCGGCGTCACGCGGCAGATTTGGCAGGCGAGCTAGAACGATCAGGCGCTAAGGGATTCGATTTCGCGGCTTCTTCCCGGCTGGCTTGGCGGCCTCCGCCTTGGCCCTCGCAGCGGCTTCTGACTTCTGCCGCGCTTGAGCTTGAGCTTGAGCTTGAGCTTGAGCTTGAGCTTGGACCTGCCTCGCCGAGTCCGCCCTCTGCTGCGCCTGGACCTGCGCCTGCCGGGCCGCCTCGGCCTTCTGCTGCGACTGGACCAAGGTCAGACGCGCGGCCTCGGCGTTCTGCTGCGCCTGAGCCTGGGCCGCATGCGCGGCATTGGCCTTCTGTTGGGCTTGGGCCTGGGCCTGGCGGCCTGCCGCGCCTTGGGCCTGCTGAGACTGGATCCGCGCGACACGGGCTTCTTCCGCCCGGAACTGAGTATGAGCGGCGGCCTGCTGCCGGTCCGCAGCCGCTCTTTGCGCGGCGACCTGGGCGGTCCGGGCCTGAGCCACCGCGGCGGCCTTGGCTTTCGCCGCCGCGTCTACCTGGGCGCGCTGAGACTTCTGGGCCGCCGCCTGCCTCGCCTGCTGCCTTGCCAAAGCCTCGCGTTGAGCCGCTGCGGTCTTTTGCGCCGCAGCCTGTTGAGCGGCCACCGGGGCCGCCGATGTGGACTTGCCCTGTGACGCTGCGCGCGCCGCTTCCTGGCGAGCCATCGCCTCGCGCTCAGCCGCGGGTTGCCCGGCCGGGGCGCCGGTCGGCGGCACAGCTGGCCTCAGGTTCGCCGTCTGGCCCGGTTGGCCCGGGGACCCGAACGGCGCCCTGGGGCCTGTGCCCTGGGGCGGCGCACGGGTCGCGACAGCTGGCGCCGGCGGCGGATTGGCGTGATGACCCAGAATGCCACCGGCCACGGCGCCGGCGACGCCGGCCGCGCCCACGGCGACCAGCGCTCGGTCATGCTCTCTCTGCGCCCGTGCGCCATCATTGGAGGCCTGGTCGATGCGATAGGCCTCCGCCTCACGCCGGTAGCGTTCCTGGCGCCAGGTGTCCTGGTACTGCCGCCCGTATTGCTGGTCGTAGGCCTGCCAGTCGGGATCCTGGGATTGCGCCTGGCCCCACCACGCCTGGTCGCGGTCAAGATCGGCGCGCCTTTGCTCCCAATGGCCGCGCTGAACGGCGTGATGTTGGCCGCGCGAAGCTTGCCACAGGTCCTGGCCGCGGCGGAAATAGCGGCCGCCATCGGTCCACCAGCGCTGGGCGTCGGCGTCAGGCAGCGGACGCCCATGGCGGTCGTAGACCACGACCAGCACGCCGCCCTGATAGCCGTAACCGTAGTCGGGGTCGCGCACGTAATAGGGCGTGTCTTCGCCCGGCGCGTAGTAATAATAGCGATCGCCGTCGGCCAGGGGCTCGACCACGGTGGTATAGCCATTATCGCCCTGCCAGGCCCAGGGCGAGACGCCATCATAGTCGAAGCCGTAGTCGGGCGGGGCGTCGCCATAGCCATAGGAGGCATAGCGCGCGCGTTCGGCGAAAGCGTAGGCGTCTTGTGGATTGGCCGGCGCGGCGTGCCGGATCGTATAGGCTGGCAGTGCCTGGGCCGACGGCGCGGTGGCGACAGGGCCGGTGGCGGGCGTGTCGGCCAGCGGGATCGTGGCCGCGGGCGGGGCCGCCGCTGCAACATTGGATGCGGACGCGCTAGGCTTCTGCTGGCAAGCCACAAGAAGGCCGGCCGTCAGGCCGGCGAGCGCCAGACCGGATGCCTGGGTCAGGATAACGGATCTTGACATGAATTGAACTCCGCGCCCCCGCGCCCGATCAGGGCAACGCACAGATTATGTCAAGGTTGCAATGAACTTGCGGTGAACGCACCGGGCGTCGCCCGTCTTCCCGGCAGACGGCTTTTCAGCTGCATGTTAAGGGCTCCGCCATGATCCCAAATCACGGACCGATGATGGATTTCGGCCTGGGCGAGACAGCCGAGGCCATTCGCGAAACCACCGCTCGCTTCGCCGGCGACAGGATCGCGCCGCTCGCCGCCGAGATCGATCTTTCCAACAGCTTTCCACGCCACCTCTGGCCCGAGATGGGCGCCCTTGGTCTGCACGGAATCACCGTCGAGGAGGAGTTCGGCGGCCTTGGCCTCGGCTACCTCGAGCATGTCATCGCCATGGAGGAGGTGTCGCGCGCCTCCGCCTCGGTGGGACTTTCCTATGGCGCTCATTCCAACCTGTGCGTGAACCAGATCCGCCGCTGGGGTTCGGACGAGCAGAAGCGGCGCTATCTTCCGCCGCTGATCAGCGGCGAGCATGTCGGCGCCCTGGCGATGAGCGAGGCGGGCGCCGGGTCGGACGTGATCTCCATGAAGCTGCGCGCCGTGCGTGAAGACGGTCACTACCGGCTCAACGGGACCAAGTTCTGGATCACCAATGCGCCTCACGCCGACACCCTGGTGGTCTACGCCAAGTCCGATCCTGGCGCCGACAGCCGCGGTGTGACCGCCTTCCTGATCGAAAAGAATTTCAAGGGCTTTTCCTGCTCCAAAAAGCTCGACAAGACCGGCATGCGCGGTTCCGACACCGGCGAACTGGTGTTCGAAGACTGCGAGGTCCCGGCCGAAAACGTGCTGGGCGCGGTCGGTGGCGGGGCCGGCGTCCTGATGAGCGGACTGGACTACGAGCGGACGGTGCTGGCCGGCGGCCCGCTCGGCATCATGCAGGCCTGCCTCGATGTGGTGCTGCCCTATGTACGCGAGCGCAAACAGTTCGGCCGGCCGATCGGGGCTTTCCAGCTGATCCAGGCCAAGGTCGCCGACATGTACGTCGCCCTCAATTCGGCCAGGGCCTACGTCTATGCCGTGGCCAGGGCGTGCGACGCCGGCAAGACCACCCGCTTCGACGCCGCCGGAGCCATCCTGCTGGCCTCGGAAAACGCGGTGCGCGCTTCGCTGGAGGCCATCCAGGCGCTGGGCGGAGCAGGCTATCTCAAGGAATTCCCGGTCGAGCGGTTCCTGAGGGACGCCAAGCTCTATGACATCGGCGCCGGCACCAATGAGATTCGCCGCTTCCTCATCGGCCGGGAGCTGATCGGGGCATGAGAAGGTATCTCGTATGCGCCGCCGTGGCGGCCGTCCTCGCCACGGGCGCGCAGGCCCGCTCCGCCTGTCCCGCCGGCCTTCGCCCGGTGACCACCGCCGAACTCTTCTTCGGCGCCGAAGTTCGCGGCGGCGGCGAGATCAGCGACGCCGATTGGCAGGCCTTCCTGGCCGCCGAGGTCACGCCAAGGTTTCCGGAGGGCCTGACCACCTGGGATGCCGACGGTCGCTGGCGCGCGCCCTCCGGCGTCCAGACGCACGAGAAGTCGCGCGTTCTGCTTCTCGTGATATCCGGCCACAGAAACGAGCGGGCGAGGCTCGACGCCCTGATCGACGCCTACAAGACCCGCTATCACCAGCTCTCGGTAGGACTCGTCGAACACGCCGATTGCGCGAGGTTTTGAAAAAGCGAGGGGCCGGCCCGCTTAGCAGCAGACCGGCCCCTCCATCGTCGTCGCCACGGTTTTCGCCGCAGCAACCTGATCCTTCAGTGCGTCAACGACGCCGTCAGGTGCGAGCCTCCGTCATAGGGCTCCAGGTCACATGCGACCGCGGCTGGAGACAATGAGACACTGGACCACCTCCTTTCAGCTGTTGACAACAGTGGCCACAGTATGGGGCCACCGGGCCTGAGTCGCAAACCCTGCGAGCTTGACAAACCGGTGAGCGGCGTGGCCTTCCGCGCCTCTCCAAATCGGCCGGACGAAAGCCAAGACCCTCATGCACGCCTATCGCACCCATACCTGCGGCGCCCTTCGGCTCGCGGACGTGGGCGTCAATGTGCGCCTGTCTGGCTGGATCCACCGCAAGCGCGACCATGGCGGCCTGCTGTTCGTCGATCTGCGCGACCACTATGGCCTCACCCAGCTCGTCGCCCATCCGGGCGAGGCGGGCTTCGAGACGCTCGACCGGCTGCGCGCCGAGAGCGTCGTGCGCATCGATGGAGAGGTCGTCGCCCGCACGGCCGAGACCGTGAATCCGAATCTGGCCACCGGCGATATCGAAGTGCGGGTGCGCGCCGCCGAGGCCCTCTCGGAAGCCGCCGAGCTGCCGTTGCCGGTGTTCGGAGAACCGGATTATCCGGAGGAGATCCGGCTCAAGTACCGCTATCTCGACCTGCGCCGCGAGAGCCTGCATCGCAACATCGTCCTGCGCTCGCAGGTGATTGATTCGATCCGAAGGCGGATGGTCGGCGCCGGCTTCACCGAATTCCAGACCCCGGTCCTGACCGCTTCCTCGCCGGAGGGCGCGCGCGACTATCTGGTGCCCTCTCGCCTCCACCCTGGGACCTTCTACGCCCTGCCGCAGGCGCCCCAGCAGTTCAAGCAGCTGCTGATGGTCTCGGGCTTCGACCGCTACTTCCAGATCGCCCCCTGCTTCCGCGACGAGGACGCCCGCGCCGACCGCTCGCCAGGCGAATTCTACCAGCTCGACCTCGAGATGAGCTTCGCCACCCAGGAAGACGTTTTCGCCGCCATGGAGCCGATCATGCATGGCGTCTTCGAGGAATTCGCCGGCGGCAAGCCGGTGACGCCCTATCCGTTCCCCCGCATCCCCTACCGCGAGGCGATCGCCAAATACGGGACCGACAAGCCGGACCTGCGCAATCCCCTCGTCGTGCAAGACGTCTCCGAACACTTCCGCGGCGGCAGCTTCGGCGTCTTTGCGCGGATGCTGGAAGACAGGAAGAACGCGGTCTGGGCCCTGCCGGCGCCCGGCGGCGGCTCTCGCGCCTTCTGCGATCGGATGAACAGCTGGGCCCAGAGCGAGGGCCAACCGGGTCTCGGCTACATCTTCTGGCGCGAGGAGGGCGGGACTTCAGAGGCCGCCGGACCGATCGCCAAGAGCCTCGGGCCTGAACGGACCGAAGCCATTCGCGCGCAGTTGGGTCTGAAGATCGGCGATGCGGTCTTCTTCGCCGCCGGCGATCCCAAGCAGATCTACAAGTTCGCCGGCCTCGCCCGCACCCGGACCGGCGCGGAGCTAGGGCTGATCGACGAGGGCCGCTTCGATTTCTGCTGGATCGTCGATTATCCGATGTTCGAGTTCAACGAGGAGTCCAACCATGTGGATTTCTCGCATAATCCATTTTCCATGCCCCAGG
>DASXCH010000035.1:0-2076 GCA_036491275.1 Caulobacteraceae bacterium
GTGCGGGTCTATCCGCCGTGGGCGATCCTGGGATGGTACGCGCACTATGCCGGGCGCTATCCAAAGGCCTTCGACATGGCGAGCCTTTGGGGCCTGGCGGCGGCGATGATCCCGGTCGGCATGGCGATCGGGGTCTCTCGGCGTTTCCGCCGAAGCCCGCCGGCATTTGGGGCCGACGCCTGGGCAGGCGCCGAGGATGTCCGGCGCGCCAAGCTGATCGATCCCAAGGGCGCGATACGCGGGCGCGTGCTGGGCCGGTTCGACGGCCGATACCTGACCTACGACGGCATTGAGCACGCCATCATTGTCGGCGCCTCGCGGAGCGGGAAGGGGGCCGGCCACGTCATCCCGACCCTGACGGCCTGGCCACAGAGCGTCTTTGCCTATGACCGCAAGGGAGAGCTCTGGCACATCACCGCCGACCATCGAAAGCAGTTCAGCCACGTCTTCTATTTCGCGCCCACGGACCCGAACACGGTGCGCTGGAACCCGCTGTTCGAGGTGCGCAAAGGCCTGATGGAAATCGCCGACATCCAGAACGTGGTCGGGATCCTAGTCGACCCGCTGGGGCGCAAGGCCGGCGACCTCAGCTTCTGGGATCAGAGCGCGACGGACTTCTTCACCGCGGTGATCCTGCACGTCCTCTACACCGAGCCTGATGAGCGCAAGAACCTCGCCCAGGTGCGCCGGCTGATGATCAACATCGAGCCGACCCTGCACGCAATGATGCACACCCATCACCGCCATAGGCCGGACCTGCACGCGGCCGACGGGCTCGCCCGTGATGTTGAGCACAAGCCGATCCCCGAGATCCATCCGGAGGTCCTACTGGGCGCCCGATCGCTGGCCAGCATGGACGAGCGCGTGAAGTCGAGCGTGCTGGCGACCTGCCGCTCGTCGCTAACGCTGTGGGCCGATCCGTTGGTGGAATATGCCACCAGCTGGTCGGACTTTTCGATCGGCGATCTGGTCTGCTCGGCCGCGCCGGTGAGCTTCTACATCATCACCCCGCAGGCCCACGCCGACCGGCTGGCGTTCCTGGTGCGGGTGTTCACCCGCCAGACCATCAACAGCCTGATGGAAAGCGAGCACGCCGACAGCCGAGGGCGCCGTAAACGCCATCGCCTGCTCCTGCTGCTGGACGAGTTTCCGAAGCTTGGCGCGCTCCCGTTCTTGGAGAACGCCATGGGCGAGATGGCCGGCTACGGCATCACCGCCCATTTGATCTGCCAGAGCTTCAACGACGTGTTTTCGAAGTACGGCGACAAGACCTCGCTGTTCGACAACATGCACATCACCGCCGCCTTCGCGACGTCGGAGCCGACCAGCATCGAGAAGGTCACACGGCGGGCCGGCAAGGCGCTGGAGCTGCGCGACAGCTACAGTGATCCGCGCACCCTGTTCAGCCGGGCGCACCGCTCGACATCGCAATCCGAGCAGCAGCGCTACATCCTCTCCGAAGAGGACGTGCGCGGGCTCGACGACCGCCAGCAGTTCCTGTTCGTCAATAACTGCAAGCCGATCCGGGCGGACAAGATCCGCTACTACGAGGAGCCGTTCTTCAAGGCGCGGACCGGCGACTATTTCCATGGCGAGCCGGCCACCTACCAGCAGAAGCCCGGCGCTGCGGACCTGCCGGGACGGGCCCACATCGACTGGCTTGGGGTGCGCGCGGTCGGCGATCCGCCGCCTGCCTTTGTCGGCGTCGCCTCGCCATCCGCGCCGGCGGCGGCAATCGATCCTGACGACTACACGGCGTTCGACGCCGCGCACGCGGTCCGCCCGGCCGCGGACGACGACGGCTTGGTTTGAGGAGCATTGCATGACCGCGACGAACTCGGTGACCGCTGACCGCAAGGTCGCCGCCCTGCGCCAAGCCATGGGGCCGGTCATTGCCGAGGCGCTGGCTGACCGGCTGGTGGTGGAGGTCATGGTCAATCCCGATGGCAAGATCTGGATCGACCGGATCGGGGAGGGGCGCTCCTTCACCGGCAAGAGCCTGGCGGCCTCTGACGCCGACCGCATCCTGCGCCTGCTGGCGGATCACGTGGGCGAGGTGGTGACCCGCGATCGGCC
>DASXCH010000036.1:0-100696 GCA_036491275.1 Caulobacteraceae bacterium
ACGCCCTCGTTCACCTACGCCGACTCCTATGTCGGTTCGCCGATCTACACGCTGCGCGGCGTCGGATTCAGCGACAACAGCCTCGGCGGTCGGCCCACGGTCAGCATCTACACCGACGAGGCGCCGGTTCCGTTCGCGATCGAGACCCGCGGGGTCGATCTCGATCTGGAGCGGGTCGAGGTGCTGAAGGGGCCGCAGGGCACGCTTTTCGGCCAGAACGCTACCGGCGGCGCGATCAATTATATCGACGCCAAGCCGACCAACACCCTCCAGGCCGGTGCGGACGCCAGCTACGGCAGCTATAATCGGGTCGACATCGGCGGCTTCGTCAGCGGGCCGCTGACCGACACCCTCGCCGCCCGGGTCTCGATCGATCACAATCAGATGGACCCCTGGCAGCGGAGCTACACCACCGGCGCCAGGAACGGCGCCGGCGACTTCACCAACGGCCGGATCATCCTCGCCTGGACTCCAGACGCGCGGCTGAAGGTGCAGCTGAACCTGAACGGCTTCGTCGACCATTCCGAGGTCCAGGCCGGCCAACTCGTCGGCGTCTCGCCCAGCATCCCGGCGGCGGCCCCGTTCATCCCGGCGCTGCTGGCCTATCCGCTTGCGCCGCATACCGACACCGCCGCCGACTTCAATCCGGGCGACGACTACCACCGCAACAATGTGTTCGGGCAGGCCAATCTCCGCATCGACTACAGCCTGCCCAACGATCTGACCCTGACGTCGATCACGTCCTACAGCGGCTACACCGAACGGCAGTTGCAGGATCTCGACGGTACGGCCCTGTCGAACCTCAGCCAGTTCACCCGTGGCGAGATTTCGTCCTGGTCGGAGGAGGCCCGGATCGCCGGCGACATCCTGAACCGCGGCCATTTCGTTATCGGCTTCAACTACGCCGACGATACGGTGCTGGAGAGCAACTACCTGCAAATCCCCTACAGCACGCCAGCGTTCACCTTCGTGCCGTTCGGCCTGCCGCTCTACACCGCCTTCCGCGACATGGATAATCAGCGCGCCACCACCGTGGCCGGCTTCGCCAGCGGCGACTACAACCTCAGCGACGATGTCAAGATCTATGGCGGCATCCGCTACACCCAGTCGAACGACGCCTTCAACGGCTGCACCGGCGACGACGGCGATGGCGTCGCCGCCAAGGATTTCGGCTTTCTCTATGATGCCTATCGCGCCGCCGCCGGCCTGCCGGCCAATCCGCCGATCCCGCCTGGCGGCTGCATCACCGAGGGCCCGAACTTCATGCCCGGCCTGGTCCGCTCGACCCTCGACCAGAACAACGTGTCCTGGCGCGGCGGCGCGCAATGGACCCCCACCTCACGGGTGCTCGCCTACGCAAACGTCAGCAAGGGCTACAAGGCCGGCGGCTATCCCGACCTGGCCGCCAGCGTCGCCAGCCAGTTCGCGCCGACCCTGCAGGAATCCGTGCTCGCTTACGAGGTCGGCTTCAAGGCGACCCTGCTCGATCGCACGCTGCAGCTCAACGGCGCCGGCTTCTATTACGACTATTCCGACAAGCAGATCCTGGGGCGGGTGCTGGACCCGGTATTCGGGCCGCTGCTGAAGCTGGTCAACGTGCCCCACTCGGCCATCGCCGGGGCCGAACTGCAGCTGGACTGGACGCCGATCAGCGGCTTGGACGTGAGCGCCGGCGGCTCCTACATCCACTCCGAGATCATGGACAACTTCACCAACTACAATCCCGACGGCGTGCTCACCGACTTCAACGGCGAGGCCTTCCCCAACACGCCGCAATGGCAGTTGGAGTCCAACGTCGAGTACCACTGGGGACTGAGCGACAAGTTGTACGGCTTCGTCGGCGGCGACGTCACCTACCAGAGCGCCACCAACAGCCAGCTCGGCGACCTGCCGCTGCTCAAGGTCGACCCCTATGTGCTGCTCGACCTGCGCGCCGGCGTGGAGACCCGCGACGGCGCATGGCGGCTCTCGGTGTTCGGCCGCAACGTCACCGACACCTACTACTGGACCGCGGCCAACCACGACCTCGACACCACGGTCCGCTTCGCCGGCATGCCCGCCACCTGGGGCGTCAGCCTCGACTATCGATTCAAGTAAGGATGAGTGGTTCATTCTCAGGCTCATCTCGCTTCCGCCTCGATCGGTGAGCGAGTCGCCATCGAACAGGTGGCGCTCGGCACCGGCTACAAGGACTGGAAGATGCCGCGGCGCTACACGCGCCTGAAGCCGGAGTCGCTGCACGCCTTGGCGGCGTCGAGGGCGGCGTGAGCAGCAGCTTGCAATCAAATTAATCCGCCCAAATATTGACCGTTATATCGGTCAAAGGAGCGACACATGACGCAAGCGGCTAAAGGAGCAGCCGGATCGAGCGGACGCTCACGCGCGCGGAAAGTCGTCCGTCATGCCGCCACTGGCCGCTTCTCCATCGTCAACCTGATGGATGACCGCGGCTCCGTGAAGGTCGATGACGTGGCCGAGGCTTTCAGCATGTCCAAGGCTCAACTCGCGGACACCGCCGGCCTCGCCCGCGAGGTCTTCCAGAAGGCCAGCCGTCGCGATGGGCCCAAGGCGCAGAGCCGGGTGCGTGAGATGCTGGAGATCATCAACCTCGTCCAGGGCTGGGCGGGCGGCGCGGCGCAGGCCATGGCCTGGTATCGCGCCGAGCCCATCCCGGCGTTCGGCGGCCGCACCGCCGAAGCCTTGGTGAAGACCGGCAACGCCACAGCGGTTCGCGACTACGTCGATCACCTGGCGACCGGCGGATACGCTTGAGATTCAAAGGCGAGTGCTCCCGGGCGCATGACCCCAACTGGGCCTGGCGCCCGCTGTCGGGCGCCGGCGCGGCGCTCAGGGGCCGCCGGTTCAACTGGCCGGGACTGGAGACGCTCTATCTGTCGCTCAGCTTCAACACCGTGTTCCGCGAGGTGTCCGGCGGCTTCGCGTATCGCCTGACCCCCTGTGTGCTGTGCAGCTATGACGTGGACTGCGAGGGTGTCGCCGATCTGCGAACCGATGCGGATCGGGCCGCCCTGGGTGTCGCGCTGAGCGACCTCGACTGCGCGTGGGGCGATGCACTCATCGCCGGGCGGGAACCTGAATCATGGGCCGTGGTCCGGCGTTTGATCGCGGACGGCCACGCGGGAGTTCTGGTCCCGAGCTTCGCCAACGGCGCGACCGGCGATGATCAGAACCTCGTGCTATGGCGCTGGGGACCGGAGCTCCCGCATAAGGTCATGGTGTATGATCCGACCGGGAAGCTCCCGAAGAACCAGCCATCTTGGAAATAGGGCGATGACGAAAACGGCAAGCAAGGGCGGCAGCCTCGGCACGGTCACAAGACCGCCGTCGGCCTGCTCCGCGCCGGCGTCATCGACAAGGCGACCATGCGCGAGTTCGACGCCCTGTGCCTGACGCCGGTGACGCTGGAGCTCTCGCCCGGGTGTCGTGACCTCACCAGACGATCCATGCCCCTTTCCTGCACCTGAGTGCACACGTAGGGATACGAAATTGGCCGCGTTCGTGAAACTGCCGCCGGCGCTCCGAGTCTCAGCCCCAGGGGCCGTCGTGATCGCTACCCTGAACGGTTGGCGGCTTGGCCTTGCGGGCGAAGGCCCGGCGCAGAGTCGGCAGCCGCACCTCGGCCAGAAGGCAGCCGCCGGCGACGCCGATCAGCAGCGCCACGATCGAATGGGGGATATCGATCGGCTGGGTGAAGATCGCGCCCAGGAAATGCGGCGGCATGGTCACTCCGTCATGTGCTTGCGGGCGCAGATCTCTTGGCGCTGGCGCGCCCCCCGATCCCCACCCGTCCAAGCCGGGAAACGCCGCGATCATGATCGCGACGATGGGCCAATGCCTGTGACCGGGGTCTCAGATCAAGCTAAACATTGTTCACAATTGACCACGCGGCGTAACGCGCGACGATTTGCCTCGGCGGCGCCTAGAGTTTGGGCAGTGTTCACTGGCAGGCAGAGCTTGCCTTGTCTCCGAAGAACCCTCGTCCGCAGACGATCGGCCACTCATCAGTTGGAATTGACTGACGGAAGAGCCAAATTGGCCGGCAAGATCGAAACCACGGAATCCTGACAGGGAGATCCCATGCGCACACTCGCCAGCCTGATGGTCACGACCGCGTTGCTCGCCGCCAGCGGGGCCTGGGCCGGACAGCAGATCGTGCCCGTGATCGACAGCGCGTCGGCCGTCTATTCGATTGCGCCCCACACCATCGTCATCCGGGTCACGGCCGAGTTGCCCAATACCTGCTGGTCGAATCCGCAATTGCGGCCGATGACCGCGCAGGCGCGTCCCGGCGGCGGAATCGTGGGCTTCGCGGTTGTCGCCAATCTGAAGACCGGCGTGATGTGCGCGATGCACGTGAGCAAAGTCACCCTGCCGGGCTACAACTGGAAAACCTACCCCAACGGCGTGCGCGGCATTCAGGTGGCGGGGTCCAAGCAGCCTGTGACCGCCATGATCGCCCGAACGGGTGGGTGAAACTCTAGGGCGTCAGACCCTCAGGTTCCGCCCATCGAGGCCCTCTGGGCCAGCGCGGCGACGCTGGCCGTGCCGATCGGCCCAGTCTCGTCATAGAGCCAGCACTCGGCGACGGCGACGCCCTCGCTCGCCTGGTGGTTGGCCACCTCGAACCCGATCCATTCGCCGACCATGGGCCGGCAGAGATAGAGCGTGGCATCGGTGTTGATGTAGGCGAGACCGCCCTGGCCGGAATTGGCGAAGGGGCTGGCGAAATCCACCGCCAGGGCGGCGCGGACAAAGGGGGTGAGCGCCTCGCCGCCGATCAACGGGCGCACCTCGCGCATCCACACCCGCTTGCGGCCCGAGGCGAACACCTCGCCGGTGATCGGCCGGATCTCCCAGATGCCGCCGAGATCGCCCATCTCTCGCCTGGCCGGCGGCGGAATCGAATCCGGCGGCGGGGCGTCCCAGTTTAGCGGCGACCAGACCGATACATTCGGCGCCGCGGTGCGGCGGAGGAGCTGGCAGGTGGTCCTGGCGAAGGAGACGCCGTCGCTCAGGTATTCGGCGTCGATGACCTTGATCCGTCCGCCCTCGCGCACTGGCCGCACGACCACGGTGGCGGCCGAAAGATCGGGCATGCGGTAGAGGTCGGTGGTGAGCCTCGCCGGCGTGAAGGCCGGGTCTCCGTGGAGACGCTCGATCTCGTGGGCCAGCAGGCCCATGACCACCCGGGCATGCAGGGTGGCGCCGCCCCAGGGACCGCGGCTGACCTGGCCCGGCTGGAAGCGATCGCCCTCGCGGGTGAAGAAGGGTTCGGCAATTTGCGTTGCGGAGTCCATCGCGCGCTGGACTATAGGAGCGCGGCGCGGCGCGCGAGCCCTACAGCCAAGGATCCAGGATGAAGTACGAAGTCTCCGGAACGGTGATGCAGACGGTGAGCATCGACCTTTCGCCAGGCGAGACCGTCTATAGCCAGACCGCGACCATGTCGTGGATGAACGACGCCGTCCGCATGCAGACAAACACCGGCGGTGGCGTGTTCGCCGGCCTCAAGCGCAGCCTGACCGGCGGCAGCTTTTTCGTCACCGACTTCACGGCCCAGGGGCCGGGCGCCCACGTGGCCTTCGCGCCGCGCTTTCCCGGCAACATCCTGGTCAAGGCCCTGGCGGCCGGCGAATCCCTCATCTGCCGCAAGGAGACCTTCCTGGCCGCCGAGAAGTCGGTGACCTTCGAACTCGCCTGGCAGCAGAGGATCGGCGCTGGCTTTTTCGGCGGCGCCGGCTTCATCCTGCAGAAGGTGAATGGTCCGGGTACGGTGTTCCTCGACCTTTCCGGCGAGGTGGTGACCAAGCGTCTGGGGCCCGGCGAGCGGCTCTATGTCCACGCCGGCCACGTGGGCGTGCACGAGCCGACGGTCTCGTTCGACATCCAGATGGTGCCCGGTTTCGGCAATATCCTGTTCGGCGGCGAGGGCCTGTTCCTGGCGACGCTCACCGGCCCGGGCGAAGTGCACCTGCAATCGATGCCGATCATGAATCTCGCCGAGGAGATCGCCCGCTATCTGCCGGGGAACGCCCAGCGCAACGCCGGCTCGACCCTGGGAACCTTGGCCGCCGGCGGGGCCGTCGGGGGACTGCTGGGCGGCATCCTGGGCGGCAACAACTAGGCCCGCGAGCGCGTGGCGGAGGGCTTGCGGATCGGGGTCGATTTCGGCGGCACCAAGATCGAGGTCGCGGCGCTTAACGCGGGCGGCGACTTCCTCAATCGCCGGCGCGAGGCCAATCCGAAATCCTATGGCGCGGCCATAGAGACGGTGGTCCGGCTGGTGGCCGAGGCCGAGCGCGAGGCCGGCGGCGAGGGAACGATCGGCGTCGGATCGCCCGGGTCAGTCTCGCCGCTCAGCGGCAAGATGCGCAACGCCAACTCCACCTACCTCAACGGCCGCGCCTTCAAGGAAGACCTGGAGGCGGCGCTCGGGCGGCCGATCCGGCTGGCCAACGACGCCAACTGCCTGGCGCTTTCCGAAGCCATCGACGGCGCGGCGGCCGGTGCGAAGGTGGCGTTCGCCGTGATCATCGGCACCGGCTGCGGCGGCGGCCTGGCGGTGGACGGCAAGCTGATCGACGGCGCCTCGGGCATCGCCGGCGAGTGGGGACACAACCCCCTGCCCTGGCCCGGGCCCGGTGAGACGCCAGGCCCCCAGTGCTGGTGCGGCCTCCACGGCTGTCTCGAGACCTGGATCTCCGGCACGGGCCTCGAACGCGACCACGCGGCGGTGACCGGAGAGACCCTCGTGGCGGAAAAGATCATCGCGAAGGCCAGGGCAGGCGACCCGGAGGCTGCTCTCAGTTTCGATCGCTACATCGACCGCCTGGGTCGGGCCGTGGCGATGATCTGCAACATCCTCGATCCGGGCGTTTTCGTCTTCGGCGGCGGCATGTCCAAGGTCGAGGAGATCTATCCGCGCCTGCCGGCGGCGATCAGCCCCTTTGTCTTCTCCGACGGCTGGCTGGGACGCCTGGCGCCAGCCCGCTGGGGGGATTCGTCCGGCGTGCGCGGCGCCGCCCGGCTGTGGGAGGGCCCATGACCCTGACCCTGCTTCGCGCCGCCGACCGCGCACCGCAGCCGTGGAAGAACGGCGGGGGCCTCACCTGGCCGGTGGCCGTTTCGCCGCAGGGGGCCGGCCTCGACGGTTTCGACTGGCGACTCAGCCTGGCGCTGGTGGAGAGCGGCGGTCCCTTCTCCGCCTTTTCCGGCGTCGATCGCCTGATGCTGGTGCTGGACGGGCGCCTGGAACTCGACATCGCCGGCAATGACCGCCTCCGCCTCGACGAGGCCGGCGAGGCCGCCTCCTTTCCGGGCGATGCCGAGGTGACGGCCGCTCTTCCGGACGGGCCAGCCGCCGATCTCAACCTGATGGTCCGCCGCGGGCGGTTCACCGGCGCGCTCGAGCGGCGGCGGGTGCAGGGACAGGCCGCGATCATCTGCCAGGACACGACCTTCGTGCTCTCGAAGGCCGGCGGCCTCACGGCCATGCTGGGCGCGGAACAATGTGCGCTCGAAGCCGGCGACGCGGCGCGTGTGGATCACCATCGCGGCGGGATGCTGCGCCTGAGGGCCAGCGCGCCCGACGAGGTCATCGTCGCCCACGTCAACGCCGTGCGGTAGGGCTCAAACGGGAACCGCCAGGATGACTGTCTGCGTTCTGGGCTCCGTGATTCTCGACAATGTGCTGCGGGTAGCGAGCCTTCCCAGGCCCGGCGAGACCGCCATCGCCCATGCCACCAGCCGCCACCTCGGGGGTAAGGGCGCCAACCAGGCCGTGGCCGCGGTGCGCGCCGGAGAGGCGGTCACCTTCATCGGCGCGACCGGTCGCGATGACGATTCCCGGTGGATGCGGGAGCGCCTGACGGATCTGGGCGTGGACACCACGCACCTGGCGATGATCGACGGCGTGCCTGCGGGTGAGGGCTATGTCACGCTCTCGGACGACGGGGAGAATTCGATCGTCATTGTCGCCGGCGCCAATCGGGCGTTGACAGCCCGTCACCTAACCGAGGCGGCGATCGCCGGCCACGACGTCTACCTCGCTCAACTGGAGGTCCCGATCGAGGTTGTCGCCGCGCTGTTCTCGCATCCGGACGCCAAGGCCGGCGTCAAGATCCTGAACGCCGCGCCGGCGGACCCCGAAGGGCGCCGGCTATTCCCCCTGGTCGACATACTGGTCGTCAACGAAACCGAACTCGCGGACTTTGCCGGACTTGCCGCCGGGAACGTGGACACGCCCGACCTCGTACGCGGCGCCAGAACCCTGATCGAGCGGCCGGGTCAGGCCGTCGTGGTCACGCTGGGCGCGGCGGGCGCCATCGTCGTTCGCGAGGCGAGCGTCACGCCAATCCCGGGGCGCCGGGTGAACGTCGTCGACACCACGGGCGCGGGGGACTGCTTTTGCGGCGTGCTGGCGGCCGAGATGGCGCGCGGCCAGAGGCTGGAAGACGCCGCCATGGTGGCGAACGCAGCCGCCGCGCTGGCGGTGACGCGCCTGGGCGCTTCGTCGGTCCCCTCGCGCGCGGGGTTCGAAGCATTCCTCGAGCGTCCCAGCTAGCGCCCCGGCGTCCGGGTCCTCGCATGCGCCCAGCCATCGGCCAGGGTCCGGACGATGGGCGCGCCGACTTCGTAGAGATTGTCGAGCGCTTCCCGCTCGGCCGGCAAGCCAATTTCATGCCCAGGCCCGAAAGAGGAATGGGCGTCCAGCCGCCCGCCGCTTGCCTCCTAACGTCAAGGTCGTGAGCTGATCAACGTCACCGTACGAGCAGGCCGATGCCGTCGGTGATGAAGTGGGCGAGCATGTTGCAGCCGATGTCGCGCCGCCAGAGGTAGAGCAAAGCCAGCACGAGACCGGCTGGGGCCACCAGGAGGAGCTGCACGGGCCCCCAATATTCCAGATGGGCAAGACTGAACCCGAGGACGGACACCAGGACGGCCCGCCACCGGCTGCCGGTCAGCGCCACGATCCGCTCGATGGGATAGGCGCGGTACAGGATCTCTTCGGTCACGGCGGCGCGAAGCACCAGCAGGACGCGGAACCACAAGGGAGCGTCGAACAGCGGCCGCGCGGCCGCGGCGTTGCCCTTCAGATGAAGACCCTCCAGAACCGCGACCGCGATGATCCTGAAGAGCGCGGCGATCAAGAGGCCGCAGACGACGCCCCAGACGGCGGTCCAGATCGTCGGCCGGCGAAAGCCCAGAGACGAGAGCGGAAGGCCCTCGATCCGGGTGACGTGGAAGAGGAGCGCGGCGGTGATGGCCCAGAAGACCACTTCCCGGATTTCCATCGAGCGAAGATCCGTCCCGGGCGCGATCCAGTGGCCGACGCCGAGCGACGGCAGGACCATGCCGACGAAGAGGCCGACCAGGAGCAAGACGAGGGGCCGCCAACGACCGAGCGCCATAGGATTCACGAGCTAGCGGTCAAAATCTGACATTTGAATCCCGCCGTGGCGTCCTGCCGAACGTCGGCTATCCGGAAAGCGGCCAAGGGGGAAGAACGAACCATCCGAGACATTTGGAAGGTCCGTTTCTCGGCGACCAACATTGTCCGTTTACCCGTCCGAAAATCAAAGTGTCCCGAAACTCAAGCCGCCGCTGGTCAATCCGGACGCGGCTGGGGTGCGCGCAAGCATCGGATTCCGGACAGCGGACCCTCGGAATGCGCGCTGTGGGTGGAAAGCAGCCGGGGCGATCGTTAGCGTGAGGGGCGCGTCCGGGGCCGCTCTAGCAAGGAGGCTGCCGGGCGCGGGGGCGAGACCATGGATGAGACCGAAGAGCTGATCCAGCTGTGTGTGCGTGCACTCGTCTCGCAGATGATCGCAGCGCCCGGGGTCGAACTGCACATGACGCGGAATTGCGTTCTTGGTCTGACCAACGAGCCCCTGGCCGACTTCAATAGGCTGACCCTAGGGTCCGATCCCGATGCCGAAGGGTTTCTCGTTCGATCGGTGGCGCGGGCGAAAGAACGAGGTTCCCCGCTTACGGCCGTTGTGAGCCCCCATGTGGCGCAGAGCCTTGCGCCGGTCGCGACGCGGCTGGGTTTCATCGCCGTCGGACCTGCCCCGCTCATGGTACTTCGCCCGGACGTTCCAGTCCAACCGAGCCGCCCCACAAATATCGTCCGCGCACTCGGCCCGGAGTTGGTCGGCATCGCAGGCGATCTGATCGCCGCCGCCTTCGACGAGCCGCGCGACGTCATCGCCCGCTGCATCGACGTGTGCGTCACCCCGACCGCTGGCGTGGAGACCTATATCGCCTGGGGCGACGAAGGAGCCATGTGCGCCGTCTCCGTGACACCGACCGGCAATACGGCGGGAATCACGCTCATGGCCACGCCGCCGGAGCACCAGCGCAAGGGCATGGGGCGCGCCCTGCTGAGCCAGGTGATCGACGACTATCGGCGTCGCGGCGTGGAGCGCTTTCACCTGGGCGCGACCGAAGCAGGCCGTCCGCTCTACACAAGCCTCGGCTTCGAGCTGGTCGCCGACCTCTCGGTCTGGGTTTTGGAACGGCCCGTCTCAGCGCAGGACTAGAGGGCCTTGGGAAAAGCGATTTCCGGCGTGCGCAAAGGGGTCGAAGATTGCCGTTGGATCCCGGCCCAAAAGCGGACACGGCCACCAAGTCCACCAAACGACCCTCGATCCGGACAGTGGTGGCCAGTCTCACCGAGCCGGGTTCCTCGACTAAGCCCCGTTCTTTGACGCGAGCCGCCGCACCTCGGTGACATCGAACGGTTCGCCGCGCACGGCCTTGACGACAGCCTCAATCGCCGCAGCGACGAGCTTCGGGTTCTCCAGCACCAGCGAATGGCCATTATTCTCGGCGACGATGCGAACACCGCGCGGCGAAAGAGCTGCGAACCGATCTTGCGCCTCGATCCAGCCGTTGCGCCAGGCAGGCTCCGAATCCGCCCCCACCCTGCCGGCAGTGAGCACGATCAGCGGGTGATCGCCCAGCGAGCCGGGGGCGCCCGGAGTCATTTCTTCCGGGGTCGCCCGCGCCGCCGCCCGAATCTCGTCTAGCGCCGCTTCGAAGTGGCTGCGCAGCCCCAGCACGTGTCGCATGCTGGCCTTCGTCATTTCGTCGAGCCCCGTCGGCGATCAGCGGTTCGGCTTCCGCCAAGACCTCGCCGCGCTCCGCGCGATCCGCCTCGCGGCGTAGCTCCACTTCGTGCACGGGCGCCATGTGGCGCATGGTGGGGAAGTACTTGGCCTCGTCGACCGCATCCAGGATTACCGAGCCCGAGACCTTGGCTGGGAACCGCCGACAATAGGCGCGAACCAGGAGCCCGCCGAACGAGCCACCCGACAAGACGAACGGTGGAGACTCTCTAGCCGCGACCAACATGGCGTCGAGGTCGTCGGCCATGCCGTTGAAAGTGCGAGGCGCCGGCGGCGGATCACTCCATCCCAGACCCGCCCGATCGTAAGACAGCGCGCGAGTGAACCGCCCCACCCTGTTGAGCAGAGGCCAGTCCTGCGTCGAGGACCCGCCCCCGCCACCGGACTCCAAGATCACGGTCGGAACGCCCACACCCCGCCGAAGTAGGTGTAGCCGACGTCCGCCTATTGCGATCATTTCGCCAGGAGCATCCATCGCGGTTCATGTCTCGCACCGGGCGTCCGACGCCCCTGGGTCGACTATCATCCGTGGTGCCGACGCCAATGGCGAATCTGGTTGTCCGCAAACCCACCGCTTCGCGGAAAGCTGGCGTGGCCGCGTGCCCATCGATTTGCGAGGCAGCGGACCGTCGGAACGGCTGGACCGTCCAAAATAACCGATCAACCAAACACCGAGCGCAACCCGCGGCTCACCGCCCCCGGCAGCACCGACATGTGATGCTCGTCCGGGAACACGTGGTGGGTCATACGCAGGCTGGAATAGTTCCGCCCGCGTAGCGCAGCCGCAAGGTCGGCCAAGCCGGAGACCGGCCAGTACGGGGCGCCGTCCGCCTCTTCCAAGGCGCCAACAGCGAGGAAAAGACGCACGGGCAGATCGTTGGCGCGGGCGGCGAGGACGGCCTCTTGGCGGAAGATCATCCGTTGGTCCCACCAGACAGCGGGACTAACGACCAAGTAGCGCTGGAACGCCGCCGGCTGCTCGAACAAGGCGTAGAGGGCAAAGAGGCCGCCGAGGGACATGCCGACAAGGGTCTGATCGTCTGAATCTACGGCTGGATAGCGTTCGGCGATGAACGGCTTCAGCTCCTCCGTGATGAACCGCAGGAACGCGGCCGCACCGCCGGCGGTAGCCTCGGCGTCCATGCCCTGAGCCCGCATCGCCGCGCGCTGCATCGCCAGCCAGGCGGGGTCGTTGGTCGGAGTGAAATCGCGGGTCCGCGAGGCGGCGTGCTGGGCGCGCACGGCGTTGGACCGGTCGAAGCGGTAGCCTATCCCGACGATGAGCATCGGCGGGATCGGATCCTGGCCCAACTGGAGCATCTGGGCGGTCTGGGCGGTGAGGCCGAATGCGCCGTTGCCGTCGAGCACATAGACCACCGGGATCTTCTGGCCGGCGGCGACGGGCACGGCGGGGCGACAGACATCGATGAGGAAGGTCTGGTCGATGTGGCGGGCCGTGAGGCTGTAGCTGCGGGTCCCGAGCAGACTGGCGCGGCCGACGTCTTCCGTCATGTGGGTGTTCTCGTCCGCGTAAAGCCACCAGCATTGCCGGATGCGCGGGCGGCGGCAAAGCACGATAGGTTGGTTTGCCAATGCTCCGCCGGCGTGTCTTGGTGTCCACGGTCGGCCGGTTTGACCGGATCGTTGTCCCGCCCCTCCGCCGGTCGTTCCGCAAAACAACCGCTGGCGGACAGGCCCGCCGGGTCGCCCATCTGTGTCCACGCCAATTTCGGGTTTCCGGACACCACGCCCGGACGGAGTGCTGCCCGAAAGCTGCCGTTCGGAATGACTGGGTGGGGTGGAGAGCGGCTCCTTACGAGAGTGCCGCTTTCTTTCTCCCTTGTTCTACGTACCGTCGAAGGCAGGGTGAAAGGTCACTTCGCCACTGGGTCGGGGCCCCTTGAGGGTCAGGCATTGGAAAGCCCATGGCGGCGCGCTGGCGTGGCGAAGGTCTGGATCGTTCTCAAATCCAAAACGGGCATAATAGGCGGGGTCGCCAAGCAGAACACATCCACAAGCGCCCATCCATTGGAGGCGTCGCAGTCCCTCCCTGATCAGCGTCTGGCCGATGCCCCTCCGCTGACGAGCCGGCCACACCGACACAGGTCCAAGCCCGTACCAGTCGCCTGCCTCTCCGTTGATCGTGACAGGCGAAAAAGCGACGTGGCCAACGATTTCTCCGCCCTGTGTCGCAACGAGGGAAAGGGTCAACGCGCCTGCGACCCGCAACGCATCGATGACCCTGGCTTCGGTATCATCGCTGAACGGCATGCCCTTGAACGCCGTGTCGGTAAGGGCGTGGATTGTGGGCGCGTCGTCGGGACGCTCCAGTCGAATCTGCATGTTGATGAGCCTGTAAGGAACCTGGGTGCAGCCGACCGAGCGACCGCGATCCCCGCGGCCGTGGTGGCTGTTGCGGCGTGTCTCGCTAGACCGAGACGCTCAGCGGGTTCCCGCATTCTCTGACATGGCCTTGCAGTACTGCTCCCGCCAGCAAACACAAGGATTTCGCGCAGTCCGCCTCGGGTCGATCATTGCCGCCAGGTCCCTTCCCGGGCGGACGCTGGCGGCGATGTCCGCGAAACGACCGACGGCGGACAAGGCGGATCGCCCCCCCTTGCGTCCGCTGACGCATCGATTGCCGGACTCGACGCCTGATCGGCGTATTGTCTGGAACCTGACGTTCGGAATGACTGGGTAGGGGGCAGCGGACCTTACGAAAGGGGGCTCCCCAGCCGAAGAGCGGCGCAGGCCCACGGCAGGCTCGTGGTCAGTTGTTCGCGTTGTACGCGTCGGACAAAGGGAGCGCCTGGCACGGCAGGTAGGCCCGCGTGGGCCGCGAAGAAGCCCGAGACCTTTGCTGCGATTTCTGGCTCGTTTGGAAGTATGGTCTGAGGGCGAGGACCGCCCTCGAAGGCGAGGCTCGGGAGCCAAAACCCGAGGTCGAATTTCGCATTGGAGAGGCAGGCCTCTCCCCAGTCGATGAAGATCGCCCGCCCGCGGCTGAAGCAGATGTTGTCGCTCCTGAGGTCGAAATGCGTGGCAGCCTCGCCTTCTGTCGAACACGCCGCCTCGGCCGCCAGGAGAGTAGGGAGCGCCCGCGCCAGCCACGATTCTGCCGCCAAGTTCAAGGACAGGAATGGGGCTGGGTCGCGCTCCACGGTTCTCCAGCCGGGTTCGCTCGAACCATGAACTTCCGCGTACGGCCGAAGGGTGGCTCGCCTTGAATGAAGTTCGGCCGCGGCATGAAGAACGGCTCCGATCAGCTCGTCGGACCACGGCGGCGGCCAGATAGCCTCGCTCAGGTCCTCTATGAGTAAGAACGGTAGCTCCGGGTCCTCGCATGCGCCGTACAAATTGGGCCGAAACGAACCGCTCACGGCGGCGTAGGCGGCGATTTCGCGATGCATGTGTGCGACTGTGACTGGCGTCGTCCCTACCTTCAGAAACGCGCTTTTGGGGCCATCGCGGACGAGGAATCGGGCTGCGGGTGTGTAGCCGCCATGGACCTCGAACCACGCTGAAGGCCTCCATCCGAGGAAGGTGGTCACGCGGTCTTCGAACTCTTCCGAGAGCGGTCCCGACATTGTTCTATATTAACCCGCGAGGGCGCTCGACTGTCAAAGTCGCCTTAGGTTCGCGAACTGCCCCCAGGTATTTGCCCGACAGCAGCCATCAGGGCTTTGTCCACCAAAGGACCGACGCAGGACAGGTCGACGTGTCCCACCCCGCAGAAAGCCAGGCTCAACGGGCGCCCGTGATCTCTTCCCTGTACGCGCGGAGCGCCCGTCCGTAGTACTGAAGCGAGGACTCATCGAAGCCCAACAGTGCATCCAACAGGTTCACGGCAGCCGTAAGCGGCTGCCCGTCGGCGATGTCCGTCAAGGCCTTATAGGCGTGAAGGGCGCTATAGTCCGGAAATCGGCCGATCCCCTCGCTTAGAACTGCGCGGGACTGATCGAAGCGACCGAGAAGCCGAAGGGTGCTTCCGGCCTGGACGTACCATCGGGGCTGATCGTCCGGCGGCAACGACTCCAGCCCGATCGTCCTGACCCGCTGATAGAGGACATTGGCCTCAGCCTCGCGATCAAGCATGTCGTTGGCGCTGGCCAGGTCGAAGAGCGCCTTGGCGCTGTCGGGGAGCCGATCGGCTTCCGCCTCCAATATCCGCAGTCCCTCCTGCGCGGTGGCGGGCTGCGACAACAACTTGAAGGCGTGGATCGCAACATCGCTGTTCATCGCGGAATCCACGGCTGCACGTTTCCAGCAGTCTAACGAAGAATACTCGCCCGGTCCGACGTCCGCTCAAAGACCCCGCCCGGACAAACGAATGTGACCTCGACACAGGGTTCGCTGACGCAGCGCCAATCCGGCCGGCGAATCTTGGGAAGGCGGAGTTGCGCGGCGAGGCGCCGTAGTGACTTTGCGCTGCGGGTGCGGCTGCGGCACATTCATTTCACGAAATGGTCTAGCTTAGCCAAGCTCGACCGAGGACCGAGCGAGAGGCAAGACCCATGGATGAGGCGGAAGAACTGATCCGGCTCTGCGTGCGCGCGCTCGTCGCCTAGATGAATGCCGCGCCTGGGTTCGAGTTGCACATGACGCAATACAGCGTCTTGGGTCTGACCAACGAGCCTCTGGCCGACTTCAATATGCTGATCCTGAGCCCCGACGCCGACGCCGAGGGCTTCCTCACCCGATCGGTAGCGCGGGCGAAGACGAGGGGCCTGCCGCTCCTTGCCATGATGAGCCCCCATGTGGCGCCGAGGCTGGCGCCCGTCGCAAGGGGGCTAGGTCTGACGGCTGCGGGCGCGGCCCCGCGCTGCGGGTTGAGCCTCACCACCCGGGCCTTGACCATCACCCGCCGCGCGCGGGTGCGGACACCCTTCTCGTCCCGGCTCCAGGCGCTCCGTCCCTTTAGCTTCGCCGCCACTGAGGCGCCCCGGCCGCGCGCGTTGAAGCGACCTGTCCTCTTCCCCTTCCCGGCCAATCGATGCGGGTTGCCGCCCGCCCGGCGGATGGCGCGATGGACCTCGCCCACGAAGCTCGGCGGTCGGACGCCCGCGCAGCGTGGCCCGCTGTCGCGAACCCGGCCGGGACGGACGCGGAAGTGATCGTCGTCGTGCGCCATGAGGCGACGATCAACCGTCGAGACCTAGCCGCAATAGCGATAATCCAGTCATCTCGCCCTGGCGTGGAAAGACGTGCGCCAGCGCAGATCGGCAGGTCCGCACCTCACGGCAACGGCGCTCGGAGCCTTGAAAACAAACAGGAAACCACCCCAAGCGACAGCCGCCCCTTTTGCAGCGCCGGCGAGAGGTCGCGAAAATCAATGTGCAGACAAGAGGTTACGACCAAAGGGAGCGAGGCGGGAATCCGCTTTATCTGGCCGCCATTTTCCTTCCGGATTCCTGCCAATGCACGCCCAATATCCCGCGCAAAGAATCTGTGGTCAGGAGGCGCTGGACAGGCCGTGGACCCTGACTACTCGCCACGATACAAGGCAGACTAGTGCCGCGACGAAATCTGAAATCTCCGTCAGAGGGAAAGTCGTTTTTGACTGATCGAACCTTCGCGACTCTCAAGACGAGACAGCATGAACTTCAGGCGGCGAATATGCTTTCACAAGACCTTTCATTGCGCGTGCACCGAGCCCTGAGTTGGTTAGGACGGGCCGAACAGGAAACCGACGACCCGGATGCAAGTTTCATTTTCCACTGGATTGCGTTCAACGCGGCGTATGCGGATGAACCTATTGAATATGTCCAACGCCGCCCGAGCGAAAGCGAAGCCTTTGAGAAATATTTCCGACGTCTGATGATGGTTGATAATCAGCGAGAGATATACGGTGCCGTTGTGCAGAAATTTTCGGGAGAGATTTCCAGTTTACTTGAAAATCACTATGTCTTCGGGCCGTTTTGGAGTGCGCAATCCAATAGGACGCAAAGCGAGGACTGGAACAGGCAGTTCGTTAGACTCAAGAATAATACAAAAACCAATCTGGATAAACAGGATACTACGCGTGTTCTCGTGGAGATATTCCTCCGGCTGAATGTGTTGCGCAACCAACTTATCCATGGCGGGGCAACTTGGCGCGGCCGTGTCAATCGGGAACAGGTGCGCGACGGCGCGCTCATACTCGGATTTCTTGTCCCTCTGTTCGTCGACCTCATGATGGAATCCCCGAAAGAAGAGTGGGGCCTTCCGGGGTATCCCCATAAGCCGGCCAAGCCGGCCTGAATTGCGCCCGATTGGCCGGGTCAGTCGGCTGATCGTCGGATGGGCCTCGTCACCGTATCCGATTGTCGCTCAAAGTCTTTCCGCCTAACCTAGCCTCGCCGAGGCACTGACGTCGAATGCGTCACGGGATTGCTAATATGGTCGGAGTTCCAACTTTCGACGCCTATTTGGACCCGATCATTGAGTGTCTGAAGGTTCGCGGCGGCCCCATGACCAATCAAGAAATCGCCCATGATGTCGCGTTGTACATGGGGCTCTCCGATGATGTCAGCGCCCTACGGCACGGTCGATCTTGTCAGACCGAGGTAGAATATCGGATCGCGTGGTCGCGAACGGCTCTGAAGAAGGATGGCCTGATTGAAAACAAACAGCGCGGGCTCTGGAGCCTCGTAGAGGAGGGCCACCGCATCGGAGCATGCGGTACGACCGGGGGAAAGGACGGACGAGACGACTCCGAGGAATTCGCTCCCCGTGGCGAGGCGCTTAACTTGGGGCGCGCCACATCGGCGGTGAAAATCCTGCGTCTTGGGAGTTCCGAATGGCCAGAATGGAGTCTGCCGAATCATGACGAGCAGCTCCGCCTGGCCGAGATCGCCGTTCCATATGTCCGCTTCTTGCACCCGGAGATTGTCCAAGCGGTGGTCGAGGACAACGAGCGTCACCGCGAAAAGTGGGCAGCCGCATTTGTGGAACGAGACATCGACCCGTCACTCTACCTTTGGCATCATTCGTCGTGCGCGTTCCCGGGTATTCGTCGCCACTCCGGAAGTACTGAGATAGCAAGATTTAAGGGGAGAATGGAAACAACGAGACCGTCTGACGCTCTTGAATTGGACGGTAATTCCTACCCAAAGGAAATCTGGAGCTTTGTGTTTCGCGGCAAGAGATTTCAGAACACAGGCCCAAACGGACACCAGCTAGCCCATCTGGCCGATCACAAGGTATACAAAAATAGATCCCTCTTAGAGATTGACGGCGCGCATGGTTACCCAGTGGATAAAGCATTTTTTGGATTGTTTACGAGTTTATCGAACACCGCGTATATACCTACGAGCCTCATCCGACCTACGGATTTTGGAGGCTTGCTTCGGAGTTTGTTTCAGCGCAAGACCATAGAACTCTACGGCGAATTTTGTAACTTGCTACCTCCGCAACTTTCATTTCGGCCGAATGACACGGAAGCTTGGTCGCTGGATGCCTTCTCTTGGCCCGCACCGGTCGGAACTTCGACGCACATGCCAGCCTTCCTCGACTTTCGCCACGCGTGTATCGACAGGCTCCTATCAACCGCGGCGAACTGAGGGGCGATCGCCGAGAGCCTCTGAGCGGATTGTTGTGCCGGAACACCGAGTGAACGCGGTTCGGGACTATTCTGGGACTTTCGGGCCGATTCGGACGCGAACCGCGCGTTTTGTTCCCAGTCCGTGCCCATCGAAGCGACCTCCGATCGCCAGCAGAAACCCATAACACACTGTAATATAAGTAAACCCCTGGCGTCCCGTAGAGGACTCGAACCTCTGACCCCCGGTTTAGGAAACCGATGCTCTATCCTGCTGAGCTAACGGGACGACGGGCGCGTTCATACGGCCTGGCGGCGCCGGCGACAATGTCGCGACCTCGGGCGGCCGCTGGCGCCACTGCATGGGAACGCTATACCGGAGGCCGATGAGACTCCTGAAATCGCTCTATTTCCAGGTGATCCTGGGCATCGTCCTGGGCGTCGCGGTGGGCCTGGCCTGGCCGCACGCCGCCGTGGCGCTGAAGCCCCTGGGCGAGGCCTTCGTCAAGCTGATCAAGATGCTGATCGCGCCGATCATCTTCTGCACGGTGGCGGGCGGCATCGCCCGGATGAGCGATCTGAAGCGGGTGGGCTCGGTGGGCATTCGGGCGCTCGTCTATTTCGAGGTGGTCTCCACCCTGGCCCTGGCCGTGGGGCTTCTCGTTGGCGAGTTGGTCAAACCGGGCGCCGGCTTCAACATCGATCCGGCTTCGCTCGATCCCAGGGCGGTGGGCGCCTACGTGACCCAGGCGCGGCACACCGGCGGGGCCGTCGACTATCTGCTGCACATCATCCCGGACACCTTCGTCTCGGCCTTCGCCCAGGGCGAGGTGCTGCAGGTGCTGTTGCTGGCCATCCTGACGGGCTTCGCCATAGCCCGGCTGAAGGCGGCCGGCGAGGTCGCCGCCCACGCCCTCGAGCGGATCGGCGAGGTGGTGTTCGCCATCATCCGGATCGTCGTCCGCGCCGCGCCGATCGGCGCGTTCGGAGCCATGGCCTACACCATCGGCGCCTATGGTCCGGCGGCCCTGCTGAAGCTCGCCGCCCTGGTGGGATCGGTCTACCTGACCATGATCCTGTTCGTGGGCATCGTCCTCGGACTTGTGGCGCGCTGGGTCGGCTTTTCCCTGTGGCGTTTCCTCGTCTACATCCGCGAGGAGCTGTTCATTGTCCTGGGCGCCTCGTCCAGCGAAGCGGCGCTGCCGCAGTTGATGGCCAAGCTCGAGCGCCTCGGCGCGCCCAAGGCCGTGGTAGGGCTTGTGGTGCCGGCCGGCTATTCGTTCAATCTCGACGGGACCAACATCTACATGACCCTGGCGACCCTGTTCCTGGCCCAGGCGACCAACACCCATCTCTCACTCGCCCAGGAACTCGGCCTGCTCGCGGTGGCCATGTTGACGTCCAAAGGGGCCAGCGGCGTCGCCGGCGCCGGCTTCGTGACCCTGGCCCTGACTCTTTCGGCCGTAGGCATGATCCCGGTGGCGGCCATGGCCCTGATCCTCGGCGTCGACCGCTTCCTCTCCGAGGGGCGGGCCCTGACCAACGTCATCGGCAATGGCGTGGCGACGCTGGTCATCGCTCGCTGGGAGGGCGCACTCGATCGCGCGAAGCTCACCGAGGAACTCGCCCGCGGCCCGCAAGCGAGACTCGAGGTCGCGCCGGCGGCGGCTTGACACGTCCGTAAGTCTGGCCTAACGGTAAGTATGTACTAACTGATGAGAGGCCCGGACCTTGGCCGCTGTCGCCCATCGCGCTCGCGACGCCTTCGAGGCTTTGGGAGACCCGACCCGGCGGGCCCTGTTCGAGCGTGTTGCCGCCGGACCGAGCCCCGTCGGCCTATTGGCCGCCGGCTCCGGCGTCTCCCGGCCGGCGGTGAGCCAGCACCTCAAGGTGCTGGAAGAAGCGGGGCTGGTGACCAAGAGCGCCGAGGGAACGCGGCGCATCTACCGCATCGATCCGCGCGGCATTGGCGCCCTTCGCGACAAGCTGGACGCCTGGCACGGCGCTGCTTTGGCCGCTTTCCAGGCCTTCGCCGACGCCGAAAACGAAAACGAAGAAGGCAGGAAATGACGATCGCGCCAGTGGTGAAGACCGTGGACGTGAAATGCGCGCCCGCGCGGGCGTTCGAGCTGTTCACGGGACGCATGGGCGGCTGGTGGCCGGCCACGCATCACGCCGGCGCGACGCCCTTCGAAGAGATCATCGTCGAGCCGAAGGCCGGCGGCCGCTGGTTCGAGCGCGACGCCGCCGGGGCCGAAACCAGTTGGGGACGCGTGCTCGACTGGTCGCCACCGGACCGCGTTCTGCTCGCCTGGCAGCTCAACGCCGAGTTCAAGTACGACCCCGAGTTCGAGACCGAACTGGAGATCACCTTCGAGCCGCTCGCTTCCGGCGCCCGCGTGCGCCTCGAACATCGTGATCTGGAGCGGTTCGGCGCCGACGCCGATCGCATTGCCGAGATGCTGCGCGGCGGCTGGCCAACCATCATCGACGACTTCGCCGCCTTCGCCGGCCAACCCCAGACACAAGGAACCTGATCATGGACGTCTTCGACATCTGGACCGTGCCCGGCAGCCCGTTCGCGCGCGCCGTCATGGCGACCCTGGAGGAGAAGGGCCTTCCCTGGCGCATCCGGCCGCTGGCGCCGATGGATTCCAAGGGCCCGGCGCATCTGGCGCGCAATCCCTTCGGGCGCATGCCGGCGGTGGAGCACGGCGACTTCAGTCTCTACGAGACGCAGGCGGTGATGCGCTATGCCGATCGCCTCGTCCCCACGCCCGCGCTGACGCCGGCCGAACCGCGCGCCGAGGCGCGAATGAACCAGCTGATGGGCATTGGCGACTGGTATCTGTTCCCGCAGGTCTCGGCGGCGATCATCTTCGGCCGGGTGATCGCGCCGAAGTTCGGTATTCCCGCCGACGAAGCGCGGATCGCGGCGGCGCTGCCGCAGGCGCCCGTCAGCGTGAATGAGATCGCCCGTCTGCTCGGCGATCAGACATTCATGGCCGGGGAGACGCTTTCGCTCGCCGACCTGCTGCTGGCCCCGCAACTCGTCTTCCTTCCGGACTGCGCGGAGGGCCATGCGCTCTTGGCGCCCCATGCCAATCTGAGGGCCTGGATCGCGCGCATAGAGGCGCGGCCCAGCATGCAGGCGACGACCTGGGATGCGCTGACGGAACTGGCGCGCGCGGCGTGACGCCGCGCTGATCTCCCCGTGCGAAGCGGGGGGAGTACGGCCCCCCGGGTCCGGCCAAAGGCCGGCCCGAGGATAAACTCCGGCCGGGAGGGGGGCGTTCCACGGGCGCAGGTTCGCACGCCCTTCGGCGCTCACCGCGCCCTAGATGACGCCTCTCGCACATGCGTTCGCGGCGGACAGCGTCTCCCGCAAACGGGGGAGGATCGCTCAGGCCGCCTTCTGCAGCGACTTGTGCAGCAGGCTGATGGCCGCGTCGCGGTCAATGCGCTCGATCGCCGCCACTTCGCGGGCCATGCGGTCGAGGGCCGACTCGTAAAGCTGGCGCTCGGAGTAGGACTGCTCCGGCTGGCTCTCCGAACGGTGCAGGTCGCGGACCACCTCGGCGATCGAGATCAGGTCGCCGGAATTGATCTTGGCTTCGTATTCCTGGGCCCGCCGGCTCCACATGGTGCGCTTGATGCGGGCGCGGCCCTTGAGGGTGGTGAGCGCCTGGGTGACCACATTGCCCTCCGCCAGGCCCCGCAGTCCCGCGGTGCGCGCCTTCTTGGTCGGTACGCGCAGGGTCATCTTTTCATGATCGAAGGTGATGACGTAGACCTCGAGCGGCGATCCGGCGATGCTCTGGGTCTCCACGCCGATCACCACGCCCACGCCGTGGGCGGGATAGACGACATGATCGCCGATCTTGTAGTCGAGTTCGATCTTCGTGGTCACGTTTGAACTGTTCCTTTCAATGCGCCGCTCGAAAGATCGGTCAGTTGAAAACGGGCTCCTTTGCGCCGAAAGGCGATCGGGCCCGCTACCTGGCTCAGGATCGATTTTCCGAGAGGCGCGCTACCGTGTCTCCTCGCCACGCGAGCGCGAACGCTGAATACACGGGCGGCCATCCGAGCCGCAGCCTCAGATGCCAAATAGCACAAAACCGAGCGGATTTAAAGCGTTGCTGCGCCGCAGCGGACGATCGCTCAGCGTCCGTCGCCCGGCTTGTCGCTGAAAAACTTCTCGAACTTCTCGGTCTCGCGCTCGAAGTCCTCGGCGTCGGCGGGCGGCGTCCCCTTGACCGTGATGTTCGGCCAGATCTTGGCGTATTCGGTGTTGATCTTCAGCCACTTGCCGTCCGGCTCGTCCTCGGTGTCGGGCTTAATGGCGTCGACGGGGCATTCCGGCTCGCACACGCCGCAGTCGATGCATTCGTCCGGGCTGATGACCAGGAAGTTCTCGCCCTCGTAGAAACAGTCGACGGGGCAGACCTCGACGCAGTCCATGTATTTGCAGCGGATACAGGCGTCTATGACGATATAGGTCATCCAGAACTCGGCAGAGGGGTGAGCAGCGCGCGCGGCGCTTATTTGGGGGCGCCGCGCATCTTGTCAACCGCGACCGGCGGCCCGTGGGCCGCCTCCAACGGATCATAGAGGCCCCGGGCCTCGGCGGGCGGACCGCGCCGCTCGCCAAGCGCGGCGACGCGCACGGCGATAACCCGAACGCCGATGACGAAGGTCAGCTCATCACCGACCCGGATCGTGCGCGAGGCTTTGTCGATGCGGCTCTCCTCGCCCGCCCGGCGCAGGCGGATATGTCCCTTCGCCGCCTTGGCGCTGGCCTGGGAGCGGCTGCGGAAGAATCGCGCCCGCCACAGCCAGGCGTCGATCCGCGCCGCTTCGGCCTCAGGCACGCTGTGCGCGCCGGCGGCGCCTTCGGGGCGGGGCCGCCTCCAGGCCGGCGAGGATCGCGAACGGCGAATGCGGCTGCGCCGCCTTGACCGGCGCTTCGCGACGCCGGCGCCACAGGCGCGAACCGTCGGCCTCGCCCCGTCCGACGGCGGCAAAGCCCAGCGCCCGCAGCAGCGTCTCGGCTCGAGCGGCTTCGATGCCGACGGCGGCAAGCGCGCTGCGGCTCACCAGCCGGCCGCCACGCCGCGAGGGCGCCGCGCGCAGGGCCTCGGCCAGCGCCTCGAGCTCCACCGCCGGCGCCGCGATGCCCGCTAGGCGAACCCGGCCTTGCAGCGCCTCGGCCCTGGGGTCGCCCGGAACCAGCATCGCGGCGAGGATAGCGGCGTCCGCGGTGAGAAGACTGGGCACGAACAGGGCGAAGGCGCCGATGCGCACGCCCAGACGCCTCAGCTGCCGCCGCTCAGCCCGGCTCAGCGCCGCCACCTCGGTCTCGACCTCCCGCCGGGCCAGGGTCCCGCCGGCTTCGACCAGGCGCCAGGCGACACCGCGGGCGAGACCTTGCACGCCACCCTCGCGCACCGCCTGGGACAGCCGCCACAGCGGCGCCCAGCGCCGACGGGTCTCGGCCGTGGCGAAGGCTTCCAGTCTGCGCGCCGCCCGCTCCCTGGCCGGCGCGGCGCCCAATTCCGTCAACAGCCGGACAATGGGACCGAACGGATCGGCCAGTGTCACCACTCCGGCCGCCTGGCCGCGCCACAGCACCAGGCCGCCGGCGCCGATCGCGAAGGCGTCGTCCCTCTCCGCCGCCAGGCCGCCGAGCCGGCGATTGATCTCAGGCCCGACGACCCGTTCGGCGGCGCGGCGCAGGGCCTTCTGTTCGAGGACGCTGGCGCCCCGCGCCGGGTTGAAGGCCAGGCCGGAGAGCCGTCCGACCGCGAAACCCTCGACCGTGACAAGGCCGTCGGCGCCCACGCCGGCCAGCAGTTCGCGGCGGGCGCCCAGGCCACGGATGAGGGCGCTCGTCCGCTGATCGACGAAGCGGGCCATCAGCTTTTCGTGCAGGGTGTCGGAGAGGCGATCCTCGAGGGCGCGGGTGCGCTCGCGCCAGTGGGCGGGATCGGCCAGCCAGTCGGGTCGGTGGGCGACATAGGCCAGGGTGCGCACGCCCGCCAGGCGCGTCGACAGGGCTTCGATCTCGCCGTCCAGGCGATCGATGCGAGCAAGGCCTTCCGCCATCCAGTCCTCGGGGACCCGCTCGGCTGCTCCGGTCAGGTGAAGGAAAAGGTCGCGCGTCAGGCGGAGATGGTCCTCGAGGGTCGTCTTGCGGAAATCCGGCGTTTGGCAGGCGTCCCACAGCCTCGCCAGGGCCAACCGGCCGGAAGCCCTTTTTGCCACATCCTCGTCGGCGGCCAGCTGGCGCAGGACGCGCTCGTCGAGCGCCTCCTCGGATGCCTTCAGGCCCATGCGCCTGGGCGGCGCGGCCAAGGACGCCAGCAGCGCCGGAAGGTTGGCAAAGTCGAGAACGCTGTTGCGCCACAGCGCCGCCTCGACCGGATCGAAGCGATGGTTTTCCACGGCCTCGACGAGTTCGGGATCCATCAGTTCGCAGCCGGCGGTGACCCCGAACGTGCCGTTGGCGAGAAACCGGCCGGCGCGGCCGGCGATCTGGCCGACCTCGTGGGCGTGCAGCGGGCGGCGGCGCTTGCCGTCGAACTTGGCCAGGCCGGCGAAGGCCACATGGTCCACATCCATGTTCAGGCCCATGCCGATGGCGTCGGTGGCGACCAGGAAGTCCACCTCACCGGACTGGAAGAGGGCCACCTGGGCGTTGCGCGTGCGTGGCGAGAGCGAGCCCATGACCACGGCCGCGCCACCGCGCTGTCGGCGGATCAGTTCGGCGATGGCGTAGACTTCCTCGGCCGAGAAGGCGACCACGGCGCTGCGGCGCGGCAGGCGGCTGACCTTGCGCCCGCCGGCCCAGGCCAGGGCCGAGAACCGCTCACGGGAGACGATCCGCGCGCCGGGCAG
Source organism: Caulobacteraceae bacterium (assembly GCA_036491275.1). Taxonomy (GTDB): domain Bacteria; phylum Pseudomonadota; class Alphaproteobacteria; order Caulobacterales; family Caulobacteraceae; genus Acaudatibacter. The sequence goes on from DASXCH010000036.1 coordinate 25,567, forward strand.
CAGGCGCCGGACCAGGGGCGCCATGGTCGCCGCGCCCAGAAGCATGGTCTCGCTGCGGCCGCGGGCGTTGAGCAGGCGATCGGTGAAGACATGGCCGCGCTCGGGATCGGCGGCGAGCTGGATCTCGTCGACGGCGACGAACTCCACGGGCGCGCCGAGCGGCATGGCTTCGACGGTGGCCACGAAATAGGCCGGCCGGGGCGGGGTGATCTTTTCCTCGCCGGTGATCAGCGCCACGCTGCGCGCGCCGCGGACGGCCGCCACGCGGTCGTAGATCTCCCGCGCCAGGAGCCGCAGCGGCAGGCCGATCATGCCGCTGGCGTGGCCCAGCATGCGCTCGACGGCGAGGTGGGTCTTGCCGGTGTTGGTCGGTCCGAGGATGGCCGTCAGGTCGCCGGAAGCGTGACCGTTAAGAGGCATGGTTAACGTCTGCGAACAGGAGCGAAACGAATCATGACCGAATCAGTGATCTCCGTAGATTCAGCCTTTGTTCCCTACAACCTGTTGTATATGAAGTTGAATTAACCACAATCAAGCGTTCCGTTGGCGTTAGTCTGATTGAACTCGGTAAGACGCAGGCGCATGATCGCACACTGAAAAAAGGCGTGCGGCGATGAGACGGTTCGCTCTCGTTCTTTCGGCTCTGTCGTGGGCGCCCATGGCGTCGCTCGCAGCGCCCGGTGTCAACGCCAATCTCGCCACGCCCCAGGAAGCCAACCACATCGATCTGGGCTGCCTGCGGGGCGATCTTCGGGCGACCAAATACCCGTCCACCCACTACGACGCCGCGACCCACGAGCGGATCATGTACAACATCAGCGCCTGCACCGGCGGCTTCATCCTGGGGACCAACACCGACACCTGGAAGACGTGGCACGCCGACATCAAACCCGACGGCTCGATGAGCGGCAAGGACGCCGACGGCGACGTCTGGACCTACGACCATCGCAGCAAGACCTGCACCAACCTCGCCACCGGCCGGACCTGCGCCAAGGCCAACCTGCGGCACGTCTGCGGCTCATGAAGCACATCCTCATCCTGATCCTGCTCGCAACCCCCGTGGCCGCCCAGGGCACATTCGATCCGAGCCAGATCGACCGCGCAGCGGCGAGTTCGGCGCCGGTGGTCACCTATGATCCGGGGACGCACGAAAAGATCACCTATAAGGTCAGCCGCCAGACCGGCGGGTTCATCGACGGCGTGAACACCGAGCGCCACAAGACCTGGCATGCCGATGTCCATGTGGACCGCTCGATGACGGGCAGGGATGAGGACGGGAACCGCTGGACGTACGATCCAAAAGCCAAGCTTTTCAAAAACCTTGCTACGGGCCGCGCCTGCGCCGGAACCGGCCTGAGCCACGTTTGCGCCCAGTGAGGCCTCTGTTGGTGGCGGCGATCCTGCTCGCCGCCGGCGCCGCCCGAGCCGAGCCGGTCGCCAAGTGGCTGACCCTGCCGGCGCCCAGGCCCCTGCCGCCGGCAGCCTCGCGCGGCTGGGTCGCCCACGACGGCGCCCAAATCTATTACTCGACCTATGGCGCCGGATCGCCGGTGATCCTGCTTCACGGCGGCCTCGCCAGCCAGATCTACTGGGGAAACCAGGTTCGCCCGCTCATCGCCGACCATCATCGGGTGATCCTGATCGACAGCCGCGGCCATGGCCGCAGCAGCCGGGATTCGCGGCCCTATACCTATGAGCTGATGGCCTCGGACGTGGTCGCGGTGATGGACGCCCAGAAGGTGAAGCGCGCGGCCGTGGTCGGCTGGAGCGACGGAGCGATCATCAGCCTGGTCATGGCCCTGAAGGACCCTGAGCGCCTGACCCGCGTGTTCGCCTTCGCCGCCAACATGGACCCCAGCGGCGTCAAGTCCGACACCGAGACCAACCCGACCTTCGCCCGCTTCATTCGCGAGGCGGCCTCGAGCTACGCCCGCCTGTCGCCAACGCCGAAGGGCTACGCCGACTTCACCGCCGCCATCGAGAAGATGTGGGACACCGAGCCGCACTACACGGCGGCGGATCTGGCCAGGATCCACACGCCCACGGCCATCGCCGACGGCGACCATGACGAGGCCATCAAGCGCGAGCACACCGAATATCTGGCGAGGTCCATTCCAGGGGCGAGGCTGATCATCCTCAAGGACGTCAGCCACTTCGCCATGCTGCAGGATCCGGCGCAGTTCGACGCGGCGATGATCGGCTTCATCGACGGGCGGTAGGGTCTCGGCCGTGCAGCGGAACGGGCTTTAAGGCCGGTCCTTCTTGGGCAGGGCCGCGGCCTCTTCCGGCGTCAACCTATGGATCGACGACACCGGGCAGGTCATGCGCATTCCCGGCTCGCTGAAACGGATGGTGGCGTCGAGCGGATGACAGATCCATCCGCTGGTGGGCGAGCCCTGCAGAGCGAAGGCGTTGCGGAAGGTGAGGCCGGTGCAGGTGTTCATCGTCTCCAGCCGCCAGATGTCCTTGACGCCGACCCGCACATAGACCGTGCGGTCATTGGGCGCGGAAAAGCCGTTGATGTTCCGCTGCAGGAAGCAGGGATCGGCCGAGGCGGCGCTGGCGACGGACCCGGCGAGGGCCGCGCCGAGCGCCACGGGGGTCAAGAGCCTGAACAGGTCCATGTCGTCTGCTCCGCGGAATACATCCCTTTAAACCCGAGTGAACGTGATCTGGTTCACGCCGTCCAGCTTCCGCCGAATCTCGGCGGGTCTCTAGTCCTGTCCCGGGGCGAGAGCGAGCAGCACATCGATGTTTCGGGTCGGGGTGTAGGTCTTGTAGGTGACCTGGAAGCTGGTTGGCCCGGCCTTGGCCACCCCGGTCACGCAGGACGCCTTGATCTCACCCCGCTTTGCGCCAAAGTGACCCGGCCGGTCCGCACGACAGGGAGAAGCCAGGTATGGACGACGCAGCAAAGCCCGCCCTCGAGGTGATCGACCTGTGGCCGGACGGTCCGCCGACCCAGGGACCAGACCTCGAAGAGATTTCCGAGAAGGCTACGATGCCCAACGGCATGACGCTCGGGCGCCTGCGCAATGTCTCCAGGCCGACGATCACCGTCTATCGGCCGGCCGTCGCCAACGGCGTGGGCGTCATCGTCGTCCCGGGCGGCGGCTGGCGGGTCCTGATGTGGGAGCATGAGGGAACGGATCTGGTCAATTGGCTGACCGATCGTGGCTACACCGCCTTTCTGCTCAAGCACCGCCTGGCGCCCACCGCGCCGGACAAGGAACAGTATGAAGCCGAGTCGCTGGCGATGAGCGCCGCGCTGATGACACCGCGGCCCGCATCCCAAGCCCCCCGCCATATCGCCGATATCCTCAAGGACGAGACCACCCGTTTTGGCCGCCAGATCCAGGTGGAGGATGGGATCCAGGCGCTGCGTCTGGTCAAGCCGCGGGCCGCCGAGTTCGGCGTCGATCCGGCCAAGGTGGGCATGGTCGGCTTTTCCGCCGGCGCCTTCCTGTGCGTCGACGTGGCGCTCGCGGAGCCGGGGCTTTCGTTCATCGCGCCGATCTATGGCGGCGATGTCGCCGGCCGCCCGATCCCGGCGGACGCGCCGCCGTTCTTCACTTGTCTGGCCCTGGATGACCACCTGCTCTTCCGCATCATCGAGGGCGCCTACTTCGATTGGTCCAATGCCGACCGGCCCGCGGAAATCCACGTCTTCCGCCGCGGCGCGCACGGGTTCGGGATGATGAAGCAGGGCTTTCCGTCGGATCACTGGGTGGAGCTTTTCGGCGCCTTCATGGCCGACCTAGGGTTGAAATAGCCGGGTGCCGATCGCCCCCCATGGATCTCCAGGGGCAGCCGCTGACAGCCTCCACACCGGACCTGCCCGACGGCGCGCGCCTGCACCGGCTGAACAACGACTTCCATTGGCGGGACCGGCCGAGAACGGGTCTCAGACGCGCCACGCCCGATGAGGTCGAAGCCTTCGACCAAGACGGCTTTTTCGTCTTCGAAGGCGCCTTCACCGCGGCGGAAATCACGGCCGTGACGGCCGCCATCGACCCGCTGGAAAAGCTGACCGACGACTTCGTGCGTGACAAGAAGGGCGGGCGGCATGTGCTCAGCACCACCGGCGCCATCACCTTCACCGCCCACATCGTCGGGCGATCGGCCGTCCTGGCCCATTTCGCCCGCCACCCGGTGATCCGGGATCTCTGCCATGACCTGATCGGCCCGGACGTGCGCCTCTACTGGGATCAGTCGGTCTACAAGAAGACGGAGAAGCTCCAGGAATTCCCGTGGCACCAGGACAATGGCTACACCTTCATCGAGCCGCAGCAGTACCTCACCCTGTGGATCCCTCTGGTGGACGTGGACGCGGATAACGGTTGCCCGTGGATCGCGCCTGGCCTCCACCGCCTGGGGACGCTGGCGCATGAGGTGAGTCCGACCGGCCTTTTCTGCCTGAGGTCGGCCCCGAGAGCAGTGGCCGCGCCGGCCAGAGCCGGCGATATCGTCGTCTTCTCCTCCCTCGCGCCACATCGGACCGGGCCGAACCTCAAGGCCGGAACGGTGCGCAAGGCCTACATCCTGCAGTATGCGCCGGAGGGCGCCATGACCCGCCTGCCCGATGGCCGGGTGCTGACCCAGACCGATCCGGTGCGGCAGTTCAAGATCATGGAGGGTGGCGCATGAGTCTCTCGCCCGATCTCATCGACGCCTATCGGCGGGACGGCTTTGTCCATATCCGCGGCCTGTTGCCGGCGGCCGATATGGCCGCGCTTGCCGCGCCGGTCGACGAGGGCGTGGCCCGGCGCAAGGCGCTGGATACGCGCCCCCTGGCCGAGAAGAGCCTCTACGAGCAGTCGTTCATCCAGTGCATGTATCTGTGGGAGGACTCTCCCGGCGTCCGGCCGCTGATGTTTCGCCCCGTCCTGGGCGAGGCCGTCGGCGCCCTGCTGGCCGCCGAACAAGTGCGGCTGTGGCACGACCAGGCGCTCTACAAGGAGCCCGGCGGACGCGAGACCGACGCCCACCAGGACCACGCCTATTGGCCGATCGCCGAAGACGATACGATCACCGCCTGGATCCCGCTGACCGAGATCGACGAGGATATCGGCTGGATGGGCTATGTCCCGGGATCGCACCTGGGCGAGATCGAGTTCATCGACATCTGGCGTAAGCCCGGCTCCGGCGCGACCTTGATGGAGCGGCAATCCGCGGCGCCGGTGTTCGTCCCCTGCGCGCCTGGGGATGTGATCTTTCACCACGGCCGCACGGCGCACCTGGCCAAACTCAATCGTTCGCAGCGCATGCGCGCCGTCTACACCGCCATCTACTTCAAGGACGGCTGCACCCGCGCGAGCGGGGCGCCGCATCCTTCGGTGGATCGCGACCGGATTGCAGTGGGCGCGCCGATCGACGGGGCGGCGACGCCCATCGTCTGGCCCCTGCAGGGCGGCTATCCAACCCCCGGCCCGTGGCCCGAAGACACGCCGCGGCTGGCCATCGGGCGACGGCTGGGCGCGCTCCCGGGCGCCTGAGGCTCGATCGCAGCAATATTTTGTTTGGCGTGGAAAGGTTCCCAACCCTCGCGCGTTCCGCCTGATTGGAGGGGCGGTCTGAGCCGCGTTCGGCGGATTGGAGTAACGACATGCGGAAGGTTCAATTGATCACAACGGTTCTGGGCGCCGCAGTTCTGGCGATCGGCGTGGCCCAAGCCGGGCCGATGGGAGGCGGACCCGGGGGCGGCATCGGCACGGCTCCCGTCCCGGCGCCGCCTAGCGGACCCATGGGCGTGAACGGGTTCAACAATCAGAACGTCAACACCGATACCTGCGGTGACAACGCCGCGACCCGAATCCCCTGCACGCGCCACGACACCAAGGCAAAGGCAAAGGCGAAGACAAGAGGCGCAGCTTCGGCCGAAGGCGCTAACGCCGCCGCCAATGTTCCGGGCGCTGGCATGAATGGTTCGGCGGGCGCAACGACCAACACTGCAACAGTCGCCCCGCCGCACTGAGCCGTTAGACAACCTGGAATGGGCCGGCCCGCGCCGGCCCAGAATTGCAGGCCTGTGTCGGTTCAGGGCCCGCAGGTCCATGACGCAGCCGCCGGAATGGAGTCCGAGTCCCCAGGCGCCGTGGTCAGTCTTCGAGATCGACCCCGCGCCAGGCGGCGTCGAAACCCTCCTGAGGCGCCTTCGTCCAGGCCTCCTCCGCCAGACGGTTCTCGGCGTCCAGCCGCTCGTTGCGGCGGTCGAGGCCGCGGCGCGCCATGACGGCGACGAACACCGTCAGGCCGACGCCCATCGGCAGGGCGTGGTCGCTCAGCCACTGCATGCCGGTCATGGCGTCATCCTGAACCCGCCGGAAGGAATTCGCCAGGAGGGTCGACCGGTTCAGACGAGGGTCGCATCCAGAGTGATCTCGGCGTTGAGCACCTTGGAGACCGGGCAGTTCTTCTCGGCGCCGTGGGCCAGCTCGAGGAACTTGTCTTCCGAGATGCCCGGGATCGTGGCCTTGAGGGTCAGGGCCGAGCGGCTGATCTTGAACCCCTGCCCCTCCTGATCGAGGCTCACGGCCGCTTCGGTCTCGAGCGCGTCCGGCGTGAAGCCGGCGGCCTGCAGCTGGAAGGCCAGCGCCATGGTGAAACAGCCGGCGTGGGCCGCGGCGACCAGCTCCTCCGGGTTGGTCCCCGGCTCGCTCTCGAAGCGCGTGCGATAGGAATAGGGCGTCGCCGAGAGGATCCCGGAGTCCGTGGAGAGGTTTCCTTCGCCGTCGCGCCCTGTCCCGCGCCAGTGGGCCTTGGCCTTGCGAATCATCGATTGTCCTCCGTCCTCGAGCCGCCCCGCGGCCCTCAGATGGGACCTCAGAGGGCCAAGGTGAAGCCACCGTTCACGGGATAGACCTGGCCGGTGATCCAGCTGGAGGCGTCGGAGGCCAGAAACAGCACCATGTTGGCGATGTCCTGCGGCTGGCCGGGGCGGCGGATGATGTACTTCTCCAGGGTTCGCTTGAGGCGCTCCTGATCGCCGGTCAGGGTCCGTTCCACCGCCGGGGTCGCCGTCAGGGCGATGGCCACCGAATTGGCGGTGATCCCGTTGCGGCCGAGCGAGCGGGCCACCGAGCGCATGAAGCCGGCGGCGCCGGCCTTGGCCCCGGCGTAGATTTCTAGCCCGGCGTCGCCCCAGCGGCTGGCGTCGGAGATGATGGTGACGATCCGCCCGGGCGCCTGGCGCTCGAGCATGTGCGGGATCACCGCGGCGGTGCAGTTGATGACGCCGTAGAAATTAACGCCGATGAAGCTCTGCCAGACCTCCGGACCGGTCTGCCAGAAGGGTTTGCCCAGTTCGGGCGAGGGATTGGCGCCGGCGTTGCCGGCATTGTTGACCAGGATGCCGATTGGGCCGAACTCGGCCCTGGCCTTCTCGACCATGGCCTTCACCGATTCATGGCTGGAGACGTCGGCCTGGAGGGCGATGGCTCTGCCGCCGGCGACGCGGATCTCCTCGGCCACGGCCTCGGCCCGCTCCAGCACATAGTCGTTGACGACCACGCCGCCGCTGCCCGTGGCGCCGCCGAGATGCAGGGCGATCTGCCGCCCGACACCCTGGCCGGCGCCGGTGACGAGAGCGACTCGCCCGCCCAGATCGAGGATATCGGTCATGCCTCTTGTCTCCCCTCGTTTCTTCAAGGGTCTCGGCCGTACGCACGCGTCTGTAAATCCTGACGTGGCGTCAGACGTTCTAAGCGTTGTGCCGCAGCGCGACCTCGGCCGCCGCCCGGGCGCCGGAGCGCAGGGCGCCTTCCATGTAGCCGGCCCACTCGACAGCGGTTTCCGTCCCCGCCCAATGGATACGCCCGCACGGCTCGCGCAGGGCATGGCCGAAGCGGGTCATGACGCCCGGGCCCATGTGGCCGACATAGCCGTGGGTGTAGGGCTCGGTCAGCCAGTCGTTGTCCTCATAGGCGATGGGATCGGCCGCCTCGGGCCCGAAAAAGCGGACGAGCGAGGCGATGGCCTTCTCGCGGCGCACCGCCTTCGAAGCGGCGCTCATCTCCAGGGCGTGGCGGCCTTCGAAGAAGCAGAGGAGCCGCGGCGTGCTTCCTTCGACGACATCGTCATAGACCAGGCCCAGGGCATCGTCGTCGGTCGCCACCTGGCCTGAATAGCCGAGACGCCGCCAGAACGGCTCGCGATAGGCGACGATGACCTTGATGATCGCGCCCATGGGCATGCGCTGATGCAGGCCGTCGCGCGCCGCCGGCAGGTGCGGCTCGAAGTCGATGCGGGCGATCGGCCCAGGCGGCGCCGCGACGATCAGATGGCGGGCGGCGAACTCGCCCTTCGCCGAGAAGGCGCGAACGCCGGCCTCGTCCTGAACGATCTTCCCCACCGGCGCCGAGAGCACCACGCGGTCGCCCAGCGCCTCGGCCATTTTTTCCGTCACCTGCCACACGCCGCCGGCGAACTTCATGTCCAACGCCCCGCCGCGGACGGTCATCAGGTATTCCAGGCCGCCGGCGCTGCGCAGGGCGTCGAGGAACCAGAGGTAGGAGACTTGTCGCGCCTCGGCCGCCCAGGCGCCGCGCGGCACGAGGCGGGCGAACTCGCGGGCCGCCTTGGTGCGGAGGTTGGCCACGATCCAGCTGTCCAGGGTCTGGGAGTCCCATTCGGCGGCCTTGGGCGCCGTCCAGGGCGCGGCCGGAGGCACCGATTTCATGTCGCGTTTCCAGTAGGCCTGGAGGATCGCGAGTTCGATCAGGGCGACAAACGGCATCTTCGGCGTCGCGCCGGAAAACGTCGCCAGCTTGCCGAACATCTGCAGGACCGTCTTGCCGTCGTCGTACTGCTGGTAGGTCTGGACCCCGAAACGGTCGGCTTCCTCGAGCAGGGCCATGTGGCCCGCGCCGACCCACTGGCAGCCGAGATCGCCGACATCGCCGGCGACGGTCGCCGGTTTGGCGCGACCGCCGACCCTGTCCCTGGCCTCCAAAACCACCACCGATCGGCCGGCGTCGACCAGATCCTGAGCCGCCTTGAGACCGGCGAAGCCGGCGCCGACGACGATCACGTCGGCTTCGTGCGCGCTCATAGTTCGGCCACCCCCTGGATCTCGATGCGCAGCTCGGGCGTCAGAAGAGCCGCCACGCGGACAGCGGTCGTCGCCGGCCGCACGCCCGGCATCACTTGTTCCTTGGCCGCCATGACCTCGATGGCATCCTCCATGAACGAGCGTCCATCGCGCCCTTCCACCAGATACCAGGTGAGGCTGACGAGATCGGCCGCCGTGCCGCCGGCGAACTCGACGACCGCCTTGAGATTGAGGAAGGCCTGGACCGCCTGGGCTTTGAGGCCGCCGGCGACGATCTGATGGTCATCGGCGATCCCGGTCTGGCCGGCGATATAGAGGGTGCGACCCTTCCGCACGGCTTCACAGAGCCCGTAGGGCTCAAGCAGCGGCTTCATCGTTGCGCGTGTCAGATGCTCCAAAGCCGCCATGTTCGCCCCTCTTGCCAGGCCCAGACTTTCAACTAGACTGAACAGTCGGTTTAGGCAATCCGGTTACTGATTCGATGGCGACGGCCGAGGGGTCCGGGAAGACAAGGAGCACCGCCAAAGGCGCGCCCCGCCGCGGCGAGCGGGTGACTCATATCCTGAAGGAAAGCCTCGACTGCTTTTCGGAGCAGGGCTTCGAGAACGCCACCTACGACGACCTGATCCGCCGCTCGCGGGTGAGCCGGGGCAGCTTCTACTGGTACTTCCCGTCCAAGGAGGCGCTCTATGAGGCGGTCCTGGACTTCTGCGTCAATGGCTATGTCGAACGGCTGGAGGAGGCCTGGGCGGCAACCCATCCCGGTGACCCGGTGATCAAGCGCCTGTTCGCCGCCGTGCTGGCCGATTTCAACGCCCATCGGGCGCAGTACCGCCTGCTGCTTCGGCCGCCGCCTTCGAAGGGCGCCATCGGCAAACTGACACAGTGGAACGCCGACGCCGCCGCCTTCATGGCGGGCAAGCTCGCGCCGCTGGTGAGCGACGGTCGCCTCGATCAGGCGACCGCCGACATCCTTCCGGACGTGCTCTCGGCGTTCCTCGACGGCGTCTGCGTTCGCCTGGTGCTGGAAAACGAGTCGTCGGTCCGCACGCTGTCACGCAACATCGAGACCTTTCTTTGCCGGATCGTCCCGGCCTGAGTTTCGACCTCTGAAGGTTCAGCCCGGGATCGGACGAGGCGGTGGAACATGGACGGCGGACGCCACCACCCTGGTTCCGGGAGCCGGGCCGAACAGGCTCGAATATTTGGGATGCGCGAACATGATCCAGACAACAAAGGCGAGGCCGACGAGGGAAACAGCCACGGTGAAGAGTCCGCGTATGGAGGTCACGCCCCGCGCCCGCGCCGGATCATTCGGGTCAACGGTGATGGCTTGTTGGACAGCTGGTTTGTCAGATTCGACACGGCTGGTCATTGCGACCTCACATAATCCTTCGGTTGCGCTGGGTTGCGGAGCGAACGTCGATCAGCTCACGTAGAATCAGCGTTCCATCGCCCGATCAGTTCCGAGAAAACCTTGGCGTCGAGGCGGCCCAGCGCCCTTCAGAGGGACAATCCGCCGTCGACCACAAGGGTGTGTCCGGCCACATAGGCGGCCAGAGGCGAGGCGAGAAAGATCGCCGCCCCGGCCATGTCCGCGGGCTCGCCCATGCGCCCGGCGGGGATGCGGGCGATGGCCCCTTCCCGGCGCTTCGGGTTCTCGGTGGTGACCTTGGTGAGCTTGGTGTCGACGAGGCCGGGGGCCAGGCCGTTGACCCGGATCCCGTCCGCCGCCCAGGCCTGGCCCAGCGTCTTGGTGAGGCTGATCGCCCCGGCCTTTGAGGCGGCGTAGGCCGGATTCCCAATGTTGGCCCCCAGGCCCGAGACCGAACTGACGATGATCAGCGAGCCTTTGGCCGCAGCCAGCTGGTCGTGGAATTTCCGGGCGCAGCCCATCAGGCTGTCGAGATTGACCGCCATCACCCGATCCCAGCCAGGGCGTTCGAACTCGCCCCGACGGTAGACCACCCACCCCTGGCAGAGCACCAGCACATCCAGGGCGTTGAACGGCGCGGCCGCCGCCTCGACCGCCTCCGGATCGCCGACGTCGACCTGGGCATAGGCCAGGCCGGACAGGTCCGAGCCCTCCTCGAACCGGTAGTCCGCCGCCACCGGCCGGGTGCCCCAGACGGCGACCTGGGCGCCGCGGTCCTTGAACGCCTGGGCGATGCCGTTGCCGATGCCGCTCGAACCGCCGACCACCAGGACGGCCTTGCCGGCGAAGTCCGTATCGTCCCGCATTGTTCCGCTCCTGGCGCGTGCATCGGCTGGGCGTCGCCGATGCAGGCGGTGTTGCGACGTTTATCCTCGGCCAGGTGGCTTTGCACAGACTGCCAAACACCGCTGAGCCGGCTGCGAAGGCCACGAGATCGCCTGTGAATCGGGCGATCGGCGCCGGTCGTTCGACGTCATCATCCCTGGCGCCCATTTCGTCGCGCGGCGCGGCGTTGGACTTCCGCGGCGGCAGGAGTCTAGTCGTCCGGGAAACGAAGGGAGCCGCGTTTGGCCAGTCTGTCGGCGGAGGAAAGGGTTGCGCTCACCGATGCGGTGACCCGACTTCTCGCCGACCACGGCGCCGAAGCCGATGTCCGCCGGTCCATGGAGACCGAGCGCGGCTACGATCCGGACCTGTGGCGGCGGCTGGCCGAGATGGGCGTCGTCGGCCTGACCATCGACGAGGCTTGGGGCGGGGTCGGCGCCGGCCCCATGGAGCTGGAGGCGGTGATGGAGGCGGCCGGTGCGGCGCTCCTCTGCTCGCCTCTCCTGGCGTCTGGCGTTCTCGCCGCCGAACTGCTCCGCGCTCTGGGGGATCAGGACGCCCAGGCCCGGCTGCTTCCCGGCATCGCCGCCGGCACGTCCATCGCCACGGTCGCTCTCACCGGCGAGGCCGGAACCTGGACCGAGGACGCCGTCTCCGTCACGGCCGAGGGCGATCGGCTCAGCGGCTCCGCCAGTTATGTGCTGCACGGCCAGAACGCCGACGTGCTGCTGGCTATCGCGCGGACGGGCGACGGTCTGACGGTTTTCGAGGTCGAGGCGAAAGCCGCCGGCGTCACGGTCACGGCCCTGCCGACCTTCGATCATACCCTGCGCCTCGCTCGCATCGCCTTCGAGCGAACGCCCGGCCGACGCCTTGACGGCGAGGCCTGGCCGGCGGCGCGGGCGGCAATGGATCTAGCGCTGGTGGCGCTGGCGGGGGAGCAAGCCGGCGGCGCGCGCCGCTGCCTCGAAACGACGGTCGACTACGCCAAGGATCGCTTTCAGTTCGGCCGCGCCATCGGCTCATTCCAGGCCATCAAGCATATGGCCGCCGATCTGCTGCTGGAGTGCGAGAGCGCGGTCTCGGCAGCCCGCCGCGCCGCCACGCGCCTGGCCGAAGGCGCGAGCGACGCCGACGCCGCCGTGAGCCTGGCGGCTTTCGCCTGCGCCGACGCCTTCGTGAGGACCACCGCCGACGCCATCCAGATGCATGGCGGCATCGCCTTCACCTGGGAACATCCTGCCCACCTCTACCTGCGGCGCGCCCGCGCCGACGCCCAGCTGTTCGGGACGCCGGACGCCCACCGCGAGCGGTTCCTCGAGGCGCTGGGAGCCTGAGATGACCCTGGCGGCGCCAGACCAATCTTTGCGCGACGAGGTTCGCGCCTGGCTCGCCCAGCATTGGAAGGGCCTGCCGAGACCTGCCCAGGCGGCGGTCGGCTGGACCTCGACGCCGGAACTAAGAGCCTGGCTGCGTCAGGTGGCGCAGGCCCGGTGGGCCGTTCCACGCTGGCCACAGGCCTGGTTTGGACGCGGCCTTTCCGACGGAGAGGCCCGAATCGTCGAGCGGGAATTCGCCGCCGTCGGCGCGCCCGGCGCCGGTCAGGACCGCGCCAACCTGTGGGCCAACACCCTGCTCGCCCACGGCACGCAGGCGCTCAAGGAAGAGCTGATCCTGCCGCTGCTCTGCCATGAGGTGGGCATGTGCCTCCTCTATTCGGAGCCGGGCGCCGGCTCGGACCTGGCCGGCGTGCGCACCCGGGCCGAGCGGACCGGCGATCATTTCGTGGTCAATGGATCGAAGGTGTGGACTTCTGGGGCGGCCACCGCCGACTACGGCATGCTGATCGCCCGCACCGACTGGAATGCGCCCAAGCACAAAGGGATCAGCTTCTTCTTCCTGCCGATGAAGCAGCCGGGCGTGGAGGTCCGCCCGCTGCGCCAGATCACTGACGAGCGCCATTTCAACGAAGTGTTCTTAACCGACGCCATCGTGCCCGCCGAGAACCTGCTGAAGGGGGAAGGCGAGGGCTGGGGTGTCCTGCAGACCGCCCTTGCCTACGAACGCTCGGTGATGGGCGAGGGGGCGCGCGGCGCACGCTCCGGAGCGCCGGAATCGAAGACCGAGGAACCTTTGATCGCACTGGCCCGTGAGGCCGGCGTGCTCGGCGATCCACTGATCCGGCAGGACCTCGCTCAGGCGATCGCCTGGCGCCGCCTCAATGCCCTCAACACCGCCAGGGCCAAGGCAGAACTCGCCCAGGGCGCCTCCTCGCCAGTGATGAGCCTCGGCAAGCTGGCCATGAGCCGCATCCTGCATGCCGAGGCGAGGCTGCGCACCGCCATCCTCGGCGCGGAAAGCCTGCTCGAAGGCCCAGACCACCCGCGCGCCGAAGACGCCAATTTCCTGACTCTCAACGCTTATTTCACCTCCATCGGCGGGGGCACCGACCAGATCCAGCGCAACATTATCGGCGAGCGAGTGCTGGGCCTGCCCAAGGAGCCCGAGGTCGACCGGGATATTCCTTTCCGCGATGTCAAATCGGGCAAGCATACGTCGAAAATCTGAAGAATCGGGAGGCCGACGCGTGGCTTGGAACTACGGCGATATTCTCGAGACGCTGGAAGCGGTGCTGCCGCCGGAGCAGGCGGCGTTCATCCACGGAGAGCGGACGGTCTCCTGGGGCGAGGCGCGGCGCACAACCAACAATCTCGCCAGGGCCGTGATCGCCCGCGGCGCGCAGCCCGGCGACAAGCTCGCCATCTATATGCGCAACCGGCCAGAGTACCTGATGGCCCTGGCGGCGGCGTTCAAGGCCAGGCTCACCCACGTCAACGTCAACTATCGCTACACGCCCGAAGAGGTCTGGTACATCTTCGACAATTCCGACGCCCAGACGGTGGTCTACGCCTCCGAATTTCGTGACGCTGTGGCCGAGATCCGCCCGCGGCTTCCCAAGGTGAAGACCTGGGTCGAGGTCGGCCAGGACGTGGCCCCGTTCGCAGAGTCGTTCGAGGCCCTCGCTGCGGAGGGCAACGGCGGACCGCTGGCCATAGAGCGCTCGGGCGAGGACCAGTTCTTCATCTATACCGGTGGCACCACCGGCATGCCCAAGGGCGTGATCTGGACCCACGACGACCTGCGCGAACTCACCCTGCAGACCCAGCGGCGCATGGGCCTGCCGGTGCAGGAGACGCTCGAGGCGCTTGCCGCCCATCACGCCGCGGCCGGCCCCGGAATGCGCACCCTGCCCGCGCCGCCGCTGATGCATGGCACAGGCCTGCTGACCGCCATGGGCGCCATGTTGACCGGCGGCTCGGTGGTGACGCTCGAGGGCGCCCGCTTCGATCCGGAGGAGCTGCTTGTCGCCGTCGACGCTCACAGGCCGCAGCAGATCGCCATCGTCGGCGACAGCTTCGCCCGGCCGTTCCTCAATGCGCTCAACGCCAACCCCGGGAAGTACGATGTATCCTCGGTCGCTTCGATCGTCTCCTCGGGCGTGATGTGGAGCCTGGAGGTCAAGCGAGGGCTACTCGAGCACATGCCGGCGGCCATGCTCTCCGACGGCTTTTCCTCCTCGGAGGCGCTGGGCATGGGTTCCTCGATCATGATGAAGGGCGTCGAGGTCCAGACCGCCAAGTTCATCCTCGGCGAGCGCTGCAAGGTGTTCGACGAGAACGACATCGAGGTCGCCGCCGGCTCCGGCACGCCCGGCCTGGTGGCGATCCGCGGTCCCAATCCGGTCGGCTACTACAAGGACGAGGAGAAGACCGCGCGCACCTTCCGGACGATCGACGGCGTTCGCTACTCCATTCCCGGCGACTGGTGCGTGGTCGAAGCCGACGGTTCGCTGACGCTGCTCGGGCGCGGCAACGCCTGCATCAACACCGCCGGCGAGAAGGTCTTTCCCGAGGAGGTCGAGGAGGCGCTGAAGACCCATCCCGACATCGAGGACGCCCTGGTCGTCGGCCTGCCGGACGAGAAGTGGGGCCAGTCGGTCACCGGCGTGGTGACGCTTGTGGATGGCGCGACGCTCGACGAGGCTGGCCTGCGCGCCCACGTGCGCCAGACCCTGGCTGGCTACAAGACGCCCAAACGAATCGTCATCGCCGATCGCGCCCTGCGCGCGGCCAACGGCAAGGCCGACTATCCCGCCGCCAAGGCGAGCGCCGTTGAACAGCTCACCTAGCTGGCCTACGCCGGCGGCGGGTCGCCGAAACTGTGCCGGTTGCCCTCGATGGGCGTCATATAGAGCATCGTGACGCCGTCGGTGGCATCGTTGAAATGCCAGCAGCCCCGCGGCACGACCGCGATGTCTCCGGCATGGAGTTCGCGGACGATCTCGCCTTCGGGCTGGCGAACCGTCAGCCGCGTCGAACCGGCCAGGATGTGCAGCAGTTCATCGTCGCCGGTGTGGAGCTCCCACGGCGGGCGGCCCTTGAAGGCGGCGACTCCGCACTGGCAGCCGTGAAATTCGAACATTTCGATTTCGCTCGCCGGCTCCTCGGTCACCGTGGCGAGGTCGACGATCGCCATGGCGGCGACGGCCTCCGGACTGAGATCGCGAACCGTGATCATGGCGAGTCTCTTTGGGGACGGCCGCCTCGCGAGCAATGGCGGCCAAGACGGCCAAGGCGGCGGTCATCCGATCAATCACGCTCTCGGCCGCCAGGCCGTGGCGCACTGGGATTCCCTCCCGGACGCCAGGCGAGGATGGTAAGTCCGAGCAGGACGAAGCTGCCGCCGAGGCAAACTGGCATCGACAAGAGGAACTTGACGATGTCGCCTACGCTCGTTCCCCAGGTGAAGATGGCGAGGGTCGCGAGCCAGTAGGACCAGGTTGGGCGCCCGGCGCGCAGCCTCGCCACGAGGGCAGCGCCGACCAGCAGGCTCTCGCCCATAGCGGCCACCGGAACGCCGATCTTCGGCGATCCCATGGCGTGGCCGGCCCAGTCTGCCGTCACCGTCCCGAGGGTGGCGGCGATCGCCAAGGTGAGCCAGGAAAGCGGACTGGCGCCCGGAAAGACGAGTCCCTCGGCGCCGGCGAAACCCCGACTCGCCGCCACACCCGCCAGGAACAGGATGGCGAGCGCCGCCGACACAGCCGGAAAGCCGAGATGCGCTTCACTGATCGAGAAATCCGCCAGCACGGTCGCCGCCGCTCTGACCATCAGAAGCGCCAGCCAGAAAAGGACTTCGGCCCTCCGCCCGATCAGCGCTTGGGTGAGGGCGAGCGCCGCGAAGACGCCGATGAGAATCGCCAGGGCTGGCGCGGCGGCGAGATGGAAGGCGTCGGGGAGAAGATCGCCGAGGTTTATGCCGCAAATGCTGGCGAAGCAGAGCGCCACCCAAAATCGCGCTTCGATCCTTGGCGACGAGGCGGCGAACATCGGCGGTTGAACCTCCAAAATTCTTCATCAGCCTAATAATCTACGCCGCTGGGTGCGCCGGACGCACCGCCCAATTCGCCAACCACGCCGGCTTGTTCAGTCGTTTTGCCCTGGTTCGCCCCCATCCGCCAGAACGCGCAGGCGGTCGAGCGCAGCGCTCCAATAGGGTTCGTACTTTGCCAGCCAGGGCGCCAGGGCCGAAGCGAAGGCTTCCGGCTCCAGACGATAGATCTGCCGCCGGCCGTCGCGGGTCGAGCGGACAAGGCCGGCGGCGCGCAGGCCCATCAGGTGCTTGGAAATCCCCGACGCAACCAGATTCGGGAACTCCGTGGCGAGTTCGCTGACGGTCAAATCCCCGTGCGCAGCCAGCAGATCGAGGACCCGCCGCCGGGTGGGGTCGGCCAGGGCCTTGAAAAGTTCGTCTTGGGCGTCTCGCACAACTCGTCAGGCGTCTTCAGTGACAAGGCTCGCCAGCGTCTCCAGCACCTTGTGACGACCGGCGCCGCGCTCGTAGGCCTCCCAGGTGTTCCGCCAGCCGGCCTTGCCGATGCCGGCGAAGCCGTCATGGCCGAGCTCTACACGCGTTCCGCCTGCGACGGGCGTCAAGGTGATCAGAAGCCTGGCTGGGTGAACCCAGTCCGATCCTTCCTCCATCCATGACAGGATCAGGGCCGCCTCGGGGAAAAGCTCCAGCACCACGCCGCTGATCCAGGTCTCGCCGTCCGGACCCTGGAAGCGGTAGGCGCCGCCGACTTGAAGGTCGATCGTCAGGCTGGGGCTCAGCCACGCTCGCAGCGCCTGTTCGCTCGCCAGCCAGCGCCAGACCGCCGCCGGCGGCGCCTTGAGTTCGATCGCGCGCATGACGTGCGGCATGGCCGGTTTCCTCGATGCCTCACCTGTGGGTAACATATTACCCATTGGTAAGGTGTTAAATCAAGCGGCCGCTTGGGATGATCGCCAGATTCAACGCCCTAGACGACTTGCAGCATTGTCCTATTTCGTGCATTATACGTAGTAGAACTCCGCATTCTATACCGGGCCTTCTGGGAGATTTTCCGGCCATGACCAAGCTCGCCGACCGCTATCCGTCCCCGGCGCCCGAGGGCTCGAACTGGAGCGTTCCCCAGGATTTCGACGTCACCTTCAACTGGGACTACGACGAAGGCCGCGCGGCCATGATGGGTCTTTACCGCAAGGGCGTGGAGATGCAGTGGAACGCCGAGAGCCGGATCGACTGGTCGCAGGAGCTCGACGAGGAGAACCCGGAGCAGCTTCCCGAGCAGATGCTGCCGATCAGCGGCATGGCCGAGTATGAGAAAATGTCGGCCAAGGAAAAGGCCAAGGTCCGCCGCCACTTCCAGGGCTGGCAGATCAGCCAGTTCATGCAGGGCGAGCAGGGCGCGTTGATCTGCGCCGCCAAGATCGTCACCCAGGTGCCGGACATCGATTCCAAGTTCTATGCCTCGACCCAGGTGATCGACGAGGCGCGCCACGTGGAGAGCTACAAGCGGCTGCTGGAGAAGTTCGGTGTCGCCTATCCGATGACCCCGCCGCTCCAGGAGCTGATCGATCAGGTGCTGCGCGACAGGCGGTGGGACATGACCTATCTCGGCATGCAGGTGGTGATCGAGGGCTTGGCGCTGGCCGCCTTCCAGCAGATCCGCGACAACGCCCAAAATCCGCTGGCGGCGGCGGTCAACGCCTATGTCATGCAGGACGAGAGCCGGCACGTCGCCTTCGGGCGGCTCGCGCTGCGTGACTACTATCCCACCCTGACGCAGAAGGAGCGCGACGAGCGCGAGCAGTTCCTGCTCGAAGCCTGCTACCTGATGCGCGATCGCTTCGACTCGGTCGAGGTGTGGAAAACCCTTGGGCTCGATCCGGCCAGGTGCGCCGAGCACATGTACGACAGCGGCCTCATGCAGCAGTTCCGCACGGCGCTGTTCTCGCGGATCGTGCCGATTGTGAGGGACATCGGCCTGTGGGGCCCGATCATCCGCAAGGGCTATGAGGAGATGGAGATCATCGGCTACGCCCAGACGGAC
The DNA here is from genome assembly GCA_036491275.1 of Caulobacteraceae bacterium. Taxonomy (GTDB): domain Bacteria; phylum Pseudomonadota; class Alphaproteobacteria; order Caulobacterales; family Caulobacteraceae; genus Acaudatibacter. Next base: position 44,311 of record DASXCH010000036.1, read on the forward strand.
GTTCAGGCCTTGCAGGAGGCCGACGACACCATCGCCAAGGATTTCGACGCCCGCCGCACCTATGTCGAGAGCGTGGTCGACCGCGCCACCGCGCTCGAGACCGCATAGCGGCTTCGCTGACGCTGGATCGGGCGAGGCTAGGTCCGACTCGTGAAAATGCGGGACCTGGAACGGCGCAGCGGCGTCGGGCGCGAGACCATCCGCTATTACATCGGCCTCGGCCTGCTGCCCGAACCGGCCAGGCCCAAGCCCAACGTCGCCGACTATTCCGAGGATCACGTCCGCCGGCTGGCGGTGATCAGGAGGCTCCAGGCCGAGCGTTACCTGCCGCTCGCCTTCATCAAGACCGTGCTCGAGCGACCGACCTCCGGCGAGATCGCCGCCCTGCCGGGGCTGGACGTTATGCTCGCGACCCGGCTCGGGGTCGAAGTCGCCGACGGCGGTACGCCGCTTGACGAGGCGGCGGCTCAGTCAGGCCTGGAACCGGCGGAACTCGAGGTGCTGGCCCGCGACGGCGTGATCGCCGTGAAGGGGAGCACGCTGGAACCGCTGGATCTCGCCATCGCCAAGGCGTGGGGCCGGGTCAAAGAGTCGGGCTACACGCCGGAGGCCGGCTTCTTCGCCGAGGACGCCGCCCTCTATGTCGAGGTGCTGGAGCCGCTCGCCCGGCGCGAGATCGACCGATTCTACGGCCGCCTCACAGGCTCGGGGACACTTGAGGACGCGGCGCGCCTCGCACAGGCCGGCATCGAGCACGTCAACGACCTGATCGCGCTCATCCGCACGCGTTTGCTGCTGCGGCTGGTAACCGAGACCAACGCCCAGGCCGCCGCGCGCGGCCAGGACGCCGCTGCAACGCTCAGCCGACCGCCACGCCGACCAGCCGCCCAACGCCAAAGGTGACCGCGGCGGCGAGATAGCCGATCGCCAGCTGGCGGCCGGCGGAGAAGGCGACGCCCCGGCCGGTGAAGAGCGACGTGGCCGCGCCGATGCCGGCCATGGCGACGCCGGATAGAGCCAGGGCGGCGATCACCGCCGGGGCTCCTTGCAGGAAGAAGAATGGCGCCACGGGGAACACCGCGCCCAGGGCGAACAGGAAAAAGGAGGCGGACGCCGCTTGCCAGGGGGAGCCGCCGCGCTCCGCCGGATCGATCCCCAGCTCCTCCCGCGCCAGGGTATCGAGAGCGGTGTCCTTTTTGGAAAGCAGGTCGTCCGCCAGCTGCTTCGCCATCGCCTCAGGCAGGCCCTTGGCCTGATAGATCAGCACCAGCTCTTCGCGTTCCTCTTCAGGCGCCTCGGCCAGCTCGTCGGCCTCGGTGGCGATCTGGCGGTCGGCCAGTTCGCGGGCGCTGTTCACCGAGAGCCATTCGCCCATGGCCATGGAGCAGGACCCGGCGACGAGGCCGGCGAGGCCGGCGAGCAGAACCGCCCGGCCGCCGCCCAGAGCGCCGGCCATGCCCATCACCAGGCTGAGGTTCGAGACGAGGCCGTCGTTGGCGCCCAGCACCGCCGCGCGCAGGGCGTTGCCGGCCACAGCGCGATGCCGGCCCTCCAACCCGGCGATCGCCGAACCCGAGAGGCCGCCCGAGGCCGCTTCGACGGCCTGCACAACGCGCCGATGCGAGCGCTCGTCAGCTGGAAGTCCGGCGGCCGCCGCCTCAGGTTGTTCGTCATAGGCGGCGCTGTCCCTGGCTTCCGCCGCCGCGACGACGGGCAAGACGAAGCCGGCGCCGAACCGCCGCGAAAGCCAGCCAAGGGTGCGCGCCCGGACGGAGGGCGGAGGGATGCGCTCGCCGGCGGCGAGCTTGCGCTGCCAGAACTGCTTGTGAGCCGCTTCAACGGCAGACAGCTTTCGATAGACGTCCGATAGGTGCGGATCGGGCTCGGAGGCGGCCAACGCCCGATAGAGCGCCTCGCCATCGACTTCGCCCTGAAGGTTGCGGCGGTAGCGCCTGAGCGCGTCATTCTGGTCCGGCATAGGGACCTCGCGGATCCAACAAGGGCGCCAGTATCGCCCGGTAAAAGATTTGGGCCAGCGCCCGATCCTGTCGACCCTAACGCGCCTCGAACACCCGCGCCCGGGGACGCCCGTTCTCAGCCCAGGGGTCCTCGACCAGCGGGAACATGGGTCCGGTCATCTGGGTGTACGGCACGGTCGAGAAATCCAGCGAGATCGCGCCGGGCGACGCGACATGCCAGAGCTGGTCCGCGATCCCGTCGAAGCCGGCGCGGTAGTGGTTGGACGACTTGACGATGATCAGCCGCCGGTTCTCCAGCGGCACGCCAAGGCCGGTGAAGGCGTCGGGCTCGAACACCTGGGTTCGCTGCGAGCAAAGCACGATGTCGATACCGCCTGCCCGCACCCAGGCCGAGCGGCCCATCGGCTGGCGCTGGCCGAACACGCCCTGGCTGTGGCGCTCGGCGATTCCCATCACTTCCACCGTCAGATCAACCGGCTCGCCGGACGTCGGACCGCACTTGCCGCCGATGCGCAACGGCACGACCGCGCCGATTCCGGCGTCGACACATACCTGGGCCATCTGCGGGTCCCAGAAGGCGCCGATCACCGCGTCGTCCATGCCCCGTTCGATCAGCGAGCGCAGAAAGAAGGTGGAATCGCCTGGCGCGCCGCCGCCGGGATTGTCGGCGAAGTCTCCGAGCACGGTGCGTCCGTTGAGACCCCGCGCCCGCTCCAGCGAGAGGTCGATGGTCGGCAGCCTCAGCGACAGCGCCCGCCGCTGCTCGTAAAGCTCGCCGGCGACGCGCTCGGCCTCGCGCGCGGCCAGCGCTCCGTCCCCGTCGGCATAGACCAGCACCCGGGTCCCTATGTCCGCCACGTCGCCCCAGGGAAAACCATGGGCGAGTTCGGCGGTGATCACGCCACCCTGTCCGCTCATGGCCCGCAAGCCGGCGACCACGTCCTTCATCGGCGGATCGAAGGTCGGGTAGAAGCCGAGCATGCGGGTGTCGATGAGGGCGGCGATGGGCCGGATTTCGCCCCGGGCGGTGGCGAGCGCCAGCCGATAGAGGTCCGCCGCGCGAACATCGAAGTCGATGTGCGGATATTCGCGGGCGATCAGGATGAGGTCGGCCGTCTCGACCATCGCAGCGGTGAGATGACAGTGCGGGTCGAGCTCGGCGCCGATCACCGCCTCAGGCGCCGCGGCCCGCACGCGGGAGAGTACGTCGCCCTCGCAATCGTCCAGGCCCTCGGCGGCCATGGCGCCATGCAGCATCAGGAGCACCACGTCGACCGGGGCGGCGTCGGCGAGATCGGCCAGGATCTCGTCGCGCATCTCCTCATAGAGCGCGCGCACCGTGCGGCCCGAGGGCTGAGCGAAGGCGGAGATGCTTTCGCGGAGTTCATGACCATCGCGCAGGGCGAGGTTGCGGAACACCCCGATCGGGCCGCCGAGCGCCCCGCCGTCGCGCGAGCCCTTGCGGGCGATTGCGAAGCCGGACCGGCCGGTCGGAAACGGGGCGAAGGTGTTGGTCTCGGTGGCGAGGCCGGCGACGAAGATCCGCATCGATTTCAGGCGCGCTCGAAGGCGAGGTTACGTGTGCGGGCCGAGTTCAGGGTGAAGCCGGTCGCCTTGTCGCCGGCGATGGCGAAGGCGAGGGTCGCGAAATGCGGCGAGATCCCGCCCGCCAGGCCCGTCCCGGCCAGGCCCTCGCCGAGTTGGTTGAGGGTGATGTCGACGCAGCCGTACGCATCGGAGAACCGGACCCTCAGTTTCTCGCCGTCGAGGCCGATCACCGCCGTACCGGCGGCGTCGGCGCTCGCATAACGACCCTCGATGGCGGCGGCGAAGGCCGGCTCGGGCTTTTCCGCCTTGGTCACCTTGCGGCATGCGAAACTGCGGCCGCCGAAGCTCACGGCGATCTCTCCGTCCTTGGCGCGCGCGGGGTCGATGGCGATCTCGCCGATCCCGCCCGGCGGCGTCACCAGCTGGCCGTCCCTCAGGCTGAGGTTTCCGCCCATGGGCGCGCCGTTGAGCGCGCCTTTCAGCTCTCCCTTCTCGTCCAGGAAGTCGTAGGTGACCCCGGCCTCCGGCGACCACCAGCGGCCGATCAGGACGGAAAAGGCCTCGCTTTGCGGCCGCGTTGGTTCAGGCTCCAGCCGATCGGCGATAGCGATGTCGGCGACCTGCTCGGCCAGGCGGACGGCGTTGGCGCCGGGCGCGCCGTTTGCGAGGATGATCACGTCGAGGCCGTCGCCGGGAAAGGTCAGCATCTGCGCCGTCCCGCCGATCACCCCGCCGGCGTGATGCAGGGTCGGGCGGCCGCGGTAGGTATCGACCATCAGGCCCAGGGCGTAGGCGCCCTGGCGCCCGTCCGCATAGGCCGGCCGTCCGGTGAGCTGGCGCCAGGAATCGGCCTGACCGAACAGATCGCGCGCGCGCAGATGCGCCATCCAGCGCAGCATGTCGTCGATGGTGGAGACGATCGCCCCCTCGCCGCGGACTTCCTCGCTTGGAAACAGACCGCGGCGCCAGCCGCCGCCAGGCGCGGGCAGATGCATCGCCGCCATACCCGGCAGGATGATGTAGTCCGATGGCAGCGAAATCGTGTCGATCATACCCACCGGCTCGAAGAGCCGCGTCTTGAGTTGATCCTCGAACGGCGCGCCGCCGACCCGCTCGATGGCGATCGAAACCAGGTGATAGCCGCCGTTGTTGTAGATCATCGACTCGCCTGGCGCGAAGTTGCGCCCCTCCTGCCGAGACTGGGCCTTCAGAGATTCGCCAACCGGGGCGATGGTCATGCCGCGCATCAGGAAGCCGAGATCGAGATAGCAGCGCGAGCCGCCGCGGTGCTGCAGCAGAAGCCGAGCGCTCGGCTCGCCGCCAGGCCCGGTGAGTTCGGGAACGTAGGTCCGTATTGGCGCGTCGAGATCGAGCTTGCCTTCCTCCTGCAGCAGCAGGGCGAGCAGGGCCGTGAAATGCTTGCTGGTCGAACCGATGCGCAGGCGCGTTGAGGGCGCCATCGCCGTGCGGCTCTCCAGGTTCGCCAGGCCGAATCCTCGTCGATAGAGAATGTGGCCATCCCTGGCGACGCCTACGGCCAGACCCGGCGCGTCAGATCGGTTCCAGGGCGCGAACAGCGCGTCGAGCTGCTCGGGGACCGTCTTGGGCTTATCCTGGGTTTCTTTGTTCATCGGCTCTTTCACTCGGTCCCTTATCCGCCAGACGCCAGATGGCGGTGGACGAAGGCGATGGCCATGCTGCCCTCGCCGACCGCCGCGGCCACGCGCTTCACCGGGCTGGCGCGCACATCGCCGCTGGCGAAGACACCCGGAACGCTGGTCTCCAGCAAGTAGGGGTCGCGCTCCAGTGGCCAACGGCCCGAACGCTTGGCCTCGTCGCCAGTCAGAACATAGCCACTCGGGTCGCGGGCGATCTCGGGCGGCATCCAGTGAGTCTCCGCGTCGGCGCCGATAAAGATGTAGAGGCCGCCGCAGTCGCGTCGGCTCACCTCGCCGGTCGCAAGGTCGCGGATATCAATGGCGGTCAGGTGCGTCGCGCCATGGACGGCCGCCAACGCGGCGGGCATACGCACCTCAATATTCGAGCGTTCCCTGATCTGCTCGATCAGGTAGTGGGACATGCCTTTTTCCAGGGCGTCGGAGCGGCACATCAGCGTCACCTGGCGCGCGTGTGCGGCCAGGTGGAGGGCCGCCTGCCCGGCCGAATTGCCGGCGCCGACCAGGCAGATATCGAGTCCGCTGGCGGCGCTGGCCTCACTTCGCGCCGCGCCATAGAAGACGCCCTGGCCGATCAGCCGGTCGGCCCCCTCGATCTCGAGACGCCGCCAGGAGACGCCTGTGGTCAGCACCAGGGCGCGGGCCTTGATCACATCGCCGCCATCGAGCGTCACCTCATGCGCGGCCGGATCGACGCCGGCGACCTTGCGGGTGACGAGGATCTCGGCGCCCAGTCGCCGCGCCTGCTGCAGCGCCCGACTGGCGAGTTCGTCGCCCGAGACGCCATTGGGAAAGCCGAGATAGTTCTCGATGCGCGACGAGGTTCCGGCCTGGCCGCCCGGCGCCTCGCGCTCGATGACGATCGTCCGAAGCCCCTCGGATGCCCCATAGACCGCCGCCGCCAGCCCCGCCGGTCCGGCGCCGATGATGGCGACATCATATTCGTCGAGCCGGGGCCTGGTCTGCAGGCCGAGCCGGTCGGCCAACTCGCGCGGGGTCGGCGCGATCAGCACCGCACCATCGGCGAGGCGCACGGCCACCTTGCCGTCGATCGCAAGAGCCTCCGGCCAGTTGCTCCCGAGATCCGGCGTGTCAGGGCTCAGCTGCTCGAAGGAGATTTGATTTCGAGTGAGGAAATGGATGAGCCCGGCGCAGTCTTCTGCGCGGCCGAAGAGGGTGGCCCGATGCTTGGGTTGCTCGGCGCTGATGCTCTGCAGGCCGCCCAGGCGTTCGCGGGCGAGGGCGCCGATCTTCTCGGCGAAATCCTTGGAGGCGGCGCACAGCCGGTAGTATTCGTCGAGGTCGATCTGCATGACCCGCGAAGACTCGGTCGCGCGGTATCCGCCCGGGAACGGCGAGGCCAGCGCCAGCGGCACCTCGCCGAACAGAGTCCCGGGCTTGCGCAGGCCGAGCCTGCGCTCGACGCCATCGAAGAGCTTGACCACCTCCAGGCAACCGGAGAGCACGGCGAAGAGCGCCCGCTCTCCGCCCTCGGCGACGGCGAACTCGCCGGCCGAGAGGCGAAGGTCCGCCGACCTCTCGGCCAGCCGCTCGATGAGCGCCGGCGGCAGGGTCGAGAAGTCCGGGATCGCGCTGACGTCGTCCTTCGTCAACACGCCCGATGGCTCCTTGCTAATCGGGGCAACATATTTCGCCCCGCCTCCGAACCCTAGCCAGACGGCCGCACCGTGGGCAAGCTGGACGGCGCCCTCAGGCGAACGCGAAGCGGTCGAGGTCCATCACCTTGGCCCAGGCCGCGGCGAAATCCTCGACGAACTTCTCCTTCGCATCCGCGCTGGCATAAACTTCCGCCAGAGCCCGAAGCTGAGCATGCGACCCGAAGATCAGATCGACGCGGGTGGCCGTCCACCTGGGCGCGCCCGTCTTGCGGTCGCGGCCTTCGTAGGCGCCGTCGTCCGTCGGCCGCCACTCGGTCGCCATGTCGAGGAGGTTGACGAAAAAGTCGTTGCTCAAAACCTCGGGCCGGTCGGTGAGAACGCCATGCTTTGTGCCGTCGGCGTTGGCGCCGAGGACCCTCAGACCGCCGACCAGCACCGTCATCTCCGGCGCGGTCAGGGTCAGCAATTGCGCCTTGTCGACCAGCGCTTCTTCAGGCCGCATGAATTGGGTCTTGCCGCTCAGATAGTTGCGGAAGCCGTCCGAGCGGGGCTCGAGCGGGGCAAAGGAATGGGCGTCGGTTTGTTCCTGCGAGGCGTCCATTCGTCCCGGGGTGAACCGGACCTCGACGGTGTGACCGGCGGCCTTGGCGGCCGTCTCGACCGCAGCGCAACCCGCGAGGACGATCAGGTCGGCGAGCGACACTTTTTTGCCGTCGGACCGGGATGCGTTGAAGTCACTCTGGATCGCTTCCAACGCCGCCACGATCTCGGCCAGCCTCGCCGGCGCGTTGACCTCCCAGTCCTTCTGCGGCGCCAGGCGGATCCGCGCGCCATTTGCGCCGCCGCGCTTGTCGGAGCCGCGGAACGTCGAGGCGGAGGCCCAGGCGGTGGACACGAGGTCGGAAACCGATAACCCGGATTTTGCGATCCGATTTTTGAGATCGTCGATCTCCGCAGCCCCGATCAGCGGATGGTCCACGGCCGGGATCGGATCCTGCCAGATCAGCTGCTCCTTGGGGACCAGCGGACCGAGATAGCGGGCGATCGGGCCCATGTCGCGGTGGGTGAGCTTGAACCACGCCCTGGCGAAGGCGTCGGCGAATTGATCCGGATGCTCCAGGAAGCGGCGGGAGATTCTTGCGTAGGCCGGGTCGAAGCGCAGCGCGAGGTCCGTCGTGAGCATGGTCGGAACATGGGTCTTCGACGGCTCGTGAGCGTCCGGGATTGTCCGCCCGGCGTCCTTGGCCCGCCACTGCTGGGCGCCGGCCGGACTCTTGGCGAGTTCCCACTCGTATTTGAAGAGATTGTCGAAGAAGTGGTTGCTCCACTTCGTCGGCGTCTGCGACCAAGTCACTTCCGGCCCCCCGGTGATGGCGTCCGCGCCGACGCCGGTTCCGTGCCGGCTCTTCCAGCCGAGACCCTGATCTTCGATCGCGGCGCCCTCGGGTTCCGGACCGATCAGCGACGGATCGCCGGCCCCGTGAGTCTTGCCGAAGGTGTGTCCGCCGGCGATGAGGGCGACGGTCTCCTCATCGTCCATGGCCATGCGGAAGAAGGTTTCGCGAATGTCCTTCGCCGCCGCGACCGGGTCCGGATTGCCGTTCGGGCCCTCCGGATTGACGTAGATGAGGCCCATCTGCACCGCGCCGAGCGGATCGGCCAGCTGTCGTTCCCCACTGTAGCGCTCGTCACCCAGCCAGGTTCCTTCCGGACCCCAGTAGAGCTCCTCCGGCTCCCAGACGTCGGCGCGGCCCCCGGCGAAGCCGAAGGTCTTGAAGCCCATGGACTCGAGAGCGACGTTTCCGGACAAGATCATCAGGTCGCCCCAGGAGATCCTGGCGCCGTACTTTTGCTTGATCGGCCACAACAGCCGGCGCGCCTTGTCGAGATTGGCGTTGTCCGGCCAGCTGTTGAGCGGCGCGAAACGCTGCTGGCCAGCGCCCGCGCCGCCGCGGCCGTCGCTGATGCGGTAAGTGCCGGCGCTGTGCCAAGCCATGCGGATGAAGAGGCCGCCGTAGTGGCCGAAGTCGGCCGGCCACCAGGCTTGCGAGTCCGTCATCAGCGCCTTCAGGTCGGCGATCACCGCGTCCAGGTCGAGGCTTTGGAATTCCTTGGCGTAATCAAACGATTCGCCCATCGGATCCGACTGGGCGGAGCGCTTGCTGAGCACCTCAAGATTGAGTTGCCCGGGCCACCAGTCGCGATTTGTGCGGGGCTTGGTCGTGACGGGACACGTGGTTTCAATCGACATGGTTTCCTCCGACGCAGCCTAGGAATGCGCCCCTCGAAGCCTAAACCTGCCCTGCGCCATCGGTCCAATCGATAAAATTATGCTGGTCCATAGAATTAGACTATAGGCAATTAGCGCGCGGTGGTGACGTCCAACTTGGTCACCTGCTTGAGGCGCTCCATCGAGAAGGCGGCGCTGACGTCCACCAGGCCGGGCACACGCGCGATGAGGCGCTTGTAGACCTCGTCATAGTGGTCGATGTCGCGAACGACGCACTTGAGCATGTAGTCGATATCGCCGGTCAGGCGGTGGCATTCGACGATCTCCGGCAGATCGTTGATCGCCGTGGCGAACTGCTCGAGCCATTCGACTTCGTGGCGGTTGATGCGCACGAAAACCAGCACCACGGCGCGCAGACCCACGGCGGCGGCGTTGAGGATCGCCACGCGGCGATCGATGACCCCCGCCGCCTCGAGAAGCTTGATCCGCCGCCAGCAGGGGGTCGCGGAAAGGCCGACACGGTCGCCGATCTGCTGGACGGTGAGCGTTGCGTCGTCCTGGATAATTCCAAGGATTCGCCGGTCGATAGGATCCAGTTTTACGATCGTGGTCATTATGAGACAATTATTCCACAATGGGGCAACCGGCCAGCGGAAATTGGGAGCACTTTCTCGTTCGGGAATGGCACCCTGACAGCCTCGGCGATTCGGATGCGCAAGATGTCGATTGTGAACCGGCTGTTCCTCGATCATCCGGCTTCGGTTGACGAGACCTATCGCGAGCACCTCGGCGCCGCTTCCGGCTACGGTACGAGGCTGATCCTCGCTGGCCTCGCTTGCTTCATCCACGGCCTGCTGCCCTGCTGTTTCACGCGCACCGCCAGCGACCAGATTCGCATGCTCAATCGCGACATGGACTCCAGGCGCGCGGGCCGGCCGGCAGTTGATCTGGGGGCCAGCGCGGTCGGCTGATCGCGGCCTTGGCGTGAAGCCGCGCCACCCCATCTAAACTCCATCAGCAGCACATGGAGTTCGCCCGTGCCACAGATCGCGGCCGCCGGAACCTACGCGCTCGGAGCCAAGAGTGTCCATCGCATGGGCTATGGCGCCATGCAGCTGGCCGGTCCCGGCGTGTTCGGGCCGCCCAAGGACCCCGAAACCGCCGTCGCCGTGCTGCGCGAGGCTGTGGCAGAGGGCGTGGACCACATCGACACCAGCGATTTCTATGGGCCTCATCTGGTCAACCAGCTGATCCGCGAGGCACTTCATCCGTACCCGGACGATCTGACGATCGTGACCAAGGTCGGGGCGGTTCGCGGCTCGGATGCTTCGTGGAATCCGGCGCTCGCGCCCACCGATCTGATCCGCGCCGTGCACGACAATCTTCGCAATCTCGGCGTCGAGACTCTCGACGTCGTCAACCTGCGTTGGATCGGCGCTGTCCACAAGCCGAGCGAGGCCCCGATCGGCGCCCAGTTCGAAGCTCTGGCCGACCTGCAGCGACAGGGGCTCATCCGTCACCTCGGCCTGTCCAACGTGACCGCCGCGCAGTTCGAGGAGGCGCGCCGGATCGCCGACGTGGTCTGCGTGCAGAACCACTACAACCTCGTCCATCGTGAGGACGACGCGCTCGTCGATCATCTGGCGAGCCTGGGCGTCGCCTATGTGCCGTTCTTTCCGCTCGGCGGCTTCTCGCCGGTGCAGTCGGCGATCCTGGACACGGTGGCGTCGGACCTCGGCGCGACGCCGATGCAGGTCGCGCTCGCCTGGCTCCTGCGGCGCTCCGCGAACATCCTGCTGATCCCGGGAACCTCGTCGCTGGCGCACCTCAAGGAGAACCTCGCCGCTGCAGCGCTCGAGATTCCGGAGGAGGGCGCCGAAAAGCTGGATCGGGCCTATGCGCGGCCCAATCCCGCGGTCGTCCCGTGATAGGCCCCAACTTCGGTCTTTAAGACGACCCAGCGAGATCGCCGTGACGGCCGAGCCGAGTTCAGTCTACCGGCAAAGGTCGATTCCCCCTTCCAGATCGGCCCTCTTCGATGGATACTGCCGCCCTGTCGTTCCGTAGAGTCTAAGTCCGTGGCTGTGCTTTCGAGTCTTAAGGCTTTTGTCCTCACCGTCTTGGACGGTCCACCCGAGCCTCCCTCAAAACCTGATCCAAAAATCGTCAAGGCGAAGGCCAAGGCGATGCCGACCGCGCGGGAGCTGAAATTCAGCGACCTGGAGATCAACGACCCCGCCGACGCCCTGCGCGCCCTGGCGCGGGCGACCCGCGTTCCGCCGCACCAGCGCCACCTGGATCGGCCGATCGAGGAGCACATGGGCTCCTATGCCCACCATGTGGAGACATTCCCTTCGCGCACGGCCCAATCGGAGATCAAGGCCGTTGAGCGTACGCGGCGAGATTCCCGACCGTCGGCGTCCGTCCATCCGGTCGCGTCGAAGGACTCCTCGGCGGCCTAGCGCGTAGGCTATTGCCTCGGCCCCCTCGTCGGGCGATGGCGAGCCGCCATGAAGCTTTACCAGACCTATACTTCGCCCTTCCCGACGCGCGTGCGGCTTGTTCTCTACGCCAAGGGGATCGAGGTGGAGATCATCGAGCCTCCGGGGTTTCATTCCTCCGCCGTATCCAAGGGCGACTACCTGGCGATCAACCCGATCGGGCGGGTGCCGACCCTGGTGCTGGACGATGGCCGGGCGCTGCCGGAATCGGAGGTGATCTGCGAATACCTGGAGGACGCCTTCCCCGACCCGCCGCTGCGTCCCGCCGACGCCTTCGGACGAGCCAAGGCGCGGCTCATCGCCCGGCTGTGCGATTTCTACCTCGTCATGGCCATGGTCCCGCTGTTCAACGCGTCAGGTCAGCCGCGGCGAGACTGGCGGCCTGAGAGGATCGGCGGCGCGTTCGCCGAGATCCGCAAATCGCTGGGTTATCTGGAGCACCACGTCGGCGAGGCTGGCTACGCGGTGGGTCGTGCGCTCACGCACGCCGACGGCGCCCTCGCACCCCAGCTGGTGCTGGCCTTCGAATGGGCGCCGGGTCTCTTCGAGCGGCCAAGTCCCTTAGGCGAGCATCCCAAGCTCGCGGGCTACTGGGCGAGCATCCAGAAAGATCCGATCGCCGCGCGCCTCATCGACGAGACCCGGGAGGCGATCGCCGGCGAACAGAAGCGGGCCAAGGCGGCTTCGAAGCGCTGATTTCGGCCCACGTCGCCGCAAGCTTATCCACAGGGCCACACAATTTTGCCGTGAAATTTACGTAATATTTCAAGAAATTACGCGGTCATTAACAACTATCAATGTGGACTGTCTCGGGTCCGCGGATTACGCCGCTAACCATCTCGGGAGGGTGGGCCGTGGACGATATCCGCGACTTTACCGTGTTGATCGACGATGATCGGTACAGCGTGCCGAACCTGCGCTTCGTCCTGGCCAGAAGTGAGGTCCGCGCCAGCCAGATAGCCGACTGCATCCTGGCGGAGTCCCCTCACCACCACGGCGTCCAAGTCTGGACCACCGATACGCTGATCTACACCGCCGGGACGGCTCCGCACCCGTGCGAGGCTCTTGCGCCGTCGTTCGTCTGAGGCGGACGGCCGCGCCTTGATTTGACCCCATGCCGAGCGATCAGGCGCCCGCGTTTCGCAACAGGCGCCGGGGCGCCTCGGCCGTTAGGATTGCGCCGATTTCACGGCTGACGTTGCAGCCAACTCCCACCCGCTGCATTCTCCCGAAAGAGCGGGGCGCTCAGCCATTGGGGACCTCCATGCGGTGATCGACGAGTCGGCTTTCATCGAGACGTCGCTGGCCCGATTCGCGCCATCGACGGCGGCGCTGGCGGCGCTCTGCGCGGCGGTCAGTGGGATCATGGATTTCGGCCGCGGCCAGGTGCTGCTCGCGGAGGGCGAATCCTCAGGCATGGTCAGCCTGCTCTGCAAAGGCATAGCCAAAAGCTACCGGACCCTCGCGGACGGCCACGCACAGACCTTGGCCCTGTTCGTCGCGGGCGACCTGCTCGACGCCGACGCCTTCCTGCTCGGTCGCGCCAGCGCGACGGTCTCGGCCATCACCTCCGTGCGCATCGCCCTCATTCCCCACGTCGCATTCAAGCAGGCGATGGAGCAACGCCCTGAGATCGGCTGGGCTCTGTTGCGTTCAATGGCCCGCGACAGGGCGATGCTGCAGGAGTGGCTGACCGGCCTCGGCCGCAGGCCGGCCCACGCCCGGACGACCCATCTCATCTGCGAGATCTCCACGCGCATGGGCGGCGGGGCCAGAGGCAGGACCGATATTCCGCTTTCCCAGGTCGAACTGGCCGACCTGCTTGGCCTCTCGGCGGTGCACGTCAACCGCGTGTTGCAGCAACTTCGCGCCGAGGGGCTGATCGACGTCGCCCGAGGGCGACTGATGATCCTCGATCCTGCGCGGCTGAAAGCGATCGCCGGTTTTGATGCGGCCTACCTGACGGGAGAGTCATGACACACTACTTCTTCCATCTTGACGGCCCGGACGGCCGCAGCGACGACCTCCTCGGTTGCGAATTCGAAAGCGTCGAGGCGGCCTATCTCGAGGCCAGCCGTGCGGCCCTCGAGATCAGCAACGAGATGCTCGCCCGGCGCGAAGACCCATACGGCCTCCGCTTCGAGATCTGCGACGAGACGCTCGGTCCAGTCCTGGATATCCCGTTCCGCGAGCTTCTTAAGTCGCCATCACGCCCCTGGCTGCAATTCAAGGATCTGCGCGACCAGCTGGCAAAAAGCGTGGCCCGCAGCCAGCAGGTCAGGGAGGAGCTGGCGGACGGCTTCGAGGAAGCGCGGGCCGCCCTGATCTCCATCCGCCAGACCATAGGCCAGCCGATGGGCTGAACCGTCCGCCCGGAGAAGCTCTGGCCTGGATTTGCCCGCACGGGCGGTCACGCTTCGATGGGGCGCTGGGATCGAAAGTCGCGTGGGTGGGCGACGCTTGCTTTCGAGGCGCCTCGCGATCAAGGTTTCCACCTGCGATTGGGGTCACCTTCCCCTTCAATGGCGGAGACGGAATGGCGCGCAAAGCCACGACGAAAAAGGCGGCCGAGCGGACCGGGTCCGGGTCGCCGATTCCAGTCGTCGGGATCGGAGCGTCCGCCGGCGGCATCCACGCCTTGCAGACCTTCTTCGAGTCGCTGCCGCCCGAAAGCGGCGCAGCCTATGTCGTCATTGTCCACCTGGACCCGAATTCGCACAGCGAGCTGCCCGAGATCCTGGCGGCGCGCGCCCAGATGCCCGTTACCCAGGTGACGGGACGCGCCGAACTGAAGAAGGACTGCATCTATGTGATTCCGCCGGACAGGCAGCTGCGCCTGTCAGACCGCGAGATCTCGGCCGAACGGTTTGCCCAGCCCCGCGGCCACAGGGCGCCGATCGACCACTTCTTTCGCTCGCTCGCCGATCAGCACGGCGATGGCTTCGCCGTCATCCTGACCGGAGCCGGCTCGGACGGCGCGCTGGGCGTGAAGGGGGTCAAGGAGGCCGGCGGCATCGTCCTGGTGCAGGATCCGGAGGAAGCCGAATACGCTTCGATGCCGAGCAGCGCGATCGCGACGGGAGTCGCGGACTTCGTACTGCCGATGAAGGAGTTGACCTCGCAGCTGGTCGAGCTGATCAAGGCCAAAGCGCAGCTCACCCCCGCAGAGGAGGCCGGCGTACAGGAAGAGACGGTGCGTCGCATCCTGGCCCAGGTGCGCGTGCGCACCGGCCATGACTTCACGCACTACAAGCGCTCGACAGTGCTGCGCCGGATCGTCCGCCGCCTGCAGGTCACGCGTCAGGAAACGCTGGACGACTATGTCAGATTCCTGCGCGAGAACGCCGAGGAATCCGAGGCGCTGCTGGGAGACCTACTGGTCTCGGTCACCACCTTCTTCCGCGATCCAGAGGCTTTCGACGCGCTCGCCAAACGCGTGATCCCCGAACTGTTCAAATCGAATACTCGGAACGACCCGATCCGTGTGTGGGTCGCAGGATGCGCCACCGGCGAGGAGGCGTTTTCGGTCGCCATACTGCTGCTCGAGGAGGCGGCTCGCCATGAGGTCCGCCCCGAGATCCAGGTGTTCGGCTCCGACATGGACGTCCGCGCCCTGGCTATCGCCAGGGAGGGCCGCTATCCCGCCGCGATCGAAAACGACGTCAACGAGGAGCGGCTTCGCCGCTTCTTTGCCCGCGACGAGGAATTTTACAGGGTCAAGCGCGAGTTGCGCGACATCGTTCTGTTCGCCAATCACAGCGTGCTCAAGGATCCGCCGTTTTCCAAGCTGGACCTCATCTCCTGCCGCAACCTGTTGATCTACCTGGACCGCGAACTGCAGCAGCAGGTGCTTTCGACGCTGCACTATGGGCTTGTCCCGAACGGCTATCTGTTCCTTGGCTCGTCGGAGACCGCCGACACGCGCGACAATCTGTTCCGCGTCGCCGATCGCGACAGGCGCATCTACCAATCGACCGGCCGTTCGCCCATTCATCTGCCGGCGCTGCCGAGGCTGGCGGGCGTGACCGGCGGCCAACCTGTGGTCAGTCATCCGACCGCGAATCTGATCACCGCGCGCGGCGCATTGACGGCCCATCGCAAGTCGCTTGAAGACTCGGCGCCGCCCAGCATTCTCATCGACAGCGCCTACCGGGTGCTGAATCTGTCCGAAACCGCGGGGCGCTACCTGCAGCCGCCCGGCGGTCCTTTGGTCGCGGACATTACCGAGCTGGTGCGACCGGAGTTGCGGTTCGAGTTGCAGGGCGCGTTGAACCGGGCGTTCACCCAGGGCGAGACGGTGCTCACGCCCGCGCTCTATGTGCGGTTCAATGGACACCCCGTTCGTGTCCTGCTGCAGGTCAAGCCCGTACGCACGGGAGAGGGCGACGACGAGCATCGCCAAGCTCTCGTCCTGTTTCTCGAGGGCGAGGGCGAAGAGCCCGTCGGCAGTCACCCCGGAAGCGCGGCGAGCAGGGCGACCAGCCAGACCGTCGAGCGACTTGAACGGTCGCTCGAAATCGAGAAGGCGAGGGTTCGGACCACGCGCGAGGAGTCGGAGTCCGCCACCGAGGAATTGCGCGCCGCCAACGAAGAGCTGATGTCGACCAATGAGGAGTATCGCTCGACCGCGGAAGAGCTCGAGACCAGCAAGGAAGAGTTGCAGTCGATCAATGAAGAGCTGCAGACGGTCAACAGCGAGGTGAAGCTCAAGCTGGAAACGGTCTCACGGGGCAACAGCGACCTGCAGAATCTGATGGCGGCCATGGATTTCGGCACGCTGTTCCTCGATCCCGGCCTGCGGATCAAGCGGTTCACGCCAAGGCTCGTCGATCTGTTCTCCATTACCCCGAGTGACCTTGGCCGGCCGATCACCGACTTCGCGCACCAGCTCGACTATGATGACCTTGCGGCGGACGCGAGGAGGGTCCTCACCGATCTCAGCGCGATCGAGAAGGAGATCAGAAGCCGCAAAGGGCGTTGGTACCTGGCCCGCGTCCGCCCCTACCGCACGGTCGAGGACAAGATCGACGGCGTGGTCGTGACCTTCGTCGACATCACCGAGCGGCGGAAGATGGAGGAGGCGCTGCGGGAGAGCGCGGATCGTCTTCGCCAGGAATCACGCCTGGTCGAGCTCAGCCGCGCGCCGATCCTCGTTTGGGATTTCAACGATGGGATCGTGCAGTGGAACCGCGGCAGCGAGGCGCTTTACGGATACTCCAAGGTCGAGGCCCTCGGCCGGAACAAGGAAGAACTCCTCCAGGCGACGGTGGCCGGATCGTCGTTCGACGCGGTGAAAGAAGCGCTGCAGCGCCACGGCGCGTGGAAGGGCGAACTCCATCAGATCGCCAAGGATGGGCGGCGACTCACCACGGACGCTCACATCGAACTCATCACCACCGACCGCGGTCGATTCGTGATGGAAAGCATGCGTGACGTCACGGAGGCGAGGGCATCCGAGGCGCGGCAGCGTCTCCTGCTCAACGAGTTGACCCATCGGGTCAAGAACATCCTGACCGTGGTCCAGGGCGTGATCCACCAAACCTGGCGCGCCGGCGGACGCGACGACTTCCTCGACCGCGTGGATGGGCGGATTTCCGCACTGGCCGCGTCGCATGAGCTGCTGGTGGAGTCCGATTGGCGCGGCGCCGATCTGGAGAGCCTGGTCAAGGGCCAGCTCTCGGTCTTCATCGGCGAGCGGCCCGAACGACTGAAGCTCAGCGGAGACTCCGTGATGTTGCCGGCCGACATCGCCACGCCCTTCGGACTGGTGCTGCACGAGCTGGCCACCAATGCGGCCAAATACGGCGCGCTTTCAGACGACTCGGGCGCCGTCTCTCTGAGGTGGACGACAAAGCAAGGGAACCGAGACGCCGTGCTTACGGTTATCTGGCAGGAGATGGGTGGCCCTCCCGTTTCAGCCGGACACTCGGCCGGTTTCGGCAGCCGGCTTATTCAGAACGGGTTACCCGGCGCGACTGTGAAGCACGAGTTTCTTCTGGAGGGTGTGCGTTGTCAGATCGACGTTCCCCTCCCGCTCGCCGGCGACAGCGAAACGGCGGCCTGACGCCGGTACGCGCTCAGGTGACACGTCCGCTGCTCCCCGTGTTGAGGGGCTCCAGGATTCTGGTCGCCGAAGACGAGATCATCATCGCGATAGAGGTGCAGTGTGCATTGGAAGACGCGGGCGCCCAGGTGGTTGGCCCCGCCTGCACCCTGAACGAGGCGCTGAGACTGGCGGCTGAGGAAGATCTCACCGCCGCGGTTCTCGATCTTCGCCTGGGAAGCCGCTCGGCGGATGGAGTCGCTGTCATCCTGACGCGGCGCGGCATCCCATTTCTTTTCTACAGCGGTCAGACACCCCTGGATCCTGAATTGGCGAAGTGGCCTGACATCGCCACCGTCAGCAAGCCGGCGAGCAGCCGGGTGCTGGTCAAGGCGCTCGTCACGCTGTTGCGGACGGGCACCGCGCCTCCCCTCTGAACCAGGCGAATCCCGGATCTGGGCTGGGTGTGGCGGGTCTGGCGCCCTACCCCTACCCCCAGTCGGGCGCCGACATCTCGTGGAGTCTCGATCCCGAACGCCTTCTCGCGAAGCTGCTCAGCGAGCGGCCTCACCCTGGCCGTGATGCCGGCCCTCGCCGATTTCCTCGATCAGCTTGGCGCAGAAGGCCGGCAGGTCGTCCGGGCCGCGGCTCGTCACGAGCCCGCGATCGACCACCACTTCCTGATCGACCACATGGGCGCCGGCGTTCTTCAGGTCTTGGCGGATGGTCTTGAAGCTGGTCAGGGTGCGCCCCTCGGCGAGACCCGCGTTGATCAGCACCCAAGGCGCGTGACAGATGACGCCGGCCGGCTTGCCGGCCTCGAAGAACTGGCGAACGAAGGCCAGCGCCTGGTTGTCGATGCGCAGGTGATCGGGGTTGTTGGCGCCGCCGGGCAAGATGATCGCGTCATAGTCGTCGGCGCGCGCTTCATCGAGGGTCTTGTCCACCCTTACGGTCTTGTCCGGCTTCAGGTGATCGAAGCCTTGGATCTCGCCGCCCTTCGGAGAGATGATCTCCACCTCGGCGCCGGCGCCCTGAAGCGCCTCGCGCGGGGCCAACAGTTCGGCCTGTTCGAAGCCATCTGTCGCCAGGATGGCGACCTTCTTTCCTTCCAGCGAGCGGGGCATGACGTCCTCCTTGGCGGCAATGCCAGATCAACGCGACCTGCCCGGGCGCGTTCCTACAGCCGAGGCAGGTTCCTAATGGCCAAGGGTGGCGAACATGCCGACCGCCGCGGCGGCCATGGCCGCCGTGCTGATCCAGCCCAGGGCCGCCAAGGGCCAGGGCAGGATGAAGCGCCCCATGATCTTCGGCCGCACAGCCATCAACATCATGATCGCCATCACCGGCGCCGCGACCACGCCGTTGATCACGGCGCTCCAGAACAGCGCCTTGATCGGATCGATCGGCGTGAAGTTGAGGACGACGCCAATGAGCGTGGCCGCCGCGATCGTCAGATAGAACTCGCGGGCCCGTTTGGGAGAGCGCGCCAGACCGACGGTCCAGCCGAGAGCTTCGCCCATGGCATAGGCCGCGGAGCCGGCCAGAACGGGAACGGCGAGGAATCCCGTGCCAACGATGCCCAGCGCGAAAACCAGGAACACCGCCGGGCCTGCAATCGGTTTGAGGGCCTGGGCCGCCTGAGCCGACGTCTGGATATTGGTGATCCCGTGCGCGGCCAGGGTGGTGGCACAGGTGATGACGATGAACAGGGCGACAATATTGGAAAGCGCCATGCCGATATAGGTGTCGATCCGGATGCGTTCGAACTCCGGTTCGGCCTGACTTGGGGCCTGCCTCAGAGGCTCCGCTTCATCCGATTGCTGAACGTCCTCGACCTCTTCCTCGGCTTGCCAGAAAAACAGATAGGGGCTGATGGTCGTGCCGAGGATCGCCACCACCACGGTGAGATAGTTCGTGCTCCACTGGATCCGCGGCACGACCAGGTGGAGCGCCACCGTCGTCCATGGCACGTGGACCACGATGGCCACGCCGACATAGGCCAGCAACGCCAAAGTCAGCCATTTCAGGAAGAAGACGTATCGGGCGTATTTGACGAATACCTGAAGGAGCGCCGAGATCGTCCCAAAGAGCGCGACATAGAGAAGCTGGGGTCCGCCGATGACCAGCTTCAGTCCGGCCGCCATGGCTCCAAGGTCCGCGCCGAGATTGATCGTGTTGGCCGTGAGCAGAAGAAGGATGATCACGCCGAAGACGCTCTTCGGATAGTGCGCGGCCAGGTTCCCCCCGATGCCCCGTCCCGTCACCCGACCGATGCGGGCGCTGATCTCTTGGATCGCGCACATCAGCGGCCAGCTGAAGATCAGGAGCCAGGCGGTGTCGAAGCTGAACTGGGCGCCAGCCTGGGAATAGGTCGCGATACCGCTTGGGTCGTCGTCCGACGCACCGGTGATCAGGCCGGGCCCGAGGATCTGAAAGATGTTTTGACGGTCCTCGCCGGGCGGCTCCGTGCCGTCTCCGCCGGAAATTTCGCTGTCGGCCATTTCCGGCGCTCCTCGAAGGCGCAGGAAGAACGCGGCTCGTTCCTCTAGGCTCCGACGATCGCGTTCGACAATCCGCCCAGCGGATTAATCGCCGCACCCCCGCGGCGACGCTGGAACGCGGGCGAGGGCCGGCGGTTACAACCCACGCCAGCCACCGGAGCCGACCTTTGATGAGCGACCGTCAGCCCGACCACGCCCGTCTCGTCATGGCTCCGCCCTTCCGACCCGAATTCCTCCGTTGAGCGACACGGCAGGGGCTGCTGACGAGGCCGCCGAAGCCGCCGGCCTGCGTTATGTCACCAGCGCCGACCCCGGCATTGGCCGCAGGCGGGCGGGGCGCGGCTTCCGCTACGTGGACGCAGAGGGCCAAACAGTCAGAGATCCGGAGTCGCTCGATCGCATCCGCCTGCTGGCGATCCCACCGGCCTGGCGCGAGGTGTGGATCTGCTCAGATGCTCGCGGCCACCTCCAGGCCCTGGGCAAGGACGCCCGTGGACGAACCCAGTACCTCTATCACCCGGATTTCCGCGCCGTGCGTGACCGCGCCAAATTCGAGCACATGCTGGACTTCGCCCGCGCACTGCCGGCGATCCGCAAGCGCGTGGCAGCCGATATGGCCAGGCCCGGTCTTGGCCGCGACAAGGTGCTGGCGACCGTCGTCCACCTTCTGGAGACGACCATGATCCGCGTCGGCAACCGCGACTACGCCGCCGCCAACAGGAGCTATGGCCTGACCACCCTGCGCAACCGGCACGTGAGCCTCGCGGGCCAGGGAGTTCGGTTCCACTTCAAGGGCAAAAGCGGCCGGGAATGGAGGGTCAGCGTGCGCGACCGCCGGGCGGTGCGCATCGTTCGCGCCCTGCAGGAGTTGCCGGGCCAACTGCTCTTTCAGTACGCCGACGATGAGGGCGCCTTGCAGGCGGTCACCTCCGCCGACGTCAACGCCTACCTGCGGGAGATCAGTGGCGCGGAGGTCACCGCCAAGGATTTCCGCACCTGGGCCGGCACGGTCCTTGCGGCGGTCGCCTTCGCAGCACGCGCGGCCGATGCCGCGGGATCGTGCAAGCGCGGCGCCGCTGCGGTGATCGCCGGGGTCGCCTCCAGCCTGGGCAACACGCCTACGATCTGCCGCAAATGCTACGTGCACCCGCATCTGGTCGAGGCCTACCTGAACGGCGGCCTGGCTCTTCAGATCGAGGCGGAGAAGGGCGACGAATTGGGCCTGGATCCGCAGGAGGCGGCGGTGCTGGCCTTCCTCGAGCAGCGAGCGAACGGTCCCTGAAGAGGCGGATTCCGGTTCGCTCGTCCCGGCGATCCGCGAGCGGGTCGCGTTTCAGTGGTTGTCGTCCAATGCCGCCCACAGCGCGACCGTGGGAACAACCTGTACCCTATCGGCGTTGTTTTCAGGCTCGAAAGTCGAATTACGCTGCAGATGGAGAGTATGACAATGTTAGGTTGGGTCATAGGATTTATTGTCTTGGCGCTTATAGCGGGCGCGTTGGGATTTTTTGCACTGGCCGGTATGGCGGCGATGATTGCAAAGGTCCTGTTCTTTGTTTTCCTTATTCTGCTCGTGGTCAGCTTTTTCCGACGCGGCGTCGGGGGTGGCCCGGTCGTCTGATCACCGCGTCGGGGTCGGGACGCGATCAGGCGCTGCAAGCCAGGGCCCCGCGCGATGCGCGGGTCGGCCTTGTCTGGCGCTCAGTTTGAAGCCCACAGTTCATCGAAGTTTGGAAACTTCCTCAGGACCGGATCGTGACGGGTCGGCTCGATCCACGGCAGGATCCGCTTGAGAACAGCGTTGATCGAAGGCGATCTGTGCCGGACGTAGAGATCGATTGGATCGAGCCTGTGCCTCAAATGCAGTTTGGGATCATAATTGAGCCCGCTGCTGCGAAGTTGCTTGAATCCATGGGCTATGGCCCAGGATATCATGTCTCGGACCACATAGTGGTAGAGGTGCACATCGAAGGCGATTGAATAGTCGAATCCGACATATTCCGGATAGAACGACGGCCCTTCGAACATGCACAGGCTGAAGGCGACGATCTTTTCGTTCTGTCGCCAGATGAAGAACGAGGCCTTGTCCGGCATCCGCCGGCCGATGTCGCAGAAGTAGGCCTTGGTCAGCCTCTCAAAGCGGAGCTTGGACCGCTCGTAGACCCGCAAGTAGAGGGGATAGATCTCGTCGATGTAGGGCGAGATGTCCGAGACAATGGACATCTCGATCGGAGGCGCCATGGCCGCGACACGGAATTTCTTGCGCAGCTTGCGCCGGGTGGCGCTGTTCAGCGCCCGTTTCATGTAGTCGTCGAAGTCGACGTAATCGATGTCGAGCCTGGTCATCGGCATGCTGGGAATCCGGCTGAAGCCGCGGTCCAGAAAACACTGCAGGGATTTCCGATACTCCATGGGAAACTCCTTGAGCACGATCAGCGGCGCTCGCAACTCCCGGGCCCGCTCGAGGATCGCGGCGGCAAGGTCCGCGGCGTTGGCGCAGTGCGAGGCGGGATGTCCGTCGAGGTGAGCCTCGCCCGCGACACATCCGATCATCAGGGTTCGCAGCACGAGGAAGCGCGGCCACAGGCGCCGCGTAGCCTCTATCAGGCGCCGTGCTCCGGAGCCGACGCCCTGAACGAGATCCTGGTCGAGGACGACGAACGGCTGAACCGCGCGGACCTCGCCCCGGGCCTCACGGATCACGAAATAGCCGTGCTCGAATCCTTGGGCGAGCGTGTCCTCGACCAGCTCGTAATAGCGATGGTCTTTCCGCCGGCCCGCGAAGGCGCTGGCCCATGGGACTCGTGGCAGTTCGGCGCGCGATACGACCTCGACCTTCGATTCGAACTCGACGTTTCGATCGGCCGCGCCAATGGCCAGGGCTGTCACAGCGTCCGGTTCCTTTCGGCGCGACGACGGATCTTGTCGGTGTCCAAGACGCCGAATCCCTCTTTGCCCTTAAGACCGGCGGAGGCCGCCATGGTTCAACAGATCGGCAACCCATCTCCAATGCTGGCCGGATGGCCGGCGACAGTCTACCAACCCTGCGGCCACTCTTTCGAGGGCGGCGTCATCGGCGGACGGAGGTCACGTTGAAGGATCTGGCGGGCAAGACCGCGTTCATCACCGGCGCGGCGTCGGGCATCGGCCTCGGGGTCGCCACGCGCCTCGCCCAGGCCGGCGTCAAGGTGATGATGTGCGACATCGAGAAGGGCGCTCTGGACACTGCCGTCGCGGGCCTGAGGCGCACCAATGCCGACGTGGACGCCGTGATGGCGGACGTTTCCCTCAAGTCCGAGTTGCAGGCCGCGGCCGAGGCGACCCTCGAGCGTTACGGCGAGATCCACATCCTGATGAACAATGCCGGCGTGACGGGCGGGGGAGGCTATGGCGCCTGGACCGATTCCGGCTGGAACTGGACGATCGCCGTCAACCTGATGGCGGTGATCTGGGGCGTGGAGATTTTCGCGCCTCTGATGGAGCGCCACGGCGAGGGCGGCCATATCGTCAACACCGCCTCCATCGCCGGCCTGATCTCAGGCACGGCCATTCCTTACAACATCACGAAATATGGCGTGGTGGCCCTGTCGGAGGGCCTGAGAATGGATCTGGCGCCCAAGGGCATCGGCGTCTCGGTGCTTTGCCCGGGCTTCATTCGCACGAACATCATCGACTCGGCCCGCAACCTGCCTGAGCGCTTCGAGGGGGCGGTCTCGATTCAGCCTCGGTCCGACCAGTCGGCCGACGTCGCTTTGCTCGGCGACGTCCGCGCGCGCATAGCCGGCGGCATAGACCCGCTATACGTCGGCGAACTCGTGCGCGAGGGGATCGAGGGCGACTGGCCCTACATCTTCACCGACAACGAGTTCGAGCCGTTCATCGAGGCACGGTTCGCCGGCATCAAAGACAGCTTCGACAAGATTCGCGGGCGCGCTCCGCAGCATTGACAGAGCCGGACAGGCGCGGGCGCCCTAGTCGCCCTTGAAGGTCGGAGTCCGCTTCTCGAAGAAGGCGCCCATGCCTTCGCGGAAATCCTGGCTGCGCGAGGTGGTCAGATACTGGTCGCGGTCCATGAAGCTGACCGCCCGGTGAGCCAGGCTGGCCTGGGCGTTCACCGCCTCCTTGGTCATCCGCACCGGCAGAGGCGGGAGGGCGCAGATCTTCCCGGCCCACCGCCGCGCTTCGGCCAGTGCGTCGCCGGCCGGGGTCACTTCGTCCGCCAGCCCCCAGGCAAGGGAAGTCGCCGCGTCCGCCGCCTCGCCGAAGATCACGAACCGCTTGGCGCGCGCGGGGCCGACAAGCGTCGTGATCCTGGGCACGCTGTTCCAGCTCATGTTGATGCCGAGCGGCACCTCCGGCAGGCGCAAGGAGGCGCCCTCGCCGAGGATGCGGAAGTCGCAGGCGATCGCCAGGGCGCAGGCGCCGCCGATGCAATAGCCCTCGACGGCGACGATGGTCACCGCCTCGACCTCCTCCCAGGCCTGGCAGAGATCGGGCCCGGCCATGATCCGCTCTCGGGTTTCCAGGACGGTGGGGGCGGTGATCCGCTCGCCGATGGCGGCGAGGTCCGCGCCCGCCGAGAAGTTCTCCGCGCCGCCCGTGAGGATCACCGCCAGGACATCGGTGCGGCGGTGCAGCAGGCGCGCCACGTCTGTCAGCTCGCGCATCATCAGCCCGTTGAGGGCGTTGCGAGCCTCCGGTCGATGAAGGCTGACCTCGACCACAGGCCCGCTGCGCGTGAGGCGAAGCGTCTCCCACGTATGCTCGATAGGATCACCCGTCATGACGGACCTCCAGGCGCGCTCATAGGTCCGCCCCTCAGGCGCCTCCGGTCCAGCGCTGGAATTTGGGCGCCCGGCGCTCGACCAGGGCCATGGCCCCTTCCTTGGCGTCGGGATGATCGAGAGAGGTCTTGGTCAACCGGTCCGAGTCCTCGAGGGCGGGCCGCACGGCCTCGCCTAGGTGACGATAGACCTGGGCTTTCATGATCGCGATCGATTTGGGCGAGATCGTTCGGGCGAGTTCATCGACATAGTCGCTGACATTCGCCAGCAGGGCATCGGCCGGCGCCACGCGGTCGAGCAGGCCGATCCGTAGGGCCTCTTCGGCGCCGACCCTTCGCGAGCTCCACAGAAGATCGAGGGCCCGACTGGCGCCGATCAGCCTTGGCAGGAGCCAGCTGGAGCCATGCTCGGCGACCAGGCCGCGCTTCGAGAAAACGGTGGTGAAGCTGGCGTTTTCGGAGCCGAAGCGCAGATCGCTCATCATTGCCAGAATGAACCCGCCGCCGGCGGCGACGCCGTTGACCGCGGAGATCACCGGCTTCGAAACTTCCAGCAGATAGCTGAACATCCCGGGGAGGCCGGTTCCTTGACTTTGCTGACCGCCCGAACCGGCCCGGGTCGCCTCGACCAGGGCGCTCGAGTCCAGCCCAGAACAGAAGCCGCGGCCCTCGCCGGTGAAGGCGATGGCGGTGACCTCGGGATCCTGTTCGGCGCGGCCCACCAGCTGACGAATCTCGGCGAGCATCGGCAAGGTGAGCGCGTTGAGGGTCTGCGGCCGGTTGAGCCGGATCAGCGCGACCCGTCCCATGGTCTCGAACTGGATCTCGCCTGAGCTCATGGTGGCCGCCTTTCGGAATATCGTCGCTAGCTTCTCACCCGGCTCCGGACCGCAGAGCGAGACCCTCCAGGTCGCCCTTCGCCCGCCATTCGGCCAGGACTTCAAAGAAGCGGATCGGCCCTAGGCCATACATCTCGGAGAAGAACCCCTGCCGGTTCCCGGCGGCGCCCTCGCTGTTGTAATAGCCGGGCGTGCATTCGGAATAGAACCGCAGGCCAAGCCTGGCGAGGCTGCGGATCTCATCGACATAGGCCTTTTCGGCCTCCGCCGTCGGCTCCAGCACTTCAGCGCCCCGCGCCCGCGCCTCGGTCACCATATGGACGACGTGGCGAGCCTGTTCGCCCAGGGCCTGCGGCACGCTGATGGTGATCGCGGTCTGGGTGAACCCCAGGAAGAAGCAGTTGGGAAAGCCATGGGCGGTCAGGCCATGCAGCGTGCGCAAGCCGGCGGCCCAGTGGTCTGAGAGGGTCCGCCCGTTCCTTCCGACGATGTCGTAGCCGGCGCGGCGCGTATAGGCGGTGCCGACCTCGAAGCCGGTGGCGAAGATCAGGCAGTCGACTTCGTATTCCCGGCCATTGGCCACCACCCCGCGAGCGGTCAGCCGTTCGACGCCCCGGCCCTCGGTGTCCACCAGGCTGACATTCGGCCGATTGAAGGTCTGGAGATATTCGTCGTGGAAGCACGGGCGTTTGCAGAACTGCCGGTACCAGGGCTTCAGCGCCGCCGCGGTCGCCGCGTCCTCGACCATGGCATCCACCCGGCCGCGCACCTGGTTCATCTTCCTGTAGTCGGCGAGGGCCAGGAGTTCGGCCCGCTCCTCGCCCGTCAGCCGCCGGCCCAGCTTGCGCGAGGCCTCCTTGACTGCGGCGCCGGCCAGATTGCGGAAGATGTCCGTCCAGCCGTCATGGACCAGGTCTTCGTCCTGGTCGCCGCCACTGACCAGGATGTTGAAGTTGTCCTGTCGCCGCCTCTGCCAACCGGGCTCCAGGGACGCCGCCCATTGAGGGTCGGTCTCGGCGTTGTTGCGGACATCGACCGATGAGGGCGTGCGCTGGAACACGTAGAGCTGCTCTGCCGCCGCGCCCAGATGGGGCACGCATTGTATGGCCGTGGCCCCAGTGCCGATGACGCCGACCCGCTTGTCGGCAAGGCCCGTCAGTCCGCCCGAGCTGTCGCCGCCGGTGTAGGCATAGTCCCAGCGGCTGGTGTGGAAGGTGTGACCCTCGAACTCTTCGATCCCGGGAATGCCGGGCAGCTTGGGCCGGCTCAAGGGGCCGTTGGCCATGGCCACGTACTGCGCCTTGAACGCATCCCCGCGGCTGGTGGTGACGATCCAGCGCGCGGCCTCTTCGTCCCAGGCAAGGCCGGTCACCGCGGTCTGCAACAGGGCGTCGCGATAGAGATCAAAATGGCGGGCGATGTTGCGGCTGTGCTCGAGGATCTCCGGGGCAAATGAGTATTTGTGCTTGGGCACGTAGCCGAGCTCTTCGAGCAGCGGCAGGTAGACGTAGGACTCCACGTCGCACATGGCGCCCGGATAGCGGTTCCAATACCAGGTGCCGCCGAAGTCGCCGCCGTTCTCGATGACCCGGATGCGATCGAACCCGGCTTCGCGCAGGCGCGCACCCATCAGCAGGCCGCCAAATCCTCCGCCGATGATCGCGAATTCGACCTCATCGAACACCGGCGCACGCTCAAGATCCGGCTCGACGTAAGGGTCCTCGACATAGCGGGAGAACTCCGCCTTCACCTCGACGTATTGCGAAATTCCATCCTCGCGCAGGCGCTTGTCGCGTTCGGCGAGATACTTCTCGTGCAAGGCCTCTGGATCGAAGTCGATCTCGCCGACCAGCGCGACGATTTCCGGATGGATGTTCATGCGTCCGGCTCCGAGACTTTCCCTCATTCGATACCAAGGGGAGGCTGCGGACAAGTTCGGAGACTGAAGTCGACTTGGCGCCCATTCCTCAGACGGGCGCAGCCGTCCCCACCTTTGCCCTGGGATTCATTACCCGCTTCCCAAGCGGTGGGGCCAGCGCCAGCAGGATGGCGCGCGCAGCCCGACGGCAATTCCGGTGAATTGGGCAGCGGTTCCAGGCGCCGGGAGTGGCGCGCGCTGAACCGATGACGATCGCTGTGCCGTCCCATGTTGAACAGAGACGCCAGCCGCGTCGACCTGGCTAGGCCCTCTTCGGAAGGATGCTTAGAGCCGGATCGTCGAATTCGAGGCTTCGCAAATCAAGCGCGCGGGTCTCGACGCCGAAGCGGGCGATGAGACCCAGCGCCACTGCGATCGGAACCATGGTGGCGAGCGCCGCCAACCCGAGCGCCGGCGCCAGCGCCGTGATGCTCAGCGCCTGGGCGCAGACGCCGCCGGCCTTGGTGCAGGCGGCGACCAGACCTGTCGCCCGGCCGCGTATACGCAGGGGATAGCACTCCGAGGCATAGGGCAGCAGGATCGCCAGAAGGCCGTTGCTGCCGACGATCAGCATCGCCACAGGCGCCACCGGATCGCCACCGGCGTGCGCCTCGAGCAGAAGCACCCATACGAGGCCGCCGAGGGTCAGAGCGAGGCTCAGGACCAGCGACCACTTGGTGCTCCAGCGGCTGTAGAGGACGGCGCAGGCGAAGACAGTGGGAAAGGCGATGAGCGCCGACTGCGCCAGCAGGCGTGATGAGGCGCCGATGCTGTAGCCCTTGGCGACCAGGTCGGAGGGCAGCCACAGCAAGAGCCCGAAATTGACGAGCCCCCAGGCGATGGCGGCGATCGAAAGCGCCGCGGTTTGGCCGAACAATGCGGGCGTCCACAGCCTGGCGGCCCGTGGCTGATGACCGGAGTCGAGGGCATGGCCGTGGCCAATTACCTCGGTCGGATCCGCCTCGTTCTTGCCGAGCCTGCGGCTCACGGCGCCGAACCGCGCCATGACCTGAAGCGCCGCGGCGTCACGGCCGCGGGCCAGGAGGAACTTGGCCGACTCGGGAATCAGGCCGCCCATCAGCACCAGGGCCAGCCCGGTAGGCAGGTTGAGGAGCCAGAGGACGCGCCAGCTGTAGGTCGGGACCAGAAGGGCCGAGGCGGCGCTTGCGGCGAAGTAGCCGCCCACCGCGCCCAGGCCGCCCACCAGCACGAGCACCCAGCCACGGTGCCGTGTGGGCATGGTCTCGGCCATCAAGGCGTAGGCGACCGGCAACATGCCACCCGCGCCGGCGCCCATCAGGAAGCACATGGCGATGTTCCAGGTCAGCGAAGGCATCGCCCCGCAGATGGAGGTGCCGACGAACACCACCGCCGACAGCAGGATAGAGGCCTTGCGACCGTAAATGTCGGCGATCACGCCCCAGATCAGCGATCCGGTCATCGTTCCCACCAGGGCGAAAAAGGGCACGAGCGAAGCCTCGGCCCTGGGCACGCCGTATTCCCTGGTCATCCCGGGCATGACGAAGCCGAGCGAAGCGGGCTTCATGATGTCGATGGCCAGGGCCACGACCAGGACGACCATCAGCGTCCAGTGAGCCGACCTCAGGGGCGCGTCCTCAGGCGCCTGGATGGCGATGCGCTCCGCGGCGCGCGCCTGGGCGATCACATTGGTGGGCAGCAGGCCGTAGGCCGAGATGAAAATGCCGCCGACGATCAGGAACATGCCGAAGATCATGCCGGGGTCCATCGACATGCCGGCCAGCATGAAACCGTTCATCCGGCCCATCCAGAACATCGGCAGGTGCAGCAGAACGCCGGCCACGACGCAGAGCACGCCGGCGCCGAAGGCCCACGGCGCGCGCCGATCTCTCAGCGCCTCGAGGCTCATGACGTCGCGCCCACGACGGGGGTTATTTCAACAGCGCCGCTCTGAATGTCCGGCAATTCGAGCCGCAGTGATCCGTGATCGGCGTCACGCACAACCGGCACGTCATGACCGGCGTAAGTCGCCGTCGCGCCGCCCTTCCAGCCATGGACGGTCAGGGTGATGGACCGCCACCATGGATGAACGTCTCCCTCTCGGGGCTGGAACACCACCTGTAGAGCGCCGGACCGCGCGACGCTGCAACGCAGCTGCTGGCGGAGAAAGTGGCCGCTCCGGAATTCCAGGCTGTGGCCGTCGTCGAGATAGATCGCCCCATGGCAATCCGCGCCCAGATAGACGTCCAGTCCCAGGGGGCCGTCGGGGGTGTCCGCCGTACTCTGCACCAGGGGTTGGCTGGGCAGGATGCTCCCGGCCCGGACGAAAACAGGCAGCTGGTCGAGGCGTGGCTGCGCCCGGATCGTCTCGATCGCGTCGCCCTCGGCGGGCGTCACACGCCGCCCGGTCCACAGATCGAACCAGCCGCCGGCCGGAAGGCAGATGTCGTAGCTGTGTGGAGACTCGGGTTTTGGGGGCGGCGCCACGAGAATCGACGGGCCCAGGGTGAAGGCCATGGACTGATCGCATGCGGTGGTGAGCGCCTGCGGATAGTCATAGAAGACCGGCCGCATGAGCGGATCGCCTGTGCGCGAGCTCTCATCGGCCAGGCTGTAGAGATAGGGCATCAGACGATAGCGCTCGTCGACGAAGCGGCGACGGATCGCGAGCTGTTCGGGTCCGTCGACCCAAGGCTCGGCCCGCGGCGTGCCCTTGGCCGCGTGATCGCGGAAGATCGGCGTGAAGGCGCCGATCTCGAACCAGCGGGTCATCAGCTCTGGGCTGGCCCCGCCGGTGAACCCACCGACGTCGGCGCCGGCATAGGAAAAGCCGGACAGGCCCAGATTGATGAGTTGATGCACCATCAGTTTCAGATGGTCCCAGGTGGCGCCGTCGTCGCCGGTCCAGGTGACCGCGTATCTCTGCCCTCCGGCATAGGTCGCGCGGGTCATCACGAATGGCCGCTCGTCGGGCCTCAGGGTCTGCAGGCCCTCGAAGGTCGCCCGTGAATTTTCCATGCCATAGACGTTGTGGATTTCAGCGTGGGTGGCGGTCCGGGCCGCAAAGTCGTCGCTGTCGATCCGGTGGACCGTGTCGAGCGGCATGGAGAGGTTGGCGGTCTGAAAGACCGATGGCTCGTTCATGTCGTCCCAGAAGCCGGCGACATGGTCTGCGACCAGCGCCGCATATTGCCGCCCCCACCATTTCCGGACCCGCCCGTCGGTGAAATCGGGGAATACCGACGGCCCGGGCCAGACGGTTCCGACGAACACCGAGCCGTCCGGGTTGTGGACGAAATCGTTGGCGGCAAGGCCTGTGTCGTACGTCGAATATCCTTGTCCGGGCGCCGCGGCGACATGCAGGTCCGCAATGGTGACCAGCCGGACACCGCGATCGGCGAGTTCCGCGGCCAGGGCCTTCATGTCGGGGAAGGCGGTGCGATTGACCGTAAACGGACGATTTCGGTCCTGGTAGTCGATGTCGAGCCACACGACGTCGGTAGGGAACGCCTCCTGGCGAAGCCGCTCGACCACCCCGAGTGTCTCCTGGGCGGTCATGTAGCTGTAGCGCGACTGCTGGTAGCCGAAAGACCACAGGGGAGGCAAAGGGGCGCGGCCGGTGAGGTCGGTGTAGCGCCGGACCACCTCGGCGGTGCTCGGACCTCCGATGATATAATAGTCGATTGGCCCGTCCGGCGCGCCGAACGCCGTGACGTCCGGCTCCCGATGACCGAAGTCGAACCACGCCCGCCAGGTGTTGTCGAAGAGGATCCCGTAAGTCCCCCCGGGACCGCCGACGCCGAGATAGAAGGGGATCGATTTGTAGATCGGATCTGTCGAGCTCGTGTAGCCGTAGGCGTCGGTGTTCCAGTCGACGAAGGTTTCGCCGCGTCGATCGAGGTCGCCGGTCTTGTCGCCCAACCCGAAGATATGCTCGTCGTGCGCAAGCGCCTTACGCAGGGTGAATCCGGAAGCGGAAAACCTGATGGGTTCGGGATCGTCGGCGACCACCCTGCGCCCCTTGGCATCGGTCACGGTCAGGGCCAGCCGCCGCCCGATCACGACGGAAAGCGCCTTTGTCGAGAAGCCCCGGGGCGCGCCGCGCACCGCGACCGATTGCGCGCGCGCCGCCGCTGGAACCGCCCAGCTCGCGTCCTCCGGCCACCGGCCGCGCCGCGCGACGCGGACGCGGAGGATCTGGTCGGTGAGCGCCGTCACACGGATGGAAACGCCGGCCCGCGATGCCTCTATCCCGTTGGCAAGCCGCGCATATGACACGGCCGGCGCGGTGGCATGGGACTGCGCCCTGGCGCCGAAAGGCAGCAACGCCAGGATCGCCAGCCACAAGCCGGCTTCTTTGAACCGCGCCGCCATCATCCGCCCAATTTCGAAAAGGTGGACTGCAGGGCACGGCGTAAGGCCGCCTGCTCTCGCGGGCCGAGATCCCCGAGATATCCCCGCATCCTGGGGTCCAGGTGCGCCATGGCGGCGCCGTCGACATCGAAGGCGTGCGCGTTGAACATGACCCGCCAATAGTCACGTTCGTGGGCGGGCAGCCGCCGGATCGCCAGGAGCGCGGCAAGGAACAGGTCTCGTGGGTTCTCGAACCCGCTCTTGGTCCCGCCCCACCAATAGTTGACCATCGCATTATAGGGGTCGAGCGATGTCACGTGATGCCACCAGTAACGCGGCATCAGCAGAGCGTCGCCGGGCCCGAGGCGGGCGACGCGCGCCGCGCGCATGGCTTCGGCGAAGCGCGGAAAGCGCGCGAGGTCGGGGGCTTCCGGATCGACCAGACTGAGCGGCGGGGCGCGATCGGGCGGCCCGATGTACAGGGCGCCGACCTGCTCGGGTGGAAACAGGACGAAGCGACGGCGCCCGGCGACAACACAGGCGAGATTGTGATCGGGATCATGATGGATCTGCGTCCTGACCCGTCCGCCGAGCCAGAGATTCGGACGGATATCGCCGGGCAGGAGGGGCATCGGATTGTCGCGGACAATGCCAGGCGCCTGCTCCGCGAGCGGCAGCATCTGGATGGCGATCACCGGCGCTTCGGCCTGGTCGATCGTCCGGGAAATGCGCTCGAGCGTCTCGCCCAAGGGCCGGTAGCGCTTGGTGAAACTGTAGTCCTGGAGGCCCGCTGTGTAGCAGAAACGCCCGCCGAACGCCGGCGGCGCCTCCATGACCGGGACCGGCGCGCCCCCGTCCCGGGCGAGCAGATAGGCCCCAAGGGCCTGCGGACCTTGCCGGGCGACAGCCACGATCGGCCAGCGCTCCACCAGGGCCGGAATGATGATTGGCTCTCCCGAGGCCAGGAGCTTGTCGATGGGCTCACTGGCGCCGGCCTGGGAGCGCGCAACGGACGGCAGGGAGTCGAGCCAGTCCCCCGCGCTGTCCGGCGCATAAGCCACGGTCATACGAGCTCGCCTTGGGCCAGCCGCGCCAGATAGGCGTCGTGGGTGGGCTGTTGGAGCACCTTGTTCTTGACGAAACCGAGCATGCGTTGGAGCGCGCTCTTGAGAGCCTCCGCGGACGTAAGGTCGATCGCTGGAGGCCAGGTCTGAGGCATTTCCCCCAGGCCTACGAGCAGGGCCCGCCAGAAGTCCGGGGCGAAGCTTTCGTCCTCCATCGGCGGAATCTGGCCGCGGGCGCGGAACGTCGCGATCTTATGGAGGGTCGTTTCCGGCGCCCCGGCCCGTCGCACGGTGTCCCAGAACCCCGCGGCATGGAACCGGTTGAGACCGTAGAAGGCGGGCTGCAGATCCCGCAGGCGCGCGATATTCGAGCCCAGCACCCGATTGAATTCGTCACGTTCTGCGTCGAACCGGTTGCCGGACGGGAACAGCGAGATGAGGTGGACGATTCCCAGCTGGACGATGTGCAGATCCAGGTCGAACAGCGGATCGAACGCGTGCGCCGCGCCGCCGATGGCGATGCAATTGGCGGTCCATGGCCGCGGACGGTCACCGGCTTGAACGGCCGTGGCACGGGCTTGCTGGAGAGGCAGCTGCGACGCCGACCGCGCCTCGGCCAGCGCCGCCTCGTCGCTGCGGTCGGTGGACGAATAGGCAAATTTCACCTGGGTGGCGGCCTGCGAGGCCAGCAGCTCGAGCCATCCGCCCTCGCAGATCCGCACCTCGCTGTAGACCGGAACCGATGCAAACCTGGGCGCGCTCGCGACAAGGGTTCGATCGACCGCCGATCCGGTGGCGCAGGCCTCGAGGCCCTGGCCCAGCGCGCCCCCGATCAGGACCGCTTCAGCGCCCGACGCGTCGACGAAGAGATCGCCTTCGATCCGTTCGCCCTGGTCAAGCTTCACCGCCCGGATGGCGCCGTCCGCCTCATCGCGCTCGACCACGACCGATCGCGACCGATGGCTTGTCAGCTTGGCGCGATGCGCCAGCCCCTTCAGGAAGCCGGCATATGCGATTCCTGGCAGATGATAGCCGTAGTCGGTGCGGCCGAACTTTTCGGTTTCGCTGTCGGGGAGCAGCATGCGGCCCTGTCGCGCCGCCATCGCGGTCGGGCTGAACATCTCGAAGGCGACGTCGAGTCCGAAACGGCGGGCCTTCACCCAATGGTGAAAGAGATCCGCGCCATCGATCGGCGCGCCATACCCGCCATGGGCGAGGAAGAAGGGCTCGGCCGGCGGCGGCGGCGAGATGTTCCAGCCGAGGGTGTAGCTTCCGCCGGTCGCCCTGATGAGGTCGGCCTCATTGAGTCCGAGCCGATTGTGCAGGGCTTCCAGGGGCGGAAGGCTTCGCTGCACGGCCCCGGGATGGAGACTGGCCGGCAATTCGACAACCGTCACCGCCACGCCGGTCACGCCAAGCGCGCGCTGCAGGGACACCGCCGCCAACCACAGCGCGGCGTCGCGGCCGACAACGACGACCGTGAGCGGCGCCTCGCTCACTGCGGAATCTTGCAATAGTTCGCGATGAAGGCGGCGTGGGACGGCGTCGACGCGACATTGCGCGCGATTCGGTCTGCAAAGGCGTCCAGCCTGTCTCCCACCATGTCCAGGTCGTAGCTGTCCGCGGTCCGGTCGTAGCCTTCCGGTACGATCCCCTGCCCCATCAACACGGCCAACCAGCTGTCGCGCGCGAACAGTCCGTATTGATAGAGCGACAGGGACGCTCGCGACCTGAACAGCGACAGCTTGTGCGCCAGGCTGTCGGGAATCTCCATCTGGCGCAGATAATCCCAGAAGGGTTCGCCCTCGCGACTGTTGGCGACGTAGTGGAGGATCAGGAAATCCCGGATTCTCTCGTATTGCATCGCCGAGAGGCGATTGAACTCGGCCGCGAGCGCCGGATCTATCCCGTCACGCGCCATGCCCGGCGTGGGGATGAGGTCGACGAGATCGATCGCCGCCGCCTGGATCAGGAAGATGCTGGTCGACTCGAGCGGCTCGAGGAACCCGCTCGCAAGGCCAATGGCGACACAGTTGCCGATCCAGGTCTGGACGCGCCGGCCCGGCGCAAAGCTGAGCAGTCGCGGTTCGGCGAGAGCCTCGCCCTCCAGGTTCGCCAGGAGCGTCTCGCGCGCCTCGTCGACCGAAGCGAATTGGCTCGAGAATACGTAGCCGTTGCCGACCCTGTGCTGAAGCGGAATGCGCCACTGCCAGCCCGCCGGCCTTGCCGTGCTGCGCGTGTAGGGCGCGAAGTCGCCGCCGTTCACACAGGGCGCCGCAAGCGCCCGATCGCACGGCAGCCAGTTAGTCCAGTCCTCCCAATCGACCCCGAACTGCCCCGCCAGCAGAACGGAGCGGAACCCCGTGCAGTCGACAAACAGATCCCCGTCGATCTGCAGGCCGGATTTCAGGGTGATCGATTGCAGATTACCCGATGCGCCGTCGCGCCCGATGTCGACGACCCGCCCTTCTATGCGTGAGATTCCGCGCGCTATCGACCAGCGGCGAAGGAAGTCCGCATAGAGCCCGGCGTCGAAATGATAGGCGTAGGCATAGGTCGAGCGGACCGAAGCGGGGTCCGTGTCGGGAAACTCGAAGGCGTTGGCCCAGGCCGCCGCCACGGCGTAGGAATAATTCCAGATGGGCGCGACCGGCCGCCCCGCCGCCTTCACCCGCAGCCAATGGTGCTGGAACTCCAGTCCGCCCCAAGGCTCGCCGAACGCGCCGAACGGATGGATGTATCGGTCGCCCGGCCGGTTCCAGTCGCGGAACTCGATCCCGAGTTTGAACGTCGCACGCGTGGCGCGCATGAACTCGGCCTCATCGAGGCCCAGGAGATCGTTGAAGATCTTGACCGGCGGCAAGGTGGCTTCGCCGACGCCGACAATCCCGATCTCGTCTGACTCGACGAGAGTGACGCTGTAGTCGCTGGCGGACAACCGCCTCGACATCAGGGCGGCGGTCATCCAGCCGGCGGTCCCGCCCCCGACGATGACGATACGGAAACGGCCGTCTGACATCTCGCACTCGCGTCTCGACTACGGCCGCTTTGAAAGACCGCGCCGCCAAGGAGTTAGCGGCGGCGCGGCCCATGGGCAGATCAGAACTTGGCCCGAATACCAAACTGGAAGCGCCGATCCGCGCGGCTCCAGGCAGAGTCCATGTAGACCGGTTTGGCGCCAGGCGTCTGCGGCGAGTCTCCAAAGATCTCCTGCTGATAGACCAGGGTGGTGCCCAGGATATTGGTGACATCGAACGACAGTTCTACGTGGGGATCGACGGAGTAACGGATCGATCCGTCGAGGAATCCGGCCGCCTTCTGGAACACCGGCAAACCAATACAGCAGTCCAGGTTCTGGGTCAGGTAGCGCGATCGCCAGTTATAGGCCAGGCGGAGGCCCAGTGGTCCCTTCTCATACAAGCCAACCACGTTGAAGGTGTGGGTGGAAATGCCGGCCAACTGGTGCGAGTCGATGACATCGCCCGAGCCGTTGTTGGCGGCCACGCCCACCCCGACGGCCCCCACATCGGCGCCCGAAACGGAGTCCACGAGGTTCGAGTTATTGATGCCGGCCTGGTGAACATAGGTATAGTTGATCTGGGCTCCCAAGCCCTTCCAGAGACCAGGCAAAAAGGTGAAAAACGTTTGATAATCTACCTCAAAGCCGGTCAAGGTCCCGCCTTTGGACACATTAACCGGTCCGTCGATCTGGACCGTCTGAGTGGACCCGTTGTTGGTTATGTTTCGGTTGAACTGGCCGTAGGCAAAGGTGTTGTGCAGTTCCTTCCAGAACGCGTCGATCGAGAACAATGACGCGGGGCCCATATACCTCTCAAACGAGAGGTCGATCTGATCCGCAGTCGTCGGCTTGAGCGCAGCGTTGCCGGCGTTCGCCGGAAATACCCAGTTGTAGCCCACCACATTGGCGGCGATATGAGCTGCCGAGGGCGAGTTGTAGACGACGTAAGGTGAATCCGGCGAGGTGTTGATGAAGGGTCCGTTCACCTGAACGAAGTTCCGGAGAAGTCCGATATCCGGTCGTGTCATCGCCTCCGAGAACGCGAAGCGGATGACATCCTTCGAATCCAGGCCGAAACGGACATTGAAGCTGGGCAGCACATTCCAGCGACTGCTGCTGTAGGAATTGGGCAAACCGCCGCCGTTGGCGAAATCCTCAACGGCGCTCGTCAGGTAGCAGCTGGGATTGACGACCTGGTTTGGCCCGAGCGCTGAGCCACATGGTTGCAGATTTCCGAACGCCTGGGATTCGGTGGGAAACTCGACGGCGCCAATGCCGCGCTCGCGGGTCTCGATAACGCGAACGCCGACGTTCCCATCGACGGTTACGCCGCCGAAGATCGTCTTGTCCGGGCCGCCAAACCGCAACATTGCGTACGCGGCGAGGGTTTCTTCCCTGAGTTGTTCGACTTCCGAGGGCAGGAAGCAGTTCACCGCCCCCGCCCGTTCACAGATCGGCACATAGCCGGGCGCGATCGGCGAATTGGTGGTCGCGCCGGAGAGGCCCTGCATCAGCCTGCTGTAGTCCGTCAGTGCGCTCTGATTGACGAAGACCAGTGAGCCGTTGGGATAGACCTGACCATTGTAGAGATTGCCAAACTTATAGGGTCCGAAGATGCCCGCTCCATAGCCCTGGAATGTGCCGGAGCCGCAAGCGCCGTATGGCGCCGGACCCGTGGCGTTCGAGCTGAATCCGGGGCCGTTGCAATTCCAGCTGGCCGCGATGGGCGTCCAGTTGAAGGTCGAATAGCCCTCGGTCTGGTTGCGGTCTGAATAGCGGACGCCGACCTGCAGCGAACCCAGCCAGCCGTTTGACCAGCCCCCGTGGTCGAAGTCGTAGGTCACGTCTGCGCGGAGCGCATACTCATCGCCGACGTCA
Organism: Caulobacteraceae bacterium; assembly: GCA_036491275.1. Classification (GTDB taxonomy): domain Bacteria; phylum Pseudomonadota; class Alphaproteobacteria; order Caulobacterales; family Caulobacteraceae; genus Acaudatibacter. Next base: position 82,244 of record DASXCH010000036.1, read on the forward strand.
TTCTCGACGTGCCCCTGAATGAACGGAATCCAATAGTTCGTGGGATTGGCGAGGCCGCCCGCGGCATAGTTGACGTTGGAGCCCGGAAGCAGGGTTACTTGCGGCGTCCCATCACTATTGGTGCTGTACTGGTAATTCGCCATCGACCCCGTGGCGACAAGGATGTCGTTGTTGTGAACCGTGGCCCTCACATATTGCGCGTCAAAGTCGGCGTGCAGCCGAGGCGTGATGTCCCACCGCAGGTGCGCAGAGACGTCCTTGGTGCCCTCCCGGTGGTCGAAGTCACGGGACTCATTCTGGAAGTACAGACCGTCGTTGGTGCACGGACCGCCGACGGAACCCGCGGCGCAGTAGTTCACGAACGGAAGCCCCGGGACCGCCGAACCTGTGTTGATCATCGCCTGCTCGGAAGCGAATGAGCCCGCCCAGCTCCCGTACGGCTGGGTGAGCTGGCCCGACTGGAGCATTCCATTTGAACCGAACATAAACGGTCCGGTGCCGTTCGCCGGCACAAGAATTGACGACGCGCGTGGATCGAACGCCGGTGTGCCAAAGTAGGTGCCATCGAGGATCGCGTGGCTCGCCCGCTCTATCCAGGCGTTGTGATATTCATTGTCAGTGTACTGCACAGTGGCATGCACCGTGCCGGCCTTGTTCTCATATTCGGCCGCGAAGGCGTAGCCAGTTCGCGTGCGATCGTAGTCGACCTGCGAATAGCGGATTCCGTCCGGTGCGAAGGCCCAGCCCTTTCCGCCGAACGGATTGCTGGCGCACTGCACGACGCCGTTCTGGATGATTGCATTGCCGCCGGAATCGACAGCTCCGGACGAGCAGTAGGTGTCGATCTTGTCCATGATCACGCTGTCGGTCTGCGTGATGACATGGCTGTAGGCGAACTCGCCGAGCAGGCCGAACTTACCCATGGGAGTGTCCCAGGTATCGCTGATCAGCACCGAGCCTTCGGGCGTCCACTGCTTGGACTTGTCGCCGTAGTTCTCCCTGAAGCTACCGGTGATCACCAATCCGTTCTGATCGAATGGAAGCCGCGTACGCAGGTCGATGGTGCCGGCGATACCGCCTTCGATCATGTCGGCAGTCTGGTTCTTGTAAGCATCGATGCGCGACAGAAGCTCAGGCGAAACGTCGTTGAAGTTCAATCCGCGCCCGGAGTCCGCTGAGAAACTATCTCGGCCATTCAACTCCGTGCGGACCTGCGGCAGGCCGCGAATCAGGACGGTGACCGGCTCGCCGGAGGGGTGGGTGCTGTCGTCTGACGACTGCAACCGGCCGACGGTGATGCCCACAACCCGCTGAAGGGATTCAGAAGCTGATTTGTCGGGAAAGGCGCCGATATCGATGGCGCTTACGGAATCGACCACCGTGTCGGCGTGCTTCTTGACCTGCTGCGAGGTTTCCAGCGCCTTGCGCTCGCCGATGACCACGACCTCGCTGACCGACGCGCTCGTCGCCACTTGGGTCTGGTCGCTCGATGCCTCCGCAGCGATCGCCGGGCCACAGAGCGCGGCCGTGATGATCGCGAAAACCGAAACCCCTGCGCAGAGATTGCTTCCACGCGCCGTGATCCTGCCCCTCATGTGCCTCCCCATAAGCATCTTCCCCAGCGGATTCGCCGATTGTTTCTTACGCGCAACGCACGCCTTATTAGCGCAAATTTGCGCCATTTCCCGGCAAATGCAAGAGAAAAAGAGGAAAAGATTTCTCCAATATTTCCGCTAGTTACATAGATACGATCGCAATATCACATCATTTAGCACGCAAATTCGGGGCGATTTCACCCCTCGATGGTTGCCTTTGTGCGGGAATACGTGCAAAGTTTTGCGTAACCGGCCGGGTGAAGGGGATTGGGGGCGCACGATGGTTTCATGCAGGGCCTGCCAGGCGCCCCGACCTGGGTCGGCGGAACTAGTCGACGCCCGTCCCCGGGCGGTCCGGTATCGTGAGCGAGACCAGGGCGGCCAGCACGAAGGCGCCGGCGGCCAGCACAAACGCCAGTTCGGGCCGATGACCGAACAGCGTCGCGACGATCCATCCAAGCAGGAAGGACGCGGCAAGTTGCGGCAGGACGATGAAAATGTTCTGGATTCCCATGTACAGACCCATGCGGTTTGGGCCCGATGACGTCGCCACCATGGCATAGGGAATCGACAGGATTGACGCCCACGCGCATCCGATGCCGATCGATGGCGCCCACAGCCATTGCGGATCGCGGATGAACCCGAAGCCGACCAGGCCCACGGCGCCCAGGCCCAGGCAGAGCGCGTGCGTCTCGCGGCGTCCGATCTTCGCCACGAGCGCCGGCAGGATAGGCGCTGCGAATACGGCGACTCCGTTGTACAGGGCGAACATGACGCCCACCCAGTCGGCGACGGCGTTGTAGCCATGGCTCGAAGCCCTGCCGTCCGCACCGCTGTTGGCAGCCACGGCCGGCGCCGCATAGACCCACAATACGAACAACCCGAACCAGGCGAAGAACTGCACGACGCCCAGCCGGCGCATGGACTTGGGCAGCCTGAGCAGTTCATCGAAGATGTCGAGCAACCGGACCGCGCGGCGGCTCTGGGCCGGATCGGGCGGGGATTCACGGGTCGTGAACACCGTCGCGGCGACTCCGACCAACAATCCCACGGCGCCGATATCGAGCGCCAGCCGGACCGTCGTGGGCAACCCGCCCGGCGCCCTGTCGGGCGTCCCGCCGGATCCGACCGCCAGCAACCACGGAAGGGCCGAGGCGAAAACGGCCCCCGCCCCGATGACCGCGCTCTGGATCGCGAATGCGGAGGTCCTATTCTGTTCGGCCACGGTGTCGCCGATGAGGGCCCGGAACGGCTCGGAGGCGAGATTGAGCGCGGCCGTCAGGAACCACAGCGCCACGGCGGCCTCCCACAGGGCCCGCGATTCCGCCATCACCACCAGGAAGATCGCCCCGGCGAACCCCCCCGCCAGGATGTAGGGTCGGCGACGACCCAGCCGCGTCCAGGTCCGGTCGCTGAGATGACCGATGATCGGCTGGACGATGAGGCCGGTGATCGGGCCCGCGATCCACAAGATGGGCAGGCTGGCGACGTCCGCGCCGAGCGTCTGGAAAATGCGACTCGTATTGGCGTTTTGCAGGCTCCAGGCGATCTGCACGCCGAACATGCCGGAACACAGTTTCAGCATGGCGCCGAGCGAGCCGTCGAACGGCAGGCGGCGGGACGCGTCCTTCTCGAGGAGCGCGCCACTCATCTCGGCCCAGGCCCGATCGCGCGACCGCCAGACATCCTGCCCAGACATTTCATCCTGCCCAGACATTCCATCCGTTCAGCGCCAACACAAGGACTGGCGACAGCACCATGAAGACGACGCTCGAGGATCTGGCGCGGCTGGCCGGCGTGTCGATTTCGACTGTCTCGCGCGCGCTGAACAACCAGCCGGCGATCAGTACGGAAACAAGACAACGGATCTGGGCCCTGGCTCAGACTCACAACTACCCGATTCGAACGCCGATGCAGTCTGCGGTCGACGGCGTGGACAGGTCGATCGAGATCGTGACGCCCCATCTTCAAGGCCGCCCTCTGCCGCTGTGGCACCCGTTCCTGCTCGAACTGATCGCCAACATCGGCGAGGCGGCGCGTGCGCGGGACTGCGATTTCACCGTCAGTCACGTCACGCCCGTCAGTTTTGACGACCTCGTTCTCGCCACCGGCTCCGGCCGGGCGGACGGGGTCATTTTCCTCGGCCAGAGCACCCTGCATGAGGCGCTCAACAAACTCTCCGAAACAGGCGTGCGCTTCGTGGTCTGGGGCGCTCAGGTCGCCGGGCAACGCTACCGCACCATTGGCTCCGACAACCTTGTCGGCGGCCGCCGCGCCACCGCGCACCTCTGCCGCCTCGGCAGACGACGCATCCTGTTCGTCGGCGGCGTTGACCTTGAAACCCAACAGCGCCGTCGGGGGTATCTCGAGGCCCTGCGCGAGCACGGCATCCAGCACGATCCCGAACTGGTCGCCGACGTTCACTTCGAACTGGATGCGGCCGAGGCGGCGGTCACCCGCCTGCTCAATCGCGGCGTCTCGTTCGACGGCGTCTTCGCGGCCAGCGATCTGATCGCCCTGGGCGTCATCCGCGCCGTGCGCCGCGCCGGCCTGTCGGTGCCAGGCGATGTCTCGGTTGTGGGTTATGACGACATATTGATGAGCCAGCTCAGCGTGCCGACGCTCTCCACCATCCGCCAGGATACCCGGCGGGCCGGCTCCCTGCTCGTATCGAGCATTCTCGATGGCGACAGCAACCTGCAGGGTCTGCTTCCCACCGACCTCATCATTCGCGAATCTTGCGGGGGCTGACCCATTGACCCGACCTGGCTCCCACGGCGCGTCGAGATTGATCTGAACATGCCGACAGACGTCCTTCAGCCTGCCTACTCATAAACAGACAATCAGAACCGAAGCGGGAGAACGCACTATGGAGAGCCGGACCAACATGGTCTTCGTCTCGGCGATCGTCGCCGTGGCCACCATCGGCGGCTTCATGTTCGGCTATGACAGCGGCGTCATCAACGGCACGCAGACGGGCCTTCGCCAAGCCTTCCATCTCGATGATTTCATGCTCGGCGTGAACGTCGGCGCGGTGCTGCTCGGCTGCGCCGCCGGGGCCTTCGCCGCCGGGCGCGCGTCCGACATTTACGGCCGGCGCAATGTCATGATCGCGGCCGCGATCCTGTTCATCATCAGCGCGTTCGGCGCTGGCGCGGCGGCCAATTCCGCCGAGTTCATCATCGCCCGCCTGGTCGGCGGCCTGGGCGTCGGCGCCGCAAGCGTGCTCTCGCCGGTCTATATCAGCGAGGTGGCCCCGGCGGCGGTGCGCGGACGCCTGACCACCACCCAGCAGATCATGATCATCATCGGCCTCACCGGTTCGTTCGTGGTCAACTGGCTGATCGCCCAATGGGCCGGAAGCTCGACCACGATCATCATGGGCCATCCCGCCTGGCGCTGGATGTTCTGGGTCCAGGTGATCCCATCGGCGGTCTTCCTCTTCAGCCTGATGATGATCCCGGAAAGTCCGAGGTTCCTGGTCGCGAAGGGGCGAACGGACAAGGCCGAGGCGGTGCTCGCCCGCCTGTTCGGCGCCGGCTCGGCCAAGGACAAGGCGGCCGAGATCAGCGCATCGCTGGCGGCCGACCATCACCAGCCCCGCCTTTCCGACCTTTTCGACCACGGCAAGGTGCGGCCGATCGTCTGGGCCGGCGTCGGCCTCGCCGTCTTCCAGCAGCTCGTGGGGATCAACGTCGTCTTCTATTACGGCGCGGTGCTGTGGCAGTCTGTGGGCTTCAGCGAGGCGGATTCGCTCAAGATCAACATCCTCTCGGGCTCGCTCTCGATCGTCTCCTGCCTCGTCTCCATGGCCTTCGTGGACCGGATCGGCCGCAAGCCGATCCTGCTTTTCGGCTCGATCGGCATGGCGGTGACCCTCGCCGTCGTCGCCCTCGCCTTCTCCTCCGCCACCCTGGTGAACGGCCAGGCCCAGCTGCCCCAACTCTGGGGCGTCGTCGCCCTCGTCGCCGCCAACCTCTACGTCGTGTTCTTCAACGGCACCTGGGGACCTGTCATGTGGGTCATGCTGGGCGAGATGTTCCCCAACCAGATCCGCGGCTCGGGCCTGGCGGTCAGCGGCTTCGCGCAGTGGGCGGCCAATTTCGCCATCGCCCTCAGCTTCCCGGTGGCCGCCAAGGCCCTGGGGCTGGTCCCGACCTACGGCTTCTATGCCCTCAGCGCCCTCGTCTCGTTCTTCTTCGTGCGGGCGATGGTGCACGAGACCCGCGGCCGCGAACTCGAACAGATGGTCGGATAGGGCCGAATCCGTCTCGAGTCATCCTGTTCCAGGCGCTAGCGCGCGGGACACGCCGTACGGTCCCATCCCTGATCGCCCGGCCCCCGGAGGACCTCGAATCCCGAGCCGCAGTCCTCGACGCCGGCGGCGCCCAGGTTTCGCGCAGTGACCGCCGTGAAGGTCGCTCGGCCTCTCGCTTGGAGCTGCAAGGCGGAGCTTCCGGCGCCGTCGATCCGAACGCGAACGAACGACAGGCCGGTGATCGGCTGGCCCATGAGCTGGATCGCGACGTAGGAGCTGTCCAACAGATCGGTGTCCTCCACCTGGATGGTCGCGGCGGTAATCGGCCCCTCCAGGGCGTCGATCCACAGGGCGCCGACGTCTTCTCGCCCGCTGCGATTGCGTCCCCCAGCGCGCACGGTCGTGTTGCGCCTGATGACGATCTTGCCCGCGAACGGGGTGGCGGAGAAGCGCGCGCCGAGGTGGATGCCGCCGCCCTCGGTCAGGGTGTCGGCCACCAGATTGTCGCTGACGGTGATGTCGCGTCCGCCGTAGGCGGCGACGCCGTTGGCCAGGATCGGGGCGATGATGGTGTTGCGCCGGAAGACGATTCGCCTGTTCTCGAGCCGGTGGGACCAGGACGCGAGGCCGTCGTCGCCGGAGTTGCGCACGAAGGTATCCTCGACCACCGCGTCGGTGACGCCGCCGTCGAAGTTCAATCCGTCGGCCGCCTGGTCGAGGATGCGCAGGCCCCTGACCGTCACGTGCGCCATCGGGCCGTCGAACCACAGGCCTCCCTTGGTGTGCTGGATCCACAGATCAGAGATCAGCGAGTCGCTCATGGACCCGCCGACGCCGGCGAGGCGCGCCTTGTCGTCGCGCGCGTCGACTTCGCCGATGACGGCGAAATCGCGTAGCACCACGTCCCGGCTGCCGCCCGCGCCACGGCGTCCGAACACGCCGACGCCACGGCCTCGGAGGGTCGAATACCACGGCCCGGCGCCGGCCAAGGTGACCTGGTCGACTACGAGATGGCCCTCGACCCGATAGTCGCCCGGAGCGATCCAGACGGTCCGGCCCTGGCGGCGACCTGACGCCAGGGCCGTCGTGATCGCCGCCAGTGAGTCCCGGCCCCCCGTCGGATCGGCGCCGAAATCGAGGATGGAGATCGCCCCTGCCGGTCGTGGGAGCGGCGGGCGCACGACCTCGAAATCGGCCAGATCGAGGGCGATCGGCGAAGGCTGGCTGGGCTTTTCGATCACGAAACGGACGCGGGCCCCCGCCGGCAGGGTCCGGTCCAGCCTCAACCGCGCCTCGTCGAAGAAATGGTGCGGCTTGCCGTCGGCTGGCCTGTTGGTGAACGGATAGCCGCCGTACAGCCAGCCATAGCGCGAGGTCAGGGTCAGGGTCCCCAGCCGCACGCCGTCGGCGATCAGCGTGATTTCGCCGGTGACGCCGCCGCCGGTGGCGGAGTCGGGCAGGGCGTAGCGCAAGGTCACCGCATTAGCCGGCGCTCCGAGCACGAACTCCACGAAGCCGCCAACACGCTCCAGAAGCACGGCGCGGCGGCCGGACGCCTCGGCGGCGAGGCTGGTGAAGGTCCGGTCCGGTCCGATCACCCGGCCGTTGGTGACGCCGCTTTCGGCCTCGTACTCCACGAATGGAACCCGGGCGCCGCGCCCCTTGATCGCTTGCGGCGGCAGGGCCGCCACGGTGGCGGCGGTCGGCTTCGCCCGAACCTGAGCCCGAGCCTCGCCGGCGGCGAGCGCGCCGGCAATCGAGGCGGCCAGCAGCGCGGCGGCGATACGGCCCGCGCGCGCCGTCGCCCTGTGCGTTGGCGGCCTCGTTCGGATGATTGCCGCCCGGAATGGGCTGGAGATCGCCCCGCTGATCGTGGCGGCTCGCCTCCAGCTGTTCGCGCTCATTGGGCCCGGGATGATTCGCAACCGGCGATAGCCGCCAGGCTGGCCGGGAGAATGGCTACCTGCATTGGCGCACTCTGGGATTGTTTGAGATGGAGGTGCCAGCCGCATCGACCTGAGCTTCGTTCCGGCCGCGCCTTCGGCTAGACCGAGCAACGTCCGCAAGGAGGGCCTCGAAATGGGCTTTGAGCACGTCGGCGCCCTCCAGACCAGTCTCCCGGGCGTGTTCGCCATCGGCGACGTGCCATGCGGATCGACCAAGCGGGCGGCCGCCGCAGTCGGCGAAGGCGCCCAGGTGGTCGCGGGCGTCCACGCCTATCTGGCGAACACCGCCGCGGCCCCGGCGAGGATCTCCTGATCGTCTCGAAGGCAGTGCTGGCGCCGCCGTCCTGCGCCGAGCACGGCCCGGTCATTGCAGGGTGCTTCGCCGCCATACGCCCGGCGGAAACTCCGCCCCGATCGGTGTCGGCCGCTCCTGGATCGCACCAGAGGTCGAGGTCGCGAAACGTCGCGCTGCCGCTCACGTCCGCTCGATTCACCTGGACTATTGCGCTGTCAAAGCGTGTCCGCGGCAGGTCCTCGCCTCGAAGGCCCCGGCATGCGGTGTGGCGGTGGAACCAGTCTAACGGCAACACATCCCAAATTACAGCGCCAACCTCGGGGTGCGGCTGTGGTCGTACGCAACCGAATCCCCTCTTGGGTCGGGCTCGCCAAGTGTCTGTTGAGGCATGTGACGCACGCATTGATAAGTAATTCCACTCGGTCTGGTCGCAAAATTGCTTGCCACTCTGTGTACGGGACTAACATCATGCGTCCGATGGGGGATTCCGCGCTTATGGCGTGTCTCTGGAGACCCGTGACCCGACAAAAATAAATTACGGGGGAATCGCAATGAGAATTTCAAGACTTTCGCTTATGCTTGGCGGCTGTATGGCGGTGCCGATTGCGGTCGGACTTGCTGTCCCGGCGTTTGCTCAGACTGCATCGCCGGCGCCACTGACGGACAAGTCCAACGCCTCTAGCGGCGGCGAAGTGGTCGTCACGGCGGAGCGACGCGACAGCATTGTGCGTAAGGTTGGCTTCTCGATTGTCGCCTTCAGCGGGCAAGCAATCAACCAAGCCCATATCACCAAGCCTGACGAACTAATCAACCAAGTGCCGGGTATCACCCTGACCACCCCGACAAGGCCATTACGATATCCGCGATCCGGGGTGTAAGTTCGACGTTCCGGACTGCTAGCATCGACGCGCTCATCGGCTTTTTTGTCGATGACGTCTACTATCCTTCCGACCTGGTCCTGAATACCAACTTCTATCACCTCAGAAGCGCTGAAGTATTGCGCGGCCCTCAGGGAACCCTGTTTGGACGCAACCTCATCGGTGGCGCGCTGGACGCGTGGCTTATTTCTTGCATGTGGCGGTGCTGTCAGTCCGACGGCGACCCGTCTCCGGTTGGCGTAAGAAGGCCAACCCCAAGTTGGCCTTAGCCCATGACGGCCCGCGACTCGGCCAGGGCGGTCGAGCGTTCGCCTCGGCCGCCGACACAGGCGTCACTGTCCTCGGAAGCGCCGAGGAGCAATACAATGGCACGCGGGCTCGGCGGCCGATCCTCGGCCGGACCGGCCGCTTCCGCCCGCACAGGTGGCGGCCTAGGCGCCCAGTGAGAGCCCGACCTGAATCCTGTCGACGACGTTGGTGACGCCGGGCGCCCGCCATGCGGCGCGTTCAGCCTCCTGGCGCTCGGCCCAGGATTTCACCTTGCCCTCCAGGACGATCTTGCCGCCGTTGGCTTCGACGTGGATTTGCTTGGCGTCCACCTCGGCGCTGCGCTTGAGCGCCTCTTCGATCCGCGCTTTGACCTCCGTCGGGGCCACGCGCGGCTTGACCGTGATCATGTTGGAGACTCCGGTAACCCCGCGCACATGACGGACGGCGGTCTCCGCGCGTTCGCGCTGGAAGTACCATTCCGCGTCGCCTTCGAGGGTGACCCAGCCATTCTTGACCACCGGCGTGAGGTGTTCGTGCCAGAACGGCAGCTGGAACTTGAGCGCCGTCACCGCGTCGCGCGCAATGTCGGGATCGGGCCGCTGGTTGACAGACGGCAGGCGCACTTCGATGTCGTTCGCTATGCCGCTGACGCCGAGGACGCGCTTAGCGTCGCGCTCGGCCTGCCACTTTTGACTGAAGCTGCGGACGAAGCCGGTAAGCGCCACGACTTGGTCCTTCACCGCCACGGCAATATCGGCCGAGTCGATGTCGGGGTCCCAGCTCAGTTCGTTCTCTACGTCCCGTCTGATGTCGCTATCAGTTCTCACAAGATATTCTCCATGGTTTGGGGCCACCCTCCCATGTGCACGCGATTCGCCTGACGCGCGCTCCCTGCTCAGCGGGAGGTTAAGCCGGTACGCGCACGGCGCACTGACCAAGATCAGTCAGTGGCCGACGCAGGTGCGCTGATGATTTGACAACGCCTTGATACGTAAGGGGATCGCGGGTTGGCCTCGGATCATTCCTTAGGGATCGCCCGGGCTGACCGGCCGTGAATAGACGCGCAGGATGACTGAGCGGGGAGCCAGGAGCGACATGCCGATCGCCGCCGTTCTTGCCGATCCGAAGGCGCAGCCGCCGAGAGGGAATTCAGCTCCTCGCCTGGCCGGCCTCGTCGATGGGACGCTTTCGAATTTAGGTCCCGGCGAAAGAGTGTTCGACGAGGAGGACCGGGCTGATTGCCTGTATGAGGTCTTAGGCGGCATTGTGCGTACGCTCCATGTCGGGCCGGGCGGCGGTCGGACGATCTACGGTTTCTTCATTTCGGGCGAAATATTCGGGTTGGAGAGCAGGCCGGCGCATCGATGTTCCGCCGAGGCGGTCGGCGAGGCCAGTGTGGCGCGCTACAAACGCGCGCACCTGGAAAAATTGGCCCTGGTCGATAGGACAGTGGCCACGCAGCTCTGGTCGTGGCTGACCTCGAGCGGCGAACAGGCCAGCGTACGGCAAGCGTTGCTCGCGCGCGGCAACGCCGTTCAGAAGATAGCTCAGTTCCTACTTGAGATGGCCCGTACCGCTACCGCCGGCGGTCCGATCAACCTGCCGATGTCGCGATACGATATTGCCGACTATCTGGGGCTTTCGAGCGAGACGGTCAGCCGCACCTTCACCGATCTGCGCAGGCAAACACTGATCGCCGTGGAGGGGCGCACGATCCGATTGTTGAAGCCCCTCGCGTTGCGCCAATTGGTGGCCACATTCAACTGAGCCTGACCGGCGCCGCGAATGTGAACGTAGGACGCAAGCGAAACCGGCCCAGATGCGTTATGCTTTTGCGGCGGTTGCGGTAAGCGCTCGGGTGGCGAGTTCGCGACTTGGCGCGGTTCGTCCTTCGGGCCCTGGCCGATTGCGGCGGGAGCTAGGCAATGCCCGACCGATCACGGGTCTATCTGATTGCACGCTCCGGGGATCAGCGCCGGAGTCGCCTGAGGGTCCTGGAAGGCGCCGGGTATGAGGCCAAGGGGTTCGCTTCGGCGCGGGCCTTCATCGAGTTTGCCCCGGTGATCGCCGCCGGATGCGTAGTCGAGATCCGCTCGTCCGAGTTCGACCACCCCTTCGAGCCAGGGGACCTCAGCGCACAACGGAACGATCTGCCGGTGATCGTGATGAGCCCCAGCGAAGGGGATGTGACGCTGGCGGTGAGTTCGATCAAGGCCGGCGCATCCAACTTCCTCGAGGCCAGCTGCGACGATGCGCGGCTGCTGGAAGCCATCGCCGAGGCCATCGACGGGCTTGATCGCTCGGGACGGCGAGATAACTAGGCCGCGCTCAGCACCGTTCGCATCGCTGAGATGTCCGGGCGCGAGCGCGAGGTCCTTGAGCGCCTGATGGTCGGTGGCACGAACAAAACCATAGCCAAGGAACTGGGCATCAGCCCGCGGACGGTGGAAATCCATCGGGCCCATGTCATGGATCGCCTGGGCGCGCGCAGCCTTCCCGACGCCGTGCGCATGGCGCTGGCCGCCGGATTTTCGGCAGCATAATGCCGTGCGGTCTTGCCGACTTTGCGTGGGCCCCTCGATGGCGTGGAGGCCCTGCGGTGACTTCCTAAGGAGTCGACCGCATTGGTCCCGCCGTCCTCGCCAACAGATGTTGGTCGGTCAACCTCGTCGCCGATAGCGGCCAACCGCGCCTGCCGCGCCGGCGGCCAAGAAAGGAGAACACTAATGTTCAGTCGCGCTGCGTCGTCCAGCCATGTTGCCGCCATCGCCGCCGCGCGTTCGGATGTGATGAGCGCCGCCCTGGCCCAGAACTGGTGGGCGATCGCGATCCGCTGCGTCGCCGCGGTCTTGTTTGGCGCGATCGCCCTGCTGGCGCCGGCCATCGCGCTGTTGTCGCTGGTCATTGTGTTCGCCGCCTACTTGCTGATTGACGGCGCCTTCGCCATCGTCGCTGCCGTTCGCGCCATGCGCCGGCATGAGCGCTGGGGTCTGCTGGTAGTCAGCGGCCTGGCGAGCCTCGTCGCCGCCGCGTTTGCCATCGGATGGCCCGGCATCACAGTACTGGTGTTCATTTGGCTGATCGCGGCCTGGGCGGTGATCACGGGAAGTCTCGAACTCTTTGCCGCCTTCCGCCTCAATCGCGATCACGGACAGGCGTGGATGGCGGTCGGCGGCATTGCCTCGACCGTTTTTGGTCTGCTGTTGATCACGGCCCCACTGATCGGCGCCGTGGTCCTCGCTTGGTGGATCGGAGCCTATGCCCTGATATCCGGCGTCACCCTCGGCTTCCTGGCGTTCAGACTGCGGCGAAGCCTCCGCGGCGAGCGGGCGCGCGCATAGATGGCTCTGGCGGCCATTTGGGTCTCGGCGATCGGCAATCTGACCACAGGGATTGGCGCGGGACTGGGCGGCTGGGCCGCATTGCGCGGGGTGAACGCCTGGCGGATCGAATCGCTTGGGCGACGCAAGGCCGAACTCGCCGAAGAGGTGCTGGCGCAGTTTTATCGGGCGAAGGACGCCCTAATCTGGGCGAGGCTGCCGGCCGACGGCGATGGCGCGGAGCGCCAGGTCGGGAGTGCCGCCCCCGCGCGGGGCGCCACCGCCATGGCCGCACCGGTCGAGCGGCTAAACCAGGCGAGCCAGGTATTTTCGGAGCTGCAGGCGAGCCGCTACCGATTCATGGCCTATTTCGGCGAGGACGCGGCCCGGCCGTTCGAAGACCTGCGCAGGGTGCACAACGAGGTGGTCGAAGCGGCGAGCCGGTTGATCCGCGGCCAGGGCCAGACTCTCAGCGACCAGGACGCCGCCGATCACGCACAGTGGCGCACGACCATTGGCTGGGGTTCCCAGGAGCAGGACCAGCTGGCCGGCCGTCTCGAGCACGCAGTGCGGGCCATCGAGCGCATATGCCGGCCACTGATCGAGGAGCCGAAGCCGGGACGGTTGAGCCTGGCGCGTCGACCCGGGGGCGGCGGCGCGCAAAGCCAAACCTGAATGACATACCCGATGTTTGGCGGTGCGGGCAGTCTCAGCGCTACCAGTCTCCGCTCGGACGGGCTCTTGAAACCGTAGTGCGAAGCAAGGTTGCCCCCGACTGCCCTCGATGGGTGAGTTATGCCGCCACCAATCCCCGTGCCCGGCGTCTAATGTGGTTCCCGCTGCCGACAACCGCCCCTTACGAATATGCTGCTACCCCACTATCGCGGCTAGCATTGACGCGACGGCCGAGACCCCCGCCGCGACCAGGGTCACGACGGCCTGGGCGCCCTCCAGGACGCCACCCTTCAGATCGCTTTTTCGTAGATCGTGTAGATCTTGTTGACCCGGCCGCCGACGGCCTCGGCCACCGAGCGCATCGGACCATTGTCCTCCAACACCCAACCAAACTCTCCGCGCGATGCGCCGAACTTGTCGACGGCGTCGCGGCGAATGAATTCGATCAGCATCATGGCCAACTGGCTGGCCAGCCGCGTGCCCTGATGCTTCCTTGCCACGCCCATCAAAGGGACACGCATGGTTCTAACCTTCGGCGCGCGCAGCCATAGAAGCAACTTCACCCAATTGAGCGGCCAAAGCGAACCGCGAAAGGTCGCGATCTTTTCGTTCAGATCGGGCAACGTGATCATGAAGGCGACCGGTTCGCCGTCGTATTCGGCGATGCGGATCAGATCCCCAAAGACCACCGCTCTGAGCTTATTGCCGGCGTGCGCGATCTCCTTTTTGGTGAACGGAACAAAGCCCCAGTTGCCCGACCAGGCGTCGTTGAGAATGCCCAGAATCAATTCGGCCTCGGCGTCGAATCGGCTTTTGTCGACGCGACGGATGGCAATTTTCTGATTTCGCTCACCGGACGCGACTATGCGTTGAACGAGGTCTGGAAACCCGTCGCTGATGGGCAGCTCATAGGTCATCAGTTTCTTGGCCGGCCGATAGCCCGCGCTTTCGATCCACGCCTGATAGGCAGAGCTGTTGTGGCCCATCATCACCGTCGGCGGGTGATCGAAGCCATGGGTCAGCAATCCCGGCTCGTCCCACATGGCGAGACTGATCGGACCAAGGACGCGCGTCACGTCCTTTGCGCGCAGCGCCGCTTCGGCCCGTTCAATCAGTGCGATGGCCGCGGCCGCGTCTTCGGCTTCGAGCAGACCCCATTGGCCGGAGCCGGGCCCGAAGCCTTGCCAGGCCGGTTGGGCCGCCGCCAAATGGTCGATATGCGCGGAAATGCGCCCAACTACCCGGTGATCGCGCTCGGCGACAAACAACTTGGCTTCACCGTGTTCAAACCATGGGTTATTGCCCGGCGTGATCAGATCGCGAGCCTCGCCTTTGAGCGGCGCCACCCAATTCGGGTCGTCCGCGTAGAGCCGATAAGGGAGGTCGATGAAGGCCTTACGATCGCCCTTGGACACGACTGAACGAATGGCCAAGCTCATCCCGCGTACCCTTCTTATCGTAAGCATGAGGAAGGCTTGCCGTCGGTGAACTCTGCGGTTCTTCCGTATTCACGGCCCGGGAGCCCATCATTCGTGTACGGCCTTGGACGACCATAGGTCAAACGCGAATGGCGTCGGCCGCTGGCGGTGATGATTCAATATCTGGAAGGATTGAAGTTGGTCACCCGTTGGACTGGGGGCATGTGGAGCGGCTCGTGACCCCTGACGGAGCCGGAGGGTCGATCGTGCACAATTTCGGCAAGGGAGACTCTGACCTTCAGCGCAAGGGCTCTCCCGTTGCCAAGTCGATCGATGACGCGGGGATTAAGCAGACTGCGGACCTTGCAAAGAGTTGCCAATGCAATTGAGGGATATTGTCCGCTTGGCGTTGGGAGTGGTCATTGCGCCCCTGGTTCCCGGTCTCGCTCTGGGGATCGAGACATGGATGAACGGCGGGTCGGTTGGTGTTGGGCTTGTACTGGGGGTATTTGCCGCTTTTGCTTATCCCGCTGCATTTTTAATCGGCTTACCTCTACATTTTTTCTTTCAACGACGCGGGGTATACAAAATTTGGTCTTATTTCTGGGCGGCCTTTGGCATTGGAGCTTTTGCGTACGTGGCAACTTGCGGCGTGCTATTCCTGTTCTCTAGCCTTTTACCTTTCGGCGCGCGCGGACTTGTTAGTGCTCATGGTTTTTCGGTTTCCGACCTTCTCAAGCTTGTCGGCGCATTGAGTCCAACACCATTCGCGGGCTTCTTTGGTGGAATTTCGGGATTGATCTTTTGGGTGATTGTCCGCCCTGATCTGAATCCGCGTCGGAGCTAGCACCTTCCAGGAGGTTTACGCGACGTTTACAGCACGATTGAGTCTTGTGATTGCGCTTCTGTGTACGTTCAGTCTGACTGCGCGACCGCAATCCACCCTACCGGATGCGTCGAAGCCCAAGCAGCAAACCGATGCGCCGGCAGACGGTCATTTTGGCTGTTAAGCAGGCTTGTCGAGGCTTGGAGCAGAGTTGCCCTGACCGCCTGGCGGTGAGAGAGGGATTCGAACCCTCGTTACGGTTTCCCGTAAACACGCTTTCCAAGCGTGCGCCTTCAACCACTCGGCCACCTCACCCCGGCGGGTCGGCCGTCATCCGGCCGTCGCGAGAGGCGGGCCAATAGCCCATCGGCCGGCTAGCCTCAAGCAAGGCCGCCGATGCGTGTTCTCGCCGCGCGCCATCATCCCCTAGCGATCATGGCGCAGAAATTGTCGGTCAGCCCTTGCGAAGCTGCAGCTCAGGTAGCATATTGCAATCTAGCCCCGCCTATGAGGCGCCGGTCTTTGACATCGTTGAATCAACGGCGAGGGTCGTCTCGAAGGACGCCCCTATGTGCTCGTTCGCGTCGGGCCAAGGCAAAGGATCTGTCAAGGTCGCTGGACACCATTGTTTATGGAGAATCGACCATGTTTATGGCTGTTAATGGTGGCCAATTTCTCGGGTCGCGGGCGTCTCCCTGGTCGCGTTGTCCGTCGGCGGGACGGCGCCGTTCCGACGCGGCCGCACCGACAAGACGGCTTTTCAAATTGGGCGAGCGGCGCGGCGGCCAGCCCGTATTTTACCGTGAAACGCCCGATCTTACGGCGTTTCACGGACCAGGGTCGCGCAGGCGGCCTCGGACCGTATTTACGGTGAAACGCCCGTATCCTAGCCGTATTTGCGGTCCGGCCGAGGCGGCGTCGACCCAGGCATGGCGCGTCGCCACCTGTAGTCCTATGTCTGTGCCGCCAAGCGCCCGAAAACCGCAGGAGCCGCCATGTCCCTCCTCTCCAAGCTCTTTTCCCACGATGAGGCCCTGAGCGGGCGTCCAAAGGCAATCCCCACGGCCGAGACGTCCTTCATCAACGACCGCCCGCTGAAAGGGCCCTATCCGGCGGGGCTCGAGATCGCCCATTTCGCCATGGGCTGTTTCTGGGGCGTGGAGCGCAAGTTCTGGCAGCTCCCCGGCGTCTGGGTCACCGCCGTCGGCTACATGGGCGGGGCGACGCCCAATCCCACCTATCAGGAGACCTGCACGGGACGCACCGGCCACACCGAGACCGTCCGCGTGGTCTTCGACCCGGCGCAGATCACCTACGGGGCTTTGCTGAAGGCCTTCTGGGAGGGACATGACCCCACCCAGGGCATGCGCCAGGGCAATGATGTGGGCACTCAGTACCGTTCGGCGATCTTCTACGGCTCGCCCGAACAGGAGGCCGCCGCCCACGCCTCCGAAGAGGCCTACCAGCGGGCGCTCAGCGCCGCCGGCCGTGGCCACATCACCACAGAGATCGCGCCGGGCGGCGAATTCTACTTCGCCGAGGACTATCACCAGCAATACCTGGCCAAGAATCCGGACGGCTATTGCGGCGTGGGCGGCACCGGCGTCGTCTGTCCGATCGGCGTGGGCGTCGTAGCAACCGAGGCATGACGGCGCCAAGTTGACCCAGGACGAGTTCGACGCCGCCTGCCGCGCCCTGCCGGGCGTAACGCGCGACAACCCCTGGGGCCACGAGCCGGTGTTCAAGGTCGGCGGCAGGATGTTCGCCATGCCGAACGGTCAAGGCGGCTGCATGTTCAAGGTCACCGACATTGCCTTCGAGGCTCTCACCGAGAGCGGCCGAGCCCGGCCCGCGCCCTATCTCGCCCGCGCCAAATGGGTCTCTTTCGACGACCTTTCAGCGCTGGACGCGGCCGAGGTGCGCGATTGGCTGGCCACCGCCCACGCTCTCATCGCCGCCAAATTGACCCGCGCCCAACGGGCTGAAATCGGAATCTGACTGCGCGCCCGTGGGACAGCTACTCGGCTGCCAGCTTCGCCTTGAAAGGCTCGGGAACGCGCCCGCCGCCCTGGCGGGAGAACATCCAGCCGGGGTATTCGCTGGGCAGGGCGCTGACGTCGTCGAGTCTGGCGACCTCCTCGCCCGACAGGTCCAGGTCGACGGCCGCCAGGTTGTCGTCCAGCTGCTCGGCCGTCTTGGCGCCGATGATCACGCTCATCACGTGCGACTTGGCCAGCAGCCAGGCCAACGCCACGCGCGCCACCGACACGCCTCGCGCCTCGCCGATCTTGCGCATCTCGGCGACGCAGGCCCAGGCGCGGTCGAGCTCCACCGGCGGAAAGTCGAAGCTGGTCCGCCGCGCGTCGTTGGGACTGGAGACGTCCGGCCCGAACTTCCCGGAAAGCAGGCCGCCGGCCAGCGGCGACCAGACCATCAGGCCGAGCCGCTCGGAGGTGATCATCGGCGCCAGTTCGCGCTCCAGATCGCGGCCGGCGATGGAGTAATAGGCCTGCAGGGTCTCGAACCGCGCCCAGCGCCGCTCGTCGGCCAGGGTGTTGGCCTTGGCGATCTTCCACGCTGCCCAGTTGGAAACGCCGGCGTAGCGGACGAGACCCTCGCGCACGAGGTCGTCCAGCGCCCGCAGGGTCTCCTCGATCGGGGTCACCGTATCGTTGCCGTGGATCTGGTAGAGGTCGATGTGATCGAGCTGCAGCCGCTCGAGGCTGCCCTTGACGCTGTCGAGGATATGGCCGCGCGAGGCGCCGGCGTCGTTGGCCCTTGGGCCCATGCGCCCGAAGGTCTTGGTCGCCACCACGACGTCGCTGCGCTTGACGCCGAGGTTCCTGAACGCCTGCCCCAGCCGCCGTTCGCTCTCGCCGAAGGAATAGACGTCCGCGGTGTCGAAGAAGTTGACCCCGGCCTTGAGAGAGCGGCCGACGATGTCGTCGACCGTCGCCTGATCGAGCGCCCCG
>DASXCH010000037.1:0-13240 GCA_036491275.1 Caulobacteraceae bacterium
TTCACCCTGAGCACCTCATCTGTCTCATCCGCGCCCGAACCGGCGATCTGGGCCCTGATGCTGGCTGGCTTCGCCGGCCTCGGCGTCGCGCTCCGCTCGCGGCGCGCGCGTCCCGCCGCCGCCTGAACGCAACGGCCCTTCAGGAATCCTCTTCCGTCTGATCCGGGCTGACCGTCGGACCGGAATTCGCAGACGCGCGGTGGGCGCGCGTCGCGCGTCCAGGCCACCGGACTCACGCCGCACGATCGTTTTATTTCCGCCACATTGCGCCCAGCGCCTGCGAGGCCTAGAGTCATGCCTTCGCTTTGCGCTTGGGGGAAGACCATGAAGACTCGGGTTGCTGTTCTCGCGGCCACCATAGTCGCCCTCGCGGCCAGCTCGGCCAGCGCCGGTATCATTTTTGACGACGGCCCAACCGACGGGACCTTCAATTCGCTTTATATCGATGGACCGAATGCCGGTGGGCCGTACACCCAATCGATTTACGACACGTTCAAAGCCACCAGCAGCGGCACGGTTGGTGAGCTGGACGTCGGCCTCTGGGTGCCGACGGGCGAAACCCCGACCACGTTCACCTGGTGGCTCGGCACGACCTCCTTGGACAACAGCATCGGGGGCGGCACGGTCACCCTGTCGTCCGCGGATTACGTTTTTCACAACGACAGTGGTTTTGGATACGACGTCTATGATGTGACGGTCACGGGCCTGAGTTCGGCGATGCTGACCGCGGGGGACACCTATGTGCTCACCCTTGGCAATGGCAATGACAGCCTAGGCGACCAGCTAGTTGCTTGGGACATCAATGGTGGGCCAGCTTCCTGCGGTGGTATCATGAGCGGTGTTGATCTTGGCAGTTGTACAGGGTTTGGCGGCGAAGCCTTCACCCTGAGCACCTCGTCTACCGCATCCGCGCCCGAACCGGCGACCTGGGCCCTGATGCTGGCCGGCTTCGCCGGCCTCGGCGCCGCGCTCCGCTCGCGGCGCGCGCGTCCCGCCGCCGCCTGAACGCAACGGTCCTTCAGGAATCCTCTTCCGTCTGATCCGGGCTGACCGTCGGGCCGGACTTCGCCGCGCGTTTCTTTCGTCATCAGGGATTCCGATGACGGCGGGCGTCACCGGCCGGCCCGCCCCCAAAAGTGGAGCGCAGCCGTTTTGGGCCTTAAGTAGGCGCCAGTTCCCATGGAGACGCGGCCGTGGTCCGGTTCAGCCTGCAAAACCCGGTGTTCGCCGCCTACCTGATCGCCGCGGCGATCATGATCCTGAAGCTCATGGGCCAGGGGTGGGTGACGGTATTCCGGATGATCCGTAGCGATGGCGGTCTGTTGAATCCGGAAGACCTGCGGCCGGGGCCGGCGAACCGGAATCCGCGCCCGGAGCAACTCGACGCCAACGAATGGGTGGAGCGGTCGCGGCGGATCCAGCGCAACGATCTGGAAAACATCCCGGCGTTCCTGGCGGTGGGCCTGCTGTTCGTGGCCGTCGGGCCGCCCCTGCTCCTGGCGAGGGCCCTGTTCATCGCCTTCGTCGCCGCCCGCCTCGCTCACACCCTGGCCTATGCGACGCGGCAGCGCCACGAAGTGCGGGCGCTGTTCTATTCCATCGGCTCGCTGTCGTGATGGCGCTCTGGGTGCTCGTGACCGCTCTCCTGCCGCACTGAACATCAAGTCGAGGGTAGCTTGGTGATATCCTGATCTCGACCGCCGCGCTCCGGCTCGGTCGCGCCCCCGCAGGGACCGGAAACCCCATGATTCCGCCGCAGACCTTGGCCCAGCTCTCGAGCAAGCCCGGCTTCGTCGCGGCCCTGGACCAGAGCGGCGGATCGACGCCCAGCGCGCTCAAACTCTATGGCGTTCCGGAGACCCAATACGACGACGACGACGAGATGTTCGACCTCGTCCACCGGATGCGGGAGCGCGTCATGACCGCGCCGTCGTTCACGGGCGGCAAGGTCCTGGCCGCGATCCTCTTCGAAGACACGATGGAGCGAGCCGTTGGCGGTCGGCCCACCGCCGCCTATCTGTGGGGCGCCGGCGTCGTGCCCATCCTGAAAGTGGACAAGGGGCTGCAGCCGGACATCGGCGGCGTCAGCCTGATGAAACCGATCCCCAGGCTGGACGACCTCCTGGAGCGAGCGAAGGCCCATGGCGTCTTCGTCACCAAGATGCGCTCCACCATCACCGCCGCGACCCAGGACGGGGTCGCCGCGGTCGTGGCGCAGCAGATCGAATTGGCTGTCCAGATCAGGGCCCGTGGCCTCCTGCCGATGATCGAGCCGGAGGTTTCAATCGACGCCCCCGACAAGGCAGGCGCGGAAGCCTTGCTGCTGGCGGAACTCAACCATCGCCGCGACGCCTTGCCGGCTGATTTCCCGGTGATGCTCAAACTCACGCTTCCGCGTGTTCCCGATCTTTATGCGGGCCTCGCGGAACGGGACAACGTGGTTCGGGTCCTGGCGCTGTCCGGCGGCTTCACACGAACCCAGGCCTGCGCGCGTCTCGCTCAAGACCATCACATGATCGCGAGTTTCTCGCGCGCCCTGCTGCAGGATCTGCGCGTCTCCATGACCGACGTCCAGTTCGACCGGGCGCTGGCCCTCGCGATCGACGAGATCTACGAGGCCTCGACGGTAAAGCAGGGTGGCTGAGGCGTTCAGCCAGGCGGTGGCCGCAGGCGCGGCCGGATGCCCTTGCTGCGCTTGAGTTCTGCCCCTTCGATCAGATTCGATAGGCTGAAAAATAGGGCTTGAGCCGGAACCTGGGTCCGGCCTCATAACTCGGCGCATCCAAGGGAGTCGCCAGACAGGATGAGCGATCGCTTCTTGAGTCCCAGCGAGACCGCGCGCCGCCTCGGCGTCGGCGTGCGGGCCCTGCGCCTGTACGAGCGGAAAGGTCTGGTAAGCCCCAGGCGGACGCAGGCCGGTTGGCGCGTTTACGGCCCAGGCGAGATCGAGCGGCTGCACCAGGTGCTGACGCTGAAGTCGCTCGGGCTATCGCTGGCCCGCATCACACAACTCTTCGGTGGGCGGGTGGCGGATCTGCCGGCCCTCCTCGCCCTGCAGGAGGATGTGCTCACCGCTCGCATCACCGACCTCCGGCGCGCGCGCAAGTCGGTCCAGGCCGCCCGCGCCAAGGTCGCCCGCGAGGCGCGGCTCTCCCTGGAAGATCTCATTGACCTCATCAGGGAGACCACCATGTCCGCGCTCGACGAAACCAGGCTGGCGGCCAGCGCCCACCAGGTGCTGGCGGAGGCGATCGACCCGCGCCTGCCCGGCCTCTACCGCGGCAAGGTGCGCGACAACTACGACCTGCCGGACGGGCGGCGCATCCTCGTCGCTTCCGACCGCCTGTCGGCCTTCGACCGGGTGCTGTGCTGCATCCCGTTCAAGGGCCAGGTGCTGAATGGCGTCGCCCGCTGGGCCTTCGAGCAGACCGCCGACATCTTCCCCAACCACGTCCTGGACTATCCCGACCCCAACATCGTCGTCGGCCGGCGCCTGACGATCCTGCCGGTGGAGATCGTCGTGCGCGGCTACCTGGCGGGCGCGACCAGCACCTCGATCCTGACCATGTACCGGGCCGGCCACCGCCAGATGTACGGCCAGCGGCTGCCCGACGGCCTCGCCGACAACCAGGCGCTCGAGGCGCCGATCATCACCCCCACCAGCAAGGCCGCCGACGGCGCTCATGACGAGCCGCTGACCGCGGACGAGATCCTGGAGCGCGGTCTCGTCAGCGAAGCCCAGTGGCGGCAGGTGAGCGAAGCCGCCCTCGCCCTCTTCGCCCGGGGCCAGGCGCTGGCCGCCGAGCGCGGCCTGATCCTCGCCGACACGAAATATGAGTTCGGCGTCGACGCCGGGGGAACCCTCCGCCTCGCCGACGAGATCCACACCCCCGACTCCAGCCGCTACTGGCGGGCTGAGACCTATCCCCAGCGCCTCGCCGCCGGCGAGCGCCCGGACAGCTTCGACAAGGACGTGATCCGCGCCTGGGTCGCCGCGCGGTGTGATCCGTACAAGGATGATGTCCCGGAAATCCCCCCGGAACTGATCTGGAAGACCGCCCTGACCTACGTCGAGGCCCACGAGCGGATCACCGGGCGCGCGTTCGAGCCGCCGAGGCCCGCGCCACCGGTGCGCGAGCGCGTGCTGGCGGCTCTGGGTGAATTCCAGGGAGGTTGAGATCCAACGTCAATCCGGCGGAGCGCCCGGAGGGCGCGCGGCTCGGGCCCCAGCCTCGACCATGGGCGCGGCGACGTGCGCCGGCCTTGCCGGCCTCCCGGGCGCCTAGTTGATCGAGTAGGCTCCCGCGGCCGCTTCCAGGCGGCGTCTGGCGGTTCCGCCCAAGGATTCGGTCACATCCAGAAAATTGGCGTTGCGCAGGGTCGTGCCGAGGAACGTCCAGCGAAGCGCCTGATGCTGTTGGCGCAGGAACTCTTCGTGCTCGGCAGCAGTCAATCTGCGCCCGGCGGCGCGCTGGAAAGCCTCTAGGTCCAGCGCGGCCTGCTGCCCGAGTCCCCCGTCAAGGAAGGCGCCGATATCGAAGAATTCGTCGACGGCGTGGTCGATCTCGGTCGGAGCGCTGGCGGCGGCCATCGACTTCAGCAAGAGCTCGTCGAGCCTCGCGTGCTGAAACTCTTCCTCCCAATGGTGCTTCAGGAGGCTCTTGAAATGCGGATCGAGTGTCCGGTCGTCCTTGATGC
The DNA here is from genome assembly GCA_036491275.1 of Caulobacteraceae bacterium. Lineage (GTDB taxonomy): Bacteria > Pseudomonadota > Alphaproteobacteria > Caulobacterales > Caulobacteraceae > Acaudatibacter. The sequence goes on from DASXCH010000037.1 coordinate 4,699, forward strand.
TCTCGACATAGTGGTCCTGCGACATCCACTCGAGCGCGAGCACAGCAATGGTGACCCCCATGGCGCCATGCGCGAGGAAGGCGGCGACGATGTCCGGCGCCGGACCTATCAGGCCGCATTCCACGCCGAAGGATTGGTCGAATTCGGCGAGGAAACGCCTGAAGAGTTCGCGATGCTTGTTCTCTTCCCGAACCAGATTCCGCAGGGCGGGCGCGCGAAAGGACTCTGCGTCCGGCGCGTCCCTCGCCTGGTCGGACATGAACGGCACGATCACCTGCTCGAGCAACTCGAACATCGCCAAATAACCACGCGAGCGGATGTGGTTGAGCAGCAAGCGCTCTCCAGGATTGAGGAATTCCAGCGACCCGGCCCGGACGTAGGTTTCCGGGAGGAAGCATTTGGTGAAGTCGAGCTTCTTGTTGCCGCCGATAATGTCGGCGATGCGCCAGTTCGCACGCCGCGACGCCTCCAAGAGGCTCTGGTAGGTGAGCTGTTCGGACATGGCGAGCCTCCCAGTCAGCTATGAGTTTCACGGGGCGCCCGCGCGATCGGCGGGCCCCGGAGTTTCGGCAGCAGCATGCCGGCGGTTTCACGATAGGCAAGATAGCGCTCGCCGAACTGGGCGACGAGATCGCGCTCCTCGAACCAGATGCCAATCAGGATGTAGCCGGTGGTCGCCACGGCGAAGAACAGATGGCCCAGGCTCATCCGCGGCGCCGCCCAGAAGGCCAGGATGAAGCCGAGATACAAGGGGTGGCGGATCCAGCGGTAGAAGAGGGGCATGACGAAGGCGAGGTCCGGCTGGCCGCGTTTGAGGATCCGCGAGAACCCCTGGCTCAGGCCGAACAAGTGGAAATGACTGATGAGAAAAGTGCTGGCCAGCAGGAGCGCCCATCCTGACCAGGAAACGACCCGGATGACGTCCGCCCACATTGGGTCATCGACCGACCAGACGATCTGAAGCGCTGGACGCCACTGCCAGAGAAGCAGGGCGAGCGCGGCTGTGGCGAAGAGAACGAAGGTGCTGCGTTCCGCCTCTTCAGGGACGATGCGCGTCCAGACGCGCTTGAACACCGGCCTGGCCATCACCGAGTGCTGGACGGCGAAGAGGCCGAGCAGAACGGCATCGATGGCGAAAGACGTCAACAGGTTGCCGGAAGCGCCGCTGTCGATCGCCTTGGGGACGAAGACTCCCTCGACGAATCCGATGGCGTAGATGAACGTCCCAAGGAAAAGGACGTAGACGCAGACGCTGTAGAGCGCCACGAACATGGCTCTCATGGTCTTCACCTCGGAGTGGAATTGGCCTTGGCGAACGCGGTTCGCCGGAACGCCTCAGGTCAGTTGTTGGCCGTCAGCGGATCGATTACCTGCGGCACCTCGGTGATCCGGGTCACCGGGATGCCGCTGAGTTCCGCGTGCTTGTGGATGGCCTCCTCATCCTCGGCCAGATAGATGCAGAACGTCTTGTCGCCGGCGACGTAGCTGTGCATCCACTGGATGCCGCCGCCGACCTGCTCGATGGCCCGGTTAGACGCCCGGGCCGCGCCGCAAAGCTCGACGATCGACATGCCGCCGACCCCGGGAATGTCCCGCTCGATGAGATAGCGCTTCATAGGGGGCATGAGCGGCTCCCACATCGTTTGAATGTTACGGCTGGCATATTCCGCCAGTCGGACGGATCGGCCAAGCTAAATGATCTTGTCGTGCCTAAAGCCTAGCTTTAGTTTCAATACATGCCGGCGACGCCACACCTTCGCTCGCTGCAGGCGCTCGAGCTGGCGCTTCGCACCGGATCGCTGCAGGCGGCGGCCAATATCCTGGGGATCACGCCAGCGGCAGTGGGTCAGCGCGTGAAGACGCTCGAGGACTATCTCGGAGTCGATCTGCTGGTGCGCGGCCGATCGGGCCTCAAGGCCACGGGTTCTCTGACCCCTGCCGTCGCCCATCTGAGCGCGGCGTTCCGCGAGCTGGAAATGGCGGCGGCGCTGCTTGATCTGCAACGCGGATCCGAGATCCACATCGCCGCCGCGTCCGATTTCGCCGACCTGTGGCTCAAGCCAAGGATCGCCGCGTTCAGGTACGAGCATCTGAACACGCTGTTCTGCATCAACGGCGAAGGCGACGCGCCGCTGCGGCTGGGTCTCGTCGATTGCGAAATCACCTTCGGTCCTCTCGCCGGCGGCGACCTGCTGTTCAAAGACTACGTGGCCCCGATCTCATCGCCGGAGAACACGGCCCGGATCAACGCGCTGACGCGGCGCGACCGGCTCGAAGGCTTCCCTCTGCTTCATCTCGACTTCTACAAGGAAGATCCGGCGGTTCCGGATTGGCCCGAGTGGATCCGCGGCCGCCGACTGCGGCGAACAGCGCCAGAGCGCGGTATCCGCTTCCAGCGCATCACCCCGGTGCTGGAAGCGGTTTTGGCCAACGCCGGTCTCGCCCTCTGCGGCCTCGGCCTGGCGAGGGAATTGCTGGAGGAGAAGCGCCTGTCGCTGCCGTTCTCGCCGGCCTCGGGTGTGTGGACGGCGCACGCATTCCAGGTTCGGTTCCGCAGCGACGCGCTTGGCCGGCCGCAGGTGAGACGGTTCCGCGAATGGATCCTGGCCGAAAGCAGACTCACCGCCGACTGGCTTTGGCGGCGTTTTGGGCGGGCGCCCGTCTAGAAGGCTGTTCCCTTCAGGGCCGACTCCTCGGCGAAGGAGGCCAGGCGGGCGGAATCCTGTGGGCGCGAGAGGTCGTTGGTCGCCCAAAGCTCTGAGGGCTTGCCCGGAACAACAAGGCTGCAAGGGAAGGTAAGCTGGCGCTAGTTCAACCGTCACCTTTGGCCAGGTGTGGCTCATCACTGTGTCAGCGTTCACGCCCCGCGCAAGGCAACGGCCGTTCCCCCCGTTGCGGACGTCCGGAAGTTCCGCTTGCGCGTCAAAGGCGTCAGGTCGATTGGCGGTCTGGGGGACAAATACTCCCAAGACTCAATTCGGACCCTAAGGGCACCCGAAGCCCGTCGCGCAAAACACCGCCGTGAGGAAGACCTGGAGCGGCACATAGAGGGCCAATGGCGCGCCCAGGAGGATCGGCCAGGCCTTCCGCTGGAATCGCCAGAAGAAGAACACCGCCGCTGCGATCCATGAGGCCAAAGAGACCCACGCAATGACGCCCGTAGCCGGACCATCGAGGAGCGGCGCCAGGGAGTCGGGAATCAGGTTCCAGGGCGGCGACATGGTGACCCAGCTGATCACCGCCAGGGCGTACGAGGCGATCAGCCCGACCAGGAATGGGTGGTCTCTCGCCCCCGGATGGGGGCGGTCGCTCGCCTCGTCCTGCGCGTCGCCGCTCATAGGCCCGCGATGGCGGCCATGACCCAAGGTCTGCCCATCGATCGCCCTCCCGTTGGACCTCGACCATCGCCCATCGCGGCGACGCCTGCAACAAGGCCGGATTGCGCCGCGGGGCGCAGGCTCCTGTCACCCGCAGTCATCCCCTGAGCTCGCCGACGCCCTCCGCCGCCTTCTGAACCTCTTCCGGGAACTCGCTCATCTCGTGGACCTGGCGGATCTCGATCACGTCGGTCTCACCGGCGGGGCAGCGGCGAGCCCACTCGATCGCCTCCGCGCGCGAGCGCACGTCGATGATCCAATAGCCGCCGACCACTTCCCTGACCTCGGCGAAGGGACCATCGGTGACGGTGGGCTTTGCGCCCTTGAAGCTCACCCGCGCGCCCGACGACGGCGGATGCAGCCCATCCAGCGACAGCAGCACGCCGGCCTGCGCCAGGTCCTTGTTGTATTTCATCATGGCTTGCACCGCATCGGCGCTGGGCATGGCGTCGGGCGCCGCCGTGGCGTAGCCGCCGGGGATCATCAGCATCATGAAACGCATGGGTTGGTTCTCCGTGGTTTGTCAGATTACCCGACGAACGAGAGACCGCGGAATCGACAGGCGCCCGAATGAATCTCGGAATACCGCGTGAGCGGCGCGTCCGGGCGACGTAACTGGCTTTGCCGGCGGGGCCTGGATCGCCCGCGGACCGGGCCTTGGGAAGGCCGGGGCGCGGCCACAGGACTCAGGGTCTGTTGGCGGTTCAGCCCATGGCCGGGCGGGCTCGCGTCACCGACCGCCAGACGTGAAAGGTGCGAACGCCGTGGGCCAGGAGTCCGGGTGATGACCGGCGCGGCAAGCGCAGATCCGGCGAGCCCGACGACGACCATACGGCGTAAGGACTGCCTGCAGCCGGGCGACATGTTCGCCACCATGTCTCGGGCCATGATCAGAAGGCCGCCTGGGTGCGCACGGCCACGGCGTTGAACGTCTGGCCGATCTGGGCGCCGGTCGGGGTGGCGTAGGCCGCGGCGTTGGGCGACAGCCGGTCGATGCGGACGTGGTCGAAGTCCAGCATCACCCGGAAGACGGGATTGAGGTACCAGTTGAGGCCGACGGTAATGACCTGCTGGTCGCCACCGCGGATCGTCGCCGCGGTTGGGGCGGACCCCGCCGGCCCGGCGTCGTAGTTGAGGTCGGTGTCGGAATAGCGGACCGCCAGTTCGAAGGCGCCCCAGCCGCCGCCGTTCAGGTCGAACGGACGCTTCACCGGTGGCGCGTCGAACGCGCCTGTGCCGGCATTGTATTTGCGCGCCTCGCCGGTCAGGCCCCAGGCGCCCTCGACATACCAGCCGGAGAAGGTCGGGCTGGCGATCCCGTCGGACCGATCGACATGAATGCGTTCGTACTCGCTCTGCAGGAAGAAGTTCTTCTTCTGGGCGGCGAATTCGAGCCCGACCTCGCTGGCGCCGCTGGCGTCGATGGGGCCGGTGTCGATGAACTGGGTCCCGTCGACTCTCAGTTCTGGCGTGTCGCGCAGGCGGATCTGATAGCTGGTGATGGGCGTGACGCCATTGGCGCCGGGCCCGGCGGCGTCGGGCGGCCGGAACACATAGCTGCCATGCACGCCGGTCAGAACCAGCCAGTCTGAGCCATGCAAAGGCTGCACGACGCCGCGGCCGACGAAGGCGATCTGATCGCCGAAGCTCTGAGCCGTGGCCGCCGCCGTGCCGGTGTTGATCGAGCCGACCGTGCGTCCTGTCACCGCCCCCGAAACCAGCCAGCGATCGCCATTGGCGAACACCTGGGCCGCCGTGCGGGTGTCGCCCGCGGCGAGATTGCGCGCCACGTCGGAAATTCCCGGCCGCTCCAGGAGCAGCATGCCGTTTGTCGAGCCCTGGTCCTCCAGACCGTCCTCCGGCGCGAAGGCGCCGACCCGGAAATGGAGGGGTTTCAGGCCCGAGTACTGCGCCCAGCCCTCGTATAGCTGGCCCGCGTTCTCCACGCCGGCCCCGCCGAAATCGAAGAGCAGGCGATAGTCGAAGTCCGTGAACGCCGTGCCGTCAAAACCGATGCGGGCGCGCCGCCAGAGATCGCCGTCCTTGAGATCGCGCGCATGGGCCGCGTCGATTCCGCTTGTGCCCAAGGCCGGCCCATCGCGCCGGAAGTCGCTCGACGTGGGTCCGACGGCGCCCTGGAAGTAGGCGGCGGAGTCGAACTGCAGGACGCCGCGCAGCGAAGCGGTGAAGGCGCCGTCGGCCGTCGAGAAGGTCGGCCGGCCGTTGGGAAAAGACACTTTCGGCGCCTCGTCTTCGGTGTCGCGCACATCCTGCAATTGCTCGACGGTTGAGGACTTGAGGTCCGCGACCTGGGCGTTCAGGTCCTCGACCTCGCCTTTCAGCATCGCGTTCTCCTTCTCGATCGCGTCGTCGCGTTGCTGAAGCTGGTTCTGTTGCTCGACCTTCGTTTCGAGCGTCGCGACGGCCGCTTCCAGCTTGGCGATGCGATCGTCCCGGGCCTGATCCGACGGGCCGGCGTTCGCCGGAACTCCCGCCATGACCGTGAGTGCGCTCCATCCGGCCAGCAGGCCGGATTTCAACCCGGATGTCTTCGTCATGTCGATGCGCCCCGGTAGGATTGAGGGCACTCAATACCAATTATTCCTATCAGTTCGATATAGTTTTATAGGGCGCCGGTATTAGCTGTGCTTAGAGGCGCCTGAACTTCTCCATACTGGCGCTATCGCCATCGCCCCAACCCAGCCGCGCCAGGATGGGGGTCTGTTGGCGGGTTCAGCCCATGGCCGGGCGGGCTCGCGCCACCGACCGCCAGGCGTGGAAGGTGCGGACGCCGTGGGCCAGTAGGCCGGGCGAGCGGGCGAGGCCCAGATGGCGGATAAGGCGCTTGAGGCCTGGTTCGGCGACCATCGCCGCCGCCTTGCGGTAGTCGACCCAGCAGAACGTGCGCTGGTGACGCTCCTTCCAGTCGTCCGACTGTTCGTCGACCCGGAAGGGGAAGACGATGACCTGCACGGCGGTAGCCTGCTCGCCCTTCAGGCGCTTGAGGTAGTGGTAGGAACCGATCGGATGGTCGGCGATCTCGCCGGCAATGCCGGCCTCCTCGACCGCCTCGACCGCCGCGGCTTCCTGCGGCTTGAGTCCGCGGATCGGCCAGCCCTTGGGGACCACCCAGCGGCGGGTGGTCCGCGAGGTGATCAGAAGGATCTTCACCTGCCGCCCCTCGATCCGGAACGGCAGGGCGGCGTACTGGATGCCCACGGTCTTGAAGGCCTTCATGACATCAACGGGGCGCTGAGGACGTACACGGCCGCCCCGATCAGGCCCGCCATCGGCATGGTGATCACCCAGGCGATGACGATGCTGCGGGCGACGCCCCAGCGCACGGCGGACGTGCGGCGCACCGAGCCGACGCCGATCACCGCGCCGGTGATGGTGTGGGTGGTGGAGACCGGCACGCCGAGATAGGTCGCCGTGAACAGGGAAATCGCGCCGCCGGTCTCGGCGCAGAATCCCTGCATCGGGCTGAGACGGGTGATCTTCGAGCCCATGGTGTGGACAATACGCCAGCCGCCGATAAGGGTTCCCAGCGCCATGGCCGCCTGGCAGGCGAGCACCACCCAGATCGGCACGTCGAAGGCGCCGCGATGGCCGGCATGGACGAAGAGCAACACGGCGATGATGCCCATGGTCTTCTGGGCGTCGTTGCCGCCATGGCCGAGGGAGTAGAGCGAGGCGGAAACGAACTGCAGCGAGCGGAACAGCCGGTCCACCGCCGCCGGACGCGAGCGGAAGAACAGCCAGGACACCGCCAGCACCAGGAGGACCGCCAGGGCATAGCCGAACGCCGGAGAGACGACGATGCCCGCCGCCGTCTTGCCAACCCCGTCCCAGACGATGGCCTTCAGCCCCGCCTTGGCCAGACCCGCGCCCACCAGGCCGCCCACCAGGGCATGGGACGACGAGGACGGGATGCCGGCCACCCAGGTGATGATGTTCCAGGCGATGGCGCCCATGAGGGCGCCGAAGATCAGCCGGTCGGTGACCAGGTCGACGTCGATGATCCCGGCGCCGATGGTCTTGGCCACGTGGAGCCCGAAGAACAGGAAAGCGACGAAGTTGAAGAATGCCGCCCAGGCTACGGCGTAGCGGGGCTTCAGCACCCGGGTCGAGACGATGGTGGCGATGGAATTGGCGGCGTCATGCACGCCGTTCAGGAAATCGAACGCCAGCGCTACGGCGACGAGGCACCAGACGGTGGGCAGGATCAACCCGGGCGCTCCTAGAGGTGCTCGATCAGGATGCCGCTGATGCCGTTCGAGACATCCTCGATTCGGTCGATCACCTTCTCCAGATGGTCGAGGATGTCGGCCCCGGCGATGAAGTCCATCGGGCGGTCCTGGCTCCTGGCGAACAGCGCCTTCTTGCCGGCGTCGTGCACCTCGTCGGAGCGGTTCTCGATCCGCGTCACCGCCTCGTTGATGGCGTTGAGGCGGGCGGCGTTGCGACGCAGGTCGCGCAGCAGCTCGGTGGCCTCGAGCGTGAGGTAGGAGGCTTGGATGCCGAGGTCGCCCAGCTCGCGCATCTCCTCTTGGAAGCTGGTCACCTCAAAGAGGGATATCGACTTGGCCGTCTTCTGCATCTGGTCGATGGCGTCATCGAGCGAGGTCGTCAGCTCGCGGATGTCGGTTCGGTCGAACGGGGTGATGAAGGTGCGGCGGATGGACAGGAAGACGCTGCGGGTGACCTCGTCGGCCGCCTCCTCGTGGGCGATGATGGCCGCGCTGGCGGCGGCGATGCCCTCGCCGCCGTTCAGCAGATCGCGCAGGGCTTCGGCCGCCTTGACCAGCAATCGCGCGTGAGCTTCGAATTTTTCGAAGAAGCTGTCCTCGCGCGGCAGGAAGTTCTGGAACCACTGCATGGCTGCGCGCCGCCCTTCCCCAGGTGCGAATCTCTCAGGCCGAATATTGTCCTATCGCGGACGAATCGGCGAGCGCCGGAACGGGCGGCGCCATCGTCGGATCAAAGGCGGAGAGTACGAACGGAGCGCTGGCGGTCCGAAAATCCCCTCTCCCGGCGGGAGAGGGAGGGGCCCACGCGGAGCGTGGGAGGGTGAGGGATTAGGGAAGGCGCCGTAAACCCTCACCCGGACGCGATCTCGCGATCGCGTCTCGACCTCTCCCTCAGGGAGAGGTGGCGCGCCCGAC
>DASXCH010000038.1:0-25248 GCA_036491275.1 Caulobacteraceae bacterium
GGGGTCCATTCCGGCGACGCCTCGGGCGTGGTCCCCTCCAGCTTCCGCATCCTCCGCAGCCTGATTGCTCGCCTCGAGGACGAGGACACGGGCGAAATCCGGATGTCCCAGCTCCACGACCACATTCCGCCCGAGCGAATGTCACAGGCCAGGGTGGCGGCCCAGGCGCTGGGCGAGGAGGTCTATGCCCGCTTCCCGTTCATTGAGGACATGCGGCCGGCGACGTCCCACCTGGCCGAACTCGTCCTCAACCGGACGTGGCGTCCGCAACTGGAGGTCATCGGCGTGGACGGAATCCCGCCGCTCGGCGACGCCGGCAATGTGCTCCGGCCCGCGACCGCGGTGAAGCTCAGCCTGCGCACGCCCCCAACCCTCGATGCGGACCGCGCCTCAAAACTCGTCAAATCGCTTCTGGAACGCGATCCGCCCTATCGTGCGAAGGTGACCTACACGCCGGAGAAATCGGGCTCCGGCTGGCACGCGCCGCCGCTGGCGCCCTGGCTCGCCCAGTCGGTGGAAAAAGCGTCGATCGCAACCTTCGGCCGTGGCGCGGCGATGATGGGGGAGGGGGGCTCCATCCCCTTCATGGGCATGCTGGGTGAGAAGTTTCCCAGAGCCCAGTTCGTCATCACCGGCGTCCTCGGTCCGCACGCAAACGCCCATGGACCCAACGAATTCCTGCACCTGCCCACGGGCAAGCGGGTATCGGCGGCCGTCGCCCTGGTGGTGGCCGATCACGCCGCCAGAGCCCGCTGAGGCGCGCGCTAAGCGGCCCGAGCGCCCTCGGTGGCGACCAGCGTTCCCAGTCTGTCGCGGATGATGGCGTCGGCTTCGGCCATGATCCGCTCGATCAGCTGCTTGCAGGTGGGAATGTCGTGGATGAGGCCCACCACCATGCCGCACGACCAGCCGCCGGCGTCCATTTCGCCGCGCTGCATGATCGCCGGATAGACGCCGGCCACCTCGTCGAAAATGTCGGCGAACGTGAGCGACGCTCCGAGCTTGCGCTCCTTTTCCAGCAGGCGCTCGACGGCGACGTTGCCCAGCACCCGCTCGGTGTTGCGCAGCGGCCGCATGATCAGCCGGGTGTCGAGTTCGCTGGCCGCGACGATCGCCTGTTTGACGTGCTCATGGACCGGCGCTTCGACCGTGGCGATGAAACGGGTGCCCATGTTCATGCCCTCGGCGCCCATGGCCAGAGCGGCCACCAGCGAGCGCGCGTCGGCCATGCCACCCGAGGCGACGAACGGGATCTCCAGGGTCTCGCCGGCCCGGGGCAGCAGGATGAAGTTCGGCACGTCGTCCTCGCCCGGATGGCCGCCGCATTCGAAGCCGTCGACGCTGACCGCGTCGCAGCCGATCGACTGCGCCTTCAGCGAGTGGCGCACCGAGGTGCACTTGTGGATGACCTTGACGCCCGCATCCTTCAGCCCCGGCAACCATTGCTGAGGGTTGTTGCCGGCCGTCTCGACGATCTTCACCCCGCCGTCGATGATCGCCTTCACGTAACCTGGATAGTCGGGCGGATTGATCGAGGGCAGGAACGTCAGGTTCACGCCGAACGGCTTGTCGGTCATGCCGCGGCACTTGGCGATCTCGTTGGCCAGCGCCTCGGGCGAGCGCTGCGTGAGGCCGGTGATGATGCCCAGACCTCCGGCGTTGCTCACCGCCGCGGCCAGCTCGGCGAAGCCGACGAAGTGCATTCCGCCCTGGATGATCGGATGGTCGATGCCGAAAAGTTCGGTGATCCGCGTCTTCATGATGTCCCCTCGGGGCCGCTCGCGCCCAGGCGCCAGTAAAGGGTCTGACACCGACCGGTTCAAGCCATCTTCAAGCGTCACCGTAAGCTGAACCGATTATGAACCGGGCTCGTGGCATGCGGTTCAGACAGGCAGGTTCATACAGACGCTCCAGCGGCGCTTGGCCGTGAATCTAGGAATAACGGAGCGATACCAATGAAACTCTCTTTCGAAATCGCGCTCGCGGCTGTGGGCGCCCTGACCCTGCTGACAGCGGCCACCGGCGCCTCGGCGCAGACCCCCTGGCAGCATCATCACCCCCGTCGAGTCGAGGTGAACCATAGGCTGGCCAACCAGGACCGGCGGATCCATGCCGAACGTCGCGAGGGCGAGATCACAGGCCGCCAGGCTCACGCCCTCCACATGGAGGATCGCGGCCTCCGCGGCCAGGAGCGCTACTTCGCGTCTCGCCATAACGGCCATCTGACCAGGGCGGAAAAGCACAGGCTCAACCGCGAGGAAAACGGCGTCAGCGGACAGATCGGTCGGTGACGGCTCCAGGCGGACGGTGGTCTCCCCAACGCCGTCCGCCTCCGGTCCATTTCGGCGTTTAGTGCGGTCAAGTCTGTCGCCGCGCCCCTTGCGCTCCCGGAAAAGGGAAATACCTGCTAAGGCGACCGCATCGGCGTGCGACCCTCCAAGATTCGCGTCGCCGCTTCCCTTAAGAGGCCCGTCGGAGCGCAGGACGTGAGAGTCATTCTGGCCCAGCCGCGGGGATTCTGCGCTGGGGTCGTCAGAGCCATAGAGATCGTCGAACGGGCCCTGGAGAAATACCAGGAGCCCGTCTACGTGCGGCATGAGATCGTCCACAACCGCCACGTCGTCGACAGCCTCAAGGCCAAGGGGGCGGTGTTCATCGAGGAAATCGATCAGGCGCCCGATGGCGCTCATATCGTCTTCAGCGCCCACGGCGTGGCCCGCTCGGTCGTCGAAGCGGCGGCCGGCCGCGGTCTGCCGGTGCTGGACGCCACCTGTCCCCTAGTCTCAAAGGTTCACAACCAGGCCAAGCGCTTCGTGCGCCAGGGCCGGAGCCTGATCCTCATCGGCCATGCCGGCCACCCGGAAGTCGAAGGCACAATCGGCCAGATCGACGGAACGGTTCATCTGATCTCCACTGTCGAGGATGTGGAATCCCTCGATGTGCAGAACGACATTCCGCTCGCCTATGTCACCCAGACCACCCTCAGCGTCGATGACACCAAGGCGGTGATCGAGGCGCTCAACGCCCGCTTCACCGACATCGTCGGTCCCGACACCGCCGATATCTGCTACGCCACCCAGCATCGCCAGTCGGCCGTTCGCGATCTGGCGCACATGGTCGAAATCCTCCTCGTCGTCGGGGCCCAGAACAGCTCCAACTCCAATCGCCTGCGCGAGATCGGCCTGGAGGAGGGGATCCCGAGTTTCCTGATCGCCGATGCCTCGGACATGGATCCGACTTGGCTTACGGGCAAGGAAACCATCGGCTTGACGGCCGGCGCTTCGGCGCCTGAAAGCCTGATTTTGGAGGTGATCGAGGCGCTCAAGCGTTATGGACCTGTAGAGGTCCTCCCCATGCAGGGAGTCGAAGAACACATTCAGTTTCGCCTGCCGGCCGAACTGAGGGACTGATGGCCGAGAGATTGACCGGAGGAGTTTAGGTTTTGGCGATTCCTTTCCAGGCGGTGGCGCGCATCGGCGCCTACATTGCCAAACAGCACTTCAGCGGGCGCAAGCGCTATCCGCTCGTCCTGATGCTCGAGCCGCTTTTCCGCTGCAACCTGGCTTGCGCCGGCTGCGGCAAGATCGACTATCCCGACGAGATCCTGAACCAGCGCCTCAGCTTCGATCAGTGCATGGAGGCCATGGACGAGTGCGGCGCGCCCGTGGTCTCGCTCGCCGGCGGCGAGCCGCTGCTGCATCGCGAGCTGCCCAAGATCGTCAAAGGGCTCCTGGCCAGGAAGAAGTTCGTCATCCTGTGCACCAACGCCCTGCTGCTGAAGAAGAAGATCGACCAGTACGAGCCCGACCCGATGTTCACCTGGTCGGTGCACCTCGACGGCGACAAGCCGATGCACGACCACTCGGTGTGCCTCGAAGGTGTCTACGAAACCGCGGTCGAAGCCATCCAGCTCGCCAAGTCGCGCGGTTTCCAGGTCAGCATCAACTGCACCCTCTTCCAGGGCGCCGAAGCCGGCCGGGTGGCGGACTTCCTCGATCAGATGAAGAAGGCCGGGGTCGACGGCGTCACCATTTCTCCCGGCTATGCCTATGAACGCGCGCCGGACCAGGAGCACTTCCTCAACCGCACCCGCACCAAGCAGCTGTTCCGCGACATCTTCGCCCGCGGCCGCGGCGGCCGGGAGTGGAGCTTCACCCAGTCGACCATGTTCCTCGATTTCCTGGCCGGAAACCGCGCCCTGCACTGCACGCCGTGGGGCAACCCGACCCGCAACGTCTTCGGCTGGCAGCGGCCCTGCTATCTGCTGGGCGAGGGCTACGCCCGGACGTTCAAGGAGCTGATGGACGAGACCGCGTGGGACGACTATGGCGTCGGCGCCTACGAGAAATGCGCCAACTGCATGGTCCATTCGGGCTTCGAGGCCAGCGCTGTCACCGAGATCATGAAACATCCGCTGCAGGCGATGGGTCTGACATTCAGCGGCGTGCGTACGAGCGGGCCGATGGCCACCGACATTCCGCTCGATAAGGCGCGCCCGGCCCAGTACGTCTTCGCCGACCACGTCAAGGACAAGCTGGCCGAGATCAAGGCGACCAATCCGCGCGCTCACAAAGTGGTCGAGCCGGCCGAATAGCCGCCCCGCGGACAGCGAGGCGAACAAGCGGGGGTGAGTTGACCTGGGATGCCGTGATCATCGGCGGTGGCCACAATGGCCTCGTCTGCGCCTACTATCTTGCCCGCGCCGGCCTGAAGGTTCGCGTGCTGGAGCGGCGCGCGGTGGTCGGCGGCGCGGCGGTGACCGAGGAATTCCACCCGGGCTTCCGCAATTCCGTGGCGAGCTACACGGTGAGCCTCCTCAATCCGAAGGTCATCGCCGACATGCGCCTCGCCGAGCGGGGCCTCAGGATCATCGAGCGGCCGATTTCCAACTTCCTGCCCCAGCCCGATGGCGGATACCTGAAGCTGGGCGGAGGCCTGGAGCGGACCCAGGCGGAGTTCCGCAAATTCTCGAACCGCGACGCTGAAGCTCTGCCGGCCTACTACGCCTCCCTCGACGCCGTGGCCGATGTGCTGCGCGATCTGGCGCTGAAAACGCCGCCCAACGCCGGCGGGGGGCTCAGGGCGCTCCTGGCCGCCGCCGCCCAGGGCTGGCCGATGATGACCGCCCCGCTGGAGCGGCAACGCGACATCCTCGACCTCTTCGCCAAGAGCGCGCGCACCTTCCTCGACGCCTGGTTCGAGAGCGAGGCGGTCAAGGCCGGCTTCGGCTTCGACGCCGTGGTCGGCAACTACGCCAGCCCCGATACGCCGGGCTCGGCCTATGTCCTGCTGCACCACGTCTTCGGCGAGGTGAACGGCAAGAAAGGCGCCTGGGGCCATGCAATTGGCGGCATGGGCGCGATCACCCAGGCCATGCGCGCAGCCTGCGAGGAGGCTGGAGTCACGATTTCACTCGAAGCGCCGGCCGAGCGTGTGATCACCGACAAGGGCCGCGCCGTCGGCGTCCGGCTCGAGGGCGGCGAGGAAGTCATCGGTCGCGCCGTGGTTTCCAATCTCGGCCCCAAGTTCCTCTACGGGCGCCTGGTGGATGAGGCCGACCTGCCGGCGGGATTTGCCCGCCGCGTGGCCGGCTACAAGGTCGGCTCCGGCACCTTCCGCATGAACGTCGCGCTCTCGCAGCTGCCGAGTTTCTCCTGCTTGCCGGGCGATGGCGAACACCTGAGGAGCGGGATCATCCTCGCGCCGACGCTCGACTACATGGACCGCGCCTATCTCGACGCCAAGATCCACGGCTGGTCGCGGGCGCCGATCGTCGAGATGCTCATTCCGAGCACGGTGGACGACACCCTGGCGCCCGCCGGGGCCCACGTCGCCAGCCTGTTCTGCCAGCAATTCGCCCCGACCCTGCCGGACGGGCGCAGCTGGGATGACTGCCGCGAGGAGGCGGCGGATCTCATCATCGACACGGTCGATCAGTGGGCGCCGGGCTTCAAGGCCTCGGTCCTGGGTCGGATGGTCCTCTCGCCGCTGGATCTGGAGCGGAAGTTCAGCCTTGCCGGCGGCGATATCATGCACGGCGCCATGACCCTCGATCAGCTCTGGGCGGCGCGGCCGTTCCTCGGCCAGGGAGACTATCGTGGCGCTCTGCGGGGGCTCTATCTCTGCGGCGCCGGAACCCATCCCGGCGGCGGCGTGACCGGCGCGCCGGGGCACAACGCCGCGCGTGAGATCCTGGCCGACCGCGGCCTCAAGCTCAGAGCCTGACCCGGGACGTCGCCGGCATCACCGTCTGCAGCGCCCGAAACGCCAATCCGGCGTCGCGCGCCAAGGGGATGAGATCCCAAAATTCGCCCAGGCGGCCGAAAACGACCCGCCTGGCCACCGCGGCCACGTCGATCCGCCCGTCTGGCGCGAAGGCCGCCTTCGCCACGGGCGGGATTTCGGTCACGGCGCTGTCGGAAACCGCCCGGACGATCGCAAACGGCACGCCGTGAGCTGCGGCGGCTTTGGCCGCGATATGGGATTCCATGTCGACCGCGACCGCGCCGGTGGCCTGCAGAAGGCGCATCTTCTCCTTGACGCCGGTGATCATCTCTCCGTCGGCCCAGAAAAGACCCTGCCGCGCATGGGGAAGAGTGTCGCCGAGCGCCGCCGTCCACGGCGCGTCGCAATCGTAGCGCCGATCCCCGTCGGTCACCGCTTCGCCGATCACCAGATCTCCCACCTTGAGGCTGGGATCGAGCGCGCCGCAAAGGCCGAAGCTGATCACCGCCTCGCCCCCTTGCGCAAGCGCTTCGTCGAGCCCGATACCGCGCTGACATACCCGCGCCTGCGCGCCCACGATGCGGGCCTCGCGTCTCATCCCCACGACGGCGACGAGCGTGGGAGTCAAACGCCGAACTGTGGGCGGCGGCTGTTGGCGAGCCTGAGGTTTCGGTAGCGGGCCATGGCCCACAGCGGAAAGAACTTCGAATAGCCGTGGTAGCGGAGATAGAAGACGCGCGGGAACCCGCCCCCGGTGTAACCTTCTTCCGGCCATTCGCCCTGATCGTCCTGGCGGCGCGCCAGCCAGTCAATTCCGCGCTTCACCGTAGGATGTTCAATGCGGCCGGCCGCGATCAGGCCCAGGATCGCCCATGCGGTCTGCGAGGCCGCCGAGGGCGCGGGCTCATGGCCGATGTAGTCCAGCTTGTAGCTGTCGCAGCCCTCGCCCCAGCCGCCGTCGACATTCTGGATGGCGATGAGCCAGTCGGCGGCCCTGGCGACCATCGGCGCTTCCGGCGCCAGGCCCGCTGCGTTCAGGGCGCAGAGCACCGACCAGGTTCCATAAATGTAGTTCACGCCCCATCGGCCGAACCAGCTGCCGTCCGCCAGCTGCTCGCGCTCGAGCCAGGCGAGGGAAGATTTCATCCGTGGGCTGTCGATCGGCCCGCCCAATTGCGCCAGCATGCTGATGCAGCGGGCCGTCAGATCGGCCGTAGGCGGATCAAGAAGGGCGCCGTGATCGGCGAAGGGGATGTTGTTGAGATAGTGATAGGAATTGTCGGCGTCGAACGCCGCCCAGCCGCCGTCATGGCTCTGCAACCCCTCGATCCATTCCCGGCCCCGTGAAATCGCCTCCGGATAGTCCGAACCGGCGCGATCCATGGCCATCACCACGACGGCCGTGTCGTCGAGGTCGGGGTAATGATCGTTGCGGTATTGGAAAGCCCAGCCGCCGGGCCGGACATGCGGCCGCTGCTCCGCCCAGTCGCCGGCGACATCCAGCACCTGCAATGGCTCGAGCCATTCCAGGCTGCGCCTGGCCGCCGCCACGCTCGCCTCATCGCCGCACTCCAGGAGGGCATGGGCCGCCAGGCAGGTGTCCCAAACGGGCGAAAGGCACGGCTGGCAATAGGCCTCGCCCTCCTTGACCACCAGGAGCTTCTCCACCGAGGCCCGGGCGGCGGCGCGATGGGGGTCGTCCTCGGAAAAGCCGAGGGCGTCGTACATCATCACCGAGTTGGCCATGGCCGGAAAGATGGCGCCGAGGCCATCCTCGCCGTTCAGCCGCTCGTCGACGAAGGCCTTGGCCTTGGCGATCGCGGTCCTGCGGCCCGGCAGCATCGGCCGGACGACCTGCAGGACCTTGTCGAGGGCGAGGAAGCCGCTCGTCCACGGCTCCTTCTGATGGGCGCCGCGCTGCAAGGCCCTCATTTCGGACGGCGGCCTGACGAACAGCTCGTCGATGGTGACGCCGCGCGGGTTCCGCGCCCTGGGCTGCAGATCGCGCAGCACCAGGAGGGGCACGATCACCGTCCGCGCCCAATAGGAAACCTTGGCCAGGTGGATCGGAAACCAGGGCGGCAGGTGCATGATCTGCACCGGCATCTCCGGCACGGCGCGCCAGGAAATGATCGCGAAGAGAGCCAGCAGGATGCGCGTGAAGACGTTGACCTTCTCGGCCCCGCCTCTTGCCAGCAGCGCCTCCCGCGCTCTCGCCATATGCGGCGCGGCCGGATCGTCGCCGATCATCTTCAGCGCGAAATAGGCCTTCACAGTCGCCGAAGCGTCGAGTGCGCCGGCATGATACAGCGGCCAGCCGCCGTGCTCGCCCTGGATTCGGCGCAGATAGACGCCGATCTTGCGCTCCAGGTCGGGGGCGTCCGGCTCGCCGAGATAGGCGCGCAACAAGATGTATTCGGCGGGAATGGTGGCGTCCGCCTCGAGCTCGAACAGCCAGTGGCCATCGTCTCGCTGGCGGGACCTCAAGGCCGCAGACGCCCGCTCCACGGCGGCGTCGAGGTCGGGGTGGAGGGCGCAAGCGTCGTCCATGGTCCCCTCTTAGCCGTAATGATGGCCGCGACGCCACAGCGCGCTCTCGCCGCGGCGGCTCAATCTCCCTACATTCGGGCAGGTTGAGGGCGGGAGGACATTATCATGAACGGCAAGACGGTGGTGATCACCGGGGCCACTTCCGGGATCGGCGAGGCGGCGGCTCTGGCCCTGGCAGGCATGGGCGCAAGGATCGTCTTCGTCGCCCGCGACGCAGCCAAGGCTCGAACTCTGCTCGACCGTCTCACGCGAGCGAACCCGGACGCCGCCCACGATCTCGTGCTGGGCGACCTTTCGACGCTCGCGGGCATGCGCAGCGCGGGCGAGGCGCTGAAGGCCAAGGCGCCGCATATCGATGTCCTGGTCAACAATGCCGGTGCGATCTTCGAAAAGCGCGAGGAGACCGCGGACGGCCTCGAGAGGACCTTCGCGGTCAATCACATGGCCTATTTCGTCATCACCGAGATCCTGCGGCCAAACCTGGATCCGGACGGCGGACGGATCGTCAGCACCGCTTCGGGCGCGCATATGGCGGGGCGGCCGGATTTCGACGACCTGCAGATGACCGGCCGCTATTCGGGGATGACCGCATACGGCAACTCGAAGCTCTACAACATCCTGTGGACACACGAACTGGCCCGGCGCCTGAGGGGCAGCCGCGTCACCGCCAACTGTTTCCACCCGGGCGGGGTGGCCACCGGTTTCGGGTCCAACAACAAGGGCCTGATGAAAACCATCTTCAAACTCGCGAGCCCTATCCTGATCAGCCCGGAAAAGGGCGCGGACACCCTCGTCTGGCTGGCCTCGTCGAGCGAGGCAGCCGGCAAGACCGGCGGCTATTATGTCCGCCGGCGTCTCACCCTGCCGTCCGCCGCCGCCCGCGACGAAGCCGCCGGCCATCGCCTGTGGGCCGAGAGCGAAAAGATCGCCGGATCGACGTTGACCGAAGCGGCTTGACTGAGTTGCATCACGCCGCAGCCAGCTGAGCCAGCCCTGCCGCCGTCTCACCCGACCGCACGGCGCCTTCGATCGTGGCGGTCAGGCCGGTCGCCGTCCAGTCGCCGGCGAGGATCAGGTTGCGCAATTTCGTCCGGGCGCCCGGACGACGCGCGTTCTGTTCCGGCGTCGCGGCGAAGGTCGCGCGGCGTTCCTTGACGATCCGCCACGGCGGCAGCTCCTCGCCAAGGGAATGGGTCAGGGCGACGTCCCGCCACAAGGCTCGCGCCAGGCCCTCGCGGTCCTGATCGGCCAGATCGTCGGCGGCGCTCACCGTCACCGACAGCCGGTCCTCGAAGGCGAACACCCACTGCGCCGTGCCGCCGATCAGGCCGACGATCGGCGCGAGGCCCTTGGGCGGGGCCAAACGGAAGTGGCCGTTGACGATCGCGTTGAAGGCGTTCGGCGCCGTGAGCCCGGGGACCAGGGTCTCGGCGACCCATGGCGGGACAGCCAGGATCACCGCCTCGTCCGGCCCCACCGCGATCTCCGTCTCCCCGGCGACGAGGCGTTCGATGCGGTCGTTGGCGAAGATCAGGGTCCGGACCGGCGCTTGCAGCCGCACGATGGCGCCGTGATTTGCCAGGAACGCCAGGGCCGGATCGACGAAGGCCGCGGACAGGGTCGGCGTGGCGATCCTCGGCCGATAGGCGTTGCCGCCGCGCGCCAGGGACTGGCGGATCACCGAGCCGGCCAGCGCGGCCGAGCCCTCGCAAGCCTGGGTGTTGAGCGCGGCCAGCAGAAAGGGTTCGACCAATCGATCCCACAGCGGCCCCTCGCAGCGGATCGCCCCGCTCACCTTTCGCTCGCCTTGGGGCAGAGCAAGCTTGGCCAGGGCCAGGTAGTCGCCGGCGCGCGTGCCGGGAACGCGCCGGCGCTTGGACAGCAGCCACCAGGGAAGCGGGCCCGCGTTCGGCCGGATCGTCCAGCGCGCGCGGGAAGCCACGTCGAAGAAGTCGAGCCGGGCGTCGGGTGGCCCGGCCAGCCGGTCCTCGGCGCCGATGCGGCGCAGATAGGCGTGAACCGCCCGGTTGCCCGACAGGACGAGGTGATTGCCGTTGTCCAGCGTCATCTCGAGCACCGGATCGACGTAGGACCGGCAGCGCCCGCCGGCCTGGGCCGAGGATTCGATCAGGACGACTTCGTTGCCGCGCTCGGCCAGGCTGGTGGCGGCCGATAGCCCCGCCAGTCCCGCCCCGATGACGTAGGCCTTCAAGCGCCGCCTAACGGCCCAGCCCGCGGGTAAGAAGGATCCACGCCAGGGTCCCCTTGCCGAGGGAGACGCGCTCGCGCGGCGCGTTCCAGCCCCGGCGCTCCATCCGCTTCAGCGTCGTGCGATAGACCGCGCCCATCAGCCTGGGCGCCCGGAGCCGGCCCTTGGGCTTGCGGGCGAGCACCGCATTGGCCTGGAGATAATGTTCGTGCGCCTTGGCTGCCGTCCAGGCGCACGCCGTGGCCAGGGCCGGATGGTCCAGCACCCTCTTCGGATCGTCCCCCTCGATTCCGGCCGCGGTCAGGGCCTCGTCCGGCAGATAGAGCCGGCCCATGCCGGCGTCCTCATCGAGATCGCGCAGGATGTTGGTCAGCTGCAGCGCCCGTCCGAGATGATAGGCGAGGTCCCGGCCGGGCCCCATGTCCATGCCGAACACCCGCACGGAGAGCCGCCCCACGGCGCTGGCGACCCGATCGCAATAGAGGTCGAGAATCTCGAAGGGCGGGCGCCTTATCGGCCCGTCGATGTCCATCTCCATGCCATCCATCACGGCGACGAAATCGTCCTTGATCAGGCCGTAGTGCCAGACCGCTCCCGCCAGGTCTTTCACGCGAGGCGAGGGGCCCGGGGTGTAGAGGCTGTCGACGGCGCGGCGCCAGACGTCGAGCTGCGCCTTCTGCTCCACGGGGGTCGGGCCGATCTCGTCGGCGATATCGTCCACCTGGCGGCAGAAGCCGTAGATGGCGAACATGGCCGAGCGTTCCTTCTTCGGCAGCAGCCGCATGGCGCTGTAGAACGAACTGCCGGACGCCCGGGTTTCGGCGGAGGCGGCGGACTTGGCGGCGGCGCTGACGGTCATGCGACGCCTCCTATGGCGCCGGATCGTGACTTTGCCGAGCCCCAGAGCGCGTTCCGAAAAAGTGGGAACTGCTTTTTCGTCAAGAACGCGCTCAAAAGTTTTGAGTCGCGAGCACGATTGGGCGATCCGGCCTGATCGCATCGTGCTCTGGGCGCGTTCCGAAAAAGTGGGAACTGCTTTTTCGTCAAGAACGCGCTCATATTTCTGAATCTCGAGCGCGATTTGCGGGAACAAGCGGCGCCGCCCGATTGCGTCGCGCTCGAAGGCGCCTTGTGAGAGCGCTGGCGGCGCCGGCGACCGCCAGTCCGGCCGCTTCGAGCGGACGGTGATGGACGCGCTCCGACAGCGGATCGAGCCTCCGCAGTCTTCCTGCGAGGTCTTCGGCGATGCGCTGGATGACGCCGATTTCGAGCGCAAGCCGCGTTGACCTCACCTGGCCGGCCAGGGGCCTGGAGGCGGCGAGGAGCCCCACCGTCCGCGTCGCCAGACGGCTGACCAAGCCTCGGAGTGCGGGGCTCGCCTGCGGCGCGCCGAGATCGCTGACCGCCGCTCCGGCGGCGTCGAGGGCGTCGAGGGGGATGTAGACCCGGTTGAGCTGGCGGAAGTCCGCGCCGCAATCCTGCAGGTGGTTGATGACCTGTAGCGCCGCGCACAGGTCGTCCGACGCCGGCCACGTCGCGCGGTCCTCGCCATGCACCTCGAGCACATAGCGGCCCACCGGCGCAGCGGAGTAGCGGCAATAGTCCATCAGGTCGGCCCAGCTGGCGTAGCGGGTCTGACGGGCGTCGCGGCGGAAAGCCTCCAGCAGGTCGAGGATGTGGCGGCCGGAAAGCCCATGCTCGGTCATGACGTCACGTAGATGCACGGCCGCCGGCACAGCCTGTGAGCGGCCCGTGAGGCTTTCCTCGATCACATTGAGGCGCGCCAGCTTGTCCTCGGGTGTGGCGGTCGCATGGTCGGCGATGTCGTCGGCCATCCGCGCCACCGCATAGAAAGCCATGACGGCTGGCCGGTGGCGGGCGGCGATCAGGCGCGAGGCGACCGGGAAATTCTCGTCGCGGTGGCCCTTGCCGGAGGAGAGGTCGTCGCTCATGTCGCCAGACTCGGCGGGTCCTGCGCGCGCCCTTTCCAGGCGCCGCCGCGCCCACGCCAAGACTGGACGGCGGAGATGAGCGTGAACACACCATAGAGGGCGCCGGCCAGCGGCAGGGTCGCGCCCCACAGGATCCATAGCCGGTAGAGCCTCAGCATCGGTCGCATGGCGAGGATCATGGCGATCCAGGTCGCCAGCGCCAGCCACTTGGCAGGCCCGTGATCGAAGATGGCGATGAGCGCCGGGGCGGCGAACACCAGGCCCATGGCCAGGACGACTCCGGCCAGCACGACCGGTGAGTATCCCAGCTGGGCATAGGCCGAGCGGGCGACCATGGCGCCGATCTCCTTCACGCCCTGGTAGGGCCTCAGGCTCTGGATCCGGCGCGTGAGGCCAAGCCAGATCGGGCCGCGGCGCTTCAGGATCTCGGCCAGGGCGCAGTCGTCGATGATCCGGCCGCGGATCGCGGCAAGGCCGCCGGCCGCCTGCAGGGCCGGCGCGCTCACCAGCATGCAGCCGCCGGCCGCCGCGGCTGTCTTCCGCCGCGGATTGTTCACCCAGGCGAAGGGAAAGAGCATGTCGAAAAAGAACACGAACGGTGGAATCAGCATCCGTTCCCAGCCCGAGCGGACGGTGAGGCGGGCCATCAGCGAGGTGAGGACGAGGCCGCCGGCCTCGGCGCGGCTGACCAGCCGGCGGAGCGTCGCCGGATCGTGGAAGATGTCCGCATCCGTGAGCCACAGGTAGGCCGGCTCGAAGGCCGCGGCCCGGGCGAGGCCCTGGTTCTGGGCCCACAGCTTGCCCGTCCATCCCGGTTCCAGCGGCGCGCCGGCGATGACCTCGAGCGGATGGGCGCCGCCTGTCTCCCGCGCGCGATCCGCGGTGCCGTCGGTGCTGCCGTCGTCGACCAGGATGATCCGGAAGGCGCCTGGGTAGTCCTGCCGCCTCAGCGACCCCACCGCTTGGTCGACCACGTCCGCCTCGTTGCGCGCCGGCACGACCGCGACCACCGCCGGCCACGACGCCGGCCCTGGCGGCTCGCCCCGGTCGTCGCGTTCGCGGCAGAGCCAGAAGCCGCCCCGGAAGGCCAGCAGCACGACCCAGGCGATCGCCGAGGCGGCCGCCGGGATCAGGGTCCAGTTCGCGGCCAGGTTCATTTCAGGTATCCGGCGGCTCTGAACCAGGCCAGGGCGTCGGCCAGAGCCTCGCGGTAGGGCCTGGCGTGATAGCCGAGGTCGCGTTGGGCCTTCGCCGAGCTGAAGAACATCCGGTGTGCGGCCATGTCGAGGGCGTCGCGGGTGACGATCGGCTCCTTTCCCGTGAATCGGGCGAGGGCTTCGGCGGCCATGGCCAGCGGATACAGCGGCGCGCGCGGCAGGCTCACCCTCGGCGCCTTGCGGCCGGCCAGGCCCGCGATGTCCGCCAGCATGTCCTTCAGCGAAACGTCCTGGCCGCCCAGAATGTAGCGTTCGCCGGTCGCGCCGCGTTCCATGGCCTTGAGGTGCCCCTCGGCGACGTCGTCGACGTGGACGAGGTTGAGGCCGGTGTCGACGAAGGCGGGAATCTTGCCGGTCGCCGCCTCGACCACCATCCGGCCGGTGGGCGTCGGCTTGACATCGCGCGGGCCGATCGGCGTCGACGGCAGCACGATCACCACCGGCAGGCCGTCGGCGGCCATGCGCTCCACCAGCCGCTCGGAGGCCACCTTGCTCTGCTTGTAGACGCCGACCCCGCCGCCGTCGGGGAGGGGGAAGGTCTCGTCGACCGCATCCCGCTCGACGTTCAGGGTGGCGACCGAGGAGGTGTGGACGATCCGCTCCACGCCGGCGCGCCTGGCCGCCTGCATGACGATGCGTGTGCCCTCGAAGTTGGCGCGCATGATTTCCGAGGGGTCGCGAGCCCACAGGCGATAGTCCGCCGCCACATGGAACAGGAATCGGGCGCCCTCCATGGCGTGGCGCACCGAATCCTCGTGGGTCATGTCGCCGAGCGCGATCTCGCAGGGCGCGCCCACAAGATTGCGCCGGTCGCTCGTTGGCCGCACCAGGGTCCGCACGCGGAGACCCCGGTCGGCCAGCCTGCGCGCCACGGCCGAACCGACGAAGCCGCTGGCGCCGGTGACCAGCGCCAGATCGCCCCTGGCCATTCGAGTCTCGGTCATCAGAAGACGATCAGGGTGTCGCTGTAGGAAGCCAGGGTGGCGTCGTGAGTGACCAGACGCAGGGGTTCGGTCAAGGCCTGCGCCACCAGGAGGCGATCGAAGGGATCGCCATGGATGGACGGCAGACTCTCAACGGCGATGGCGTGGCTGGCCGACACATCCAGAAACGTGAATCCGGCTGCGACGAACTCACGTCGGGCGTCCGCCGCCGAAATCGGCATGGTGGCCGGATTGCGCCCGCGCGCATGCTTCATCGCGATCTCCCAGAGGCTTGCCACACTGACGAGGACGTCGTTGCCGGGGTCCGCGATCTGTTCGGCGATTGCCGCTGGAAGGCGTTCAGGCTCGGTCGTGGCCCACAGCGCCACGTGGGTGTCGAGGAGTAACCTCACACATCGGACCCACTGAACGACGCCGCGATCAGATCGTTGTCGCCGTCGATGTCATCGGGGATTTTCCACTTTCCCCGGGCCAACCCCAGTTGCCGGCGGGCCGGCTTGTCGGTGATTGGCGTCAGCTTCGCCGCCGGCTTGCCGTTGCGGGCGATGATGATCTCGGATTCGCGGCCGCTTTCGACGGCCTCGATGAGGCGCGAGAGGTGCGTCTTGGCTTCCAGCACGTTGTAGGTGGCCATCGGCGCGTCCTTGGCTAAGGCTGACTAATGTGCGCTTCCATAGTCGCCGGCGCAAGTCTCGTCACCAGGGAAGAGCGTTGCCCTTGTAGTCGAAGAAGCCGTCCTTGCGGTCCTTCTGGGCCCGCTCGACCACGTCGGCGAGGCCCTTGACGCTGGTGGCGACGTCCAGCGGCGCCTGCGGCCCGCCCATGTCGGTCTTCACCCAGCCGGGATGGAGCGAGAGCACGGTCACGCCCTTGTCCCTGTGGCGGGCGGCGAAGCTGCGGGTGAAGGAGTTCAGGGCCGCCTTGCTGGCGCGGTAGAGGTCGTAGCCGCCGCCGCTCGCCTGTTCGACGCTGCCAAGCTGCGAGGTCATCAGGGCGATGACGCCCGTCTTGGGCCGCACGCGGTCGATGAAGATGTCAGCCGCCCGCACCGGCGCCAGCGAGTTGGTCACGAACAGGGTGTCGAACTCCTCATCGCTCACCGTCACGGGCGTGCGCCCATGCGGATTACCCAGGCCGGCGTTGACGAACACCAGGTCGAAGGTCTCTGCGTCCAGGCGCTTTCTGAGGGCCTCGACCTCGCCCTTGTCGGCGATGTCCACCTCTTCGACGGTGACGCGACCGCCGGAATTGTCGGCTAGCTCTGTGAGCGCGGCGGCCTTGGCCGGGTCGCGCGCGGTGCCGATCACCTTCCAGCCGCGGCGCTCGAACTCTCCGACAAGGCCCAATCCTAGGCCGCGAGAGGCGGCGAGAATGAGAGCGGTCTGAGTCATGGCGGATCTCCTTGTCCGATCTGACGTCGGACTTAAGGGCTCAGCCGTCCGCCTCCAAGAGAGTCAGTGGCGCAGCACCGCTTCGAACTGCTCCACCACCCAGTCCGTCTGATCGGCGGTGATGACGAGCGGCGGGGCGATGCGGATCGTGTTCTCATGCGTCTCCTTGCACAGCAGACCGCGGCCCTGCAGGGCCTGGCAGTAGGCCCGCGCGCCGCCAGCCTCGGCGTCGAGCTCGACGGCGACCATCAAGCCGCGCCCGCGCACCTCCTTCACCCTGTTTCCGCGGATCGCGTCCAGGCCTTGCTTCAGCCGCTCGCCCTGGACGGCGGCGTTCTCGATCATCCCTTCCTCGACGAGCACCTTGAGCGCTTCGCGCGCCACCGCGCAGGCCAGAGGATTTCCGCCGAAGGTGCTGCCATGCTCGCCGGGCTTCAGCACACCCAGCACCTCGCGGTTCGAGAGCACGGCCGACACCGGATAGAATCCGCCGGATAGCGCTTTGCCGATCAGCGTGAGGTCCGCCTCGATTCCTTCGTGCTCCTCGGCCAGGAGCCTGCCGGTGCGGCCAAGGCCCGTCTGGATTTCATCGAGGATCAGGGTGACGTCGTGGCGCGTGCAGATCTCGCGCGCCGCCTTGAGGTAACCCGCCGGCGGGATGATCACCCCGGCCTCGCCCTGGATCGGCTCGACCAGGAAGGCCACGGTGTTGGGCGTGATCGCCGCCTCCAGGGCATCGGCGTCGCCGAACGGCACGATGCGGAAGCCCGGCCCGAACGGTCCGAAGCCGGCCGTCGATGTGGGGTCTGTCGAGAAGCCGACGACGGACAGTGTGCGGCCGTGGAAGTTGCCCTCGCAGGCGATGATCTCGGCCTGGCCGGCCGGCACGCCCTTGACCTCATAGCCCCACTTGCGGGCCACCTTGAGCGCGCTCTCCACCGCCTCGACGCCGGTGTTCATCGGCAGCACCGAGTGCGAGCGGGTGAGCACGCACAGCTCCTCGTAGAAGAGGCCCAGCTGGTCGTTGCGGAAGGCGCGCGAGGTGAGCGTCAGGCGCTTGGCCTGATCGATCATCGCCTTGAGGATCCTCGGGTGGCAGTGTCCCTGGTTCACCGCCGAATAGGCTGACAGGCAATCGAGGTAGCGCTTGCCGTCCACGTCCCAGACATGGACGCCCTCACCGCGGGTCAGGACCACATCCAGCGGCTTGTAGTTGCGCGCGCCGTACTCGGCCTCGAGGGCCAGGAAATCGGTGCGATGGTCTGTCCGGGTCACCATGACGTGCGCCTCGCTCATGCGGCGGCTTCCAGGCTGCGTACGGCCGGCGCCGGCTGGCTGGCAAGGTCGAGCCGCAGGGTCATGCAGAAGGCCCCGCCGCCGGAAAGGATGAAGGGATCGAGATCGACGCCGATGACGTCATAGCCGCGCGCCGCCAGGCGTCTTTCGAGATCCGCCGTCGGACGGGCCATGATCACTTTCCGGCCAAGGCTCACCGCGTTGACGCAGAAACCCTGGGCGTCGCGCTCGGTGGCCTCGAGCCTCTGGTCGGGCGTGGTGCGCTCGCAAAGGCGCCGCAGGGCCTCCTTCGAAAGGGCCGGCGGATAGTAGAGGATCTCGCCGCCCGACAGCGGGCAGAAGCAGGTGTCGAGGTGATAGAAGGCCTCGGTCGCCAGCGGCATGTGGACGACGGTCTGGCCGAAGTGGTCGGCGATCACTTTCAGCGAGTCCGGCGTCGAGCGCGGGCCGCTGGCGGTCCAGAATAGCCGCCGGTTGGCGTCCCAGATGCAGTCCCCAGCACCTTCCTGATAGACAGCACCTTCCTGATAGACAGCACCTTCCTGATAGGCAGCCCCCTCCTGATAGACGGTCTCGATGTCGGCCACCTCGGCGACGACGCCGGCGCGGCGCAGAGCCTCGAGCGCCTTGTGGAAATGCGGCGCCTCGTCGGCGCGCTCTGGAAAGCGGAACCTGGCCACCAGGGCCTTGCCGTCCAGCACCACCGCGGCGTTGGCTGGAAACACGAGATCCGGCAGGCCTTCCACGCCTGGCATGACCCGCACATCGGCGCCGGCGCGCTCCAGCGCCGCCTTGAGCGCCTCCCAGCCCTTGCGCGCCTGCCGCTCGAGTGCGTCGGGATCGGCGCTCCAGGCGGTGGGCTTCATCCACGGGTTGATCTGGTAGGCGACCTGGAAGTGTTCCGGATCGGTCATCAGGAAGGTGGGGCGGGGGGTCATGAGTTCTCCGTCGGCCGACTCAGCGGGCTTGTTCCACAGATGGCGCCGTTTGTTGTTAGCGAAAAGCCGGCAGACTGGTGACATAACGACGATAAGTTGACATTATGGTAGAATGGTAGGACAAATAGTCAGAACTCGATGGACGGGACCGATCGAAGGCTGGTGAGCCTGTTGCGCGACAACGCCCGCGCCCCGGTGGCGGCGCTCGCCAAGTCGCTGAAGGTGTCCCGTGGCACGGTGCAGAACCGCATCGACCGGATGCTGGCCAAGGGTCAGATCGGCGGCTTCACCGTCCGTGTGCGTGACGACGCCGATCGGGTGCGGGCGATCATGGCTATCGCGGTCGAGGGTGAGCGGTCAGGCGCTGTGCTCAAGGCGCTGCGCGCTTTTCCGGAGGTCCGGGCGGTGCACATGACCAACGGCCGCTGGGACATGATCGCCGAGCTGGAGACCGACAGCCTTGCCGGCTTCTCCGCCGCCCTCGACGCCGTGCGGCTGATCGAGGGGATCTCGGCGACCGAAACCAGTCTGCTCCTCAAGACCCATCAGATGTGATCCTAAGCGCGCCGGCCCCGCCGCGAGCGCTCGTGCGAGCGGCGACATCTAGGGCCCGCGAGCGCCGAAGGGCGGGCCGCTCGCGACCGTGGAACCTCTCGCGCCTGACGAGGCGCTTGCGTCGAGGAGGGTCATCTAGCCCGCTCGCGCCCGTGGCTTCCGGCCAAGGGCGCGCGGGCGTGGGTCAAACCAGGCGCTTGCGTCGAGGAGGGTCATCTAGCCCGCTCGCGCCCGGGCTCCCGGCCAAGGGCGCGCGGGCGTGGATAATGACGAGGGCGGGCGAGCTGGGCCCGTGGAACGGATCCCTACGCCACCGCCGGGATTGGCGACCGCCGCCGGAATGCGCCCCTCAGATAAAGCTCCATGAGGATCAGGTTGGGGAGCCACGAGATCCACGCCGTCGCGCGATAGACCTCGAGGAACGGCAGCCCGGCCGCCATGCCGATCGCGAGGTAGAGGCGCAGGGTGATCGCGCCGAAAGTCAGCGAGAATGAGCGCAGCATCCACTGGCGATGATCGGCGAAACGCCGCGTGACCGCTGCGCGCCAGCCCTGGATGTTCACGAAGATCCAGGTCGGCGCCAGAAGGGCGAAACCCGCTGTCGCGATCGGGCCGGCCGTCGAGCCGAAGGCGACGATGAACCCGCCCGCGCCGCCAGCCAGGCAACCGATCACATAGACCCGGCCGGTGATTCGATGGACCTGCGGATATCGTTTGCGGATCCACGGCAGGAGCTGGACGGGCGCCACCAACAGGGCCGTCGCGGCGCCGGCGATGTGCAGCCAGAGCCACGGCTTGGCGAGAACATTGCCGACCATGTTCGACGCCCATTGGGACGTGCCCCCGAAGTAGCGGTAGGAGTACAGCGCCAGGCCGACGCTACTGAACGCCATCAGGCCCCAGAAGACTTTGTTCGTGCGGGACATGCTCAGACTCTCGCCCTTGAATTGATCTGGCCGCCTGATTGCCGCCGGACGCCCGGCGCGCTAGGCGCCCTTGCGCGAACGGCGCCAATGCTTCGCGAACGGGTTTGCATGAGCCGCACCTCGGATGTCGCCTCCGCCCTGACCGATCGGCGCGCCCGGCGCGTGGCGGCCGAGATCGCCCTTCTGACGGTGATGGGGCTCTTCCTCGGGGCCATCGGTCCCTTCGCCACCGGCCAGCTGTCGACGACCACCCGCTACGTCTACTGGGTCTTCTGCATCGCTGGCGGCGGGGCGATCGGCATTGCCGTCGACGAGACCCTGGGAGTCGCGGCCGGGGGCTTCTGGCGCCGGCTCACGGCGACCAGCTTCGCCATGACAATACCGGTCGCCGTCCTGGTGAGCCTGATCGGCTACGTCCTCACCGGGTCGGATTTCCGCCCATTCGACGTCGTCGGTTTTCTCTTCCAGGTATGGGTGATCTGCGTGCCGGTGATGGCGCTGCGCGCGCTCACCTGGCGGCCGGCCCTGACCAGGGTCGAGACGCGTGTCGTCGTCGCCCCGCCGCTGCCGGAGGCCGAAGCGACTTTCCGCCGGCGCCTGTCGGCGAAACGCCGGGCCGCGCGTCTGATCGCCGTCGAGGCCGAGGATCACTACCTGCGCGTTCATACGGACGCGGGAGACGAGTTGCTGACCGCCAGGTTCGCCGAGGCCCTGGCCGAACTTTCCGGCGCTCATGGCTATCAGACCCACCGGTCCTGGTGGGTGGCGGCCGACGCCATCGAAAAGGTCAGCTGGCGGCGCGGCTCTGGCGAAGCCCGGCTCGCCGGCGGCCTCGTCGCCCCGGTCAGCCGCAGCCATGCGCCCGGCCTGCGCCAGGCCGGATGGATCTAGTGGATGGAATCTGACGCTTGGTTCCCACTGTTGGCGCCGCCAGGACTCGCGGGAGAGGGGAAGGAACCTACCGGCAAGCAGACCTTCGCAATGCGTGCTGCCTGTGGAAATCAGACATTCGCGCTTGACCGCAAATCGGTCGACTTACGGACAGAGATCGCGGTGGCTCTCCCGGCAGGCAATTTTCCCGCGCTCCGAGGCGGCTCGCTTCCTTGGCCGCATGGCGTGGTGTCGACATAAATTGTCATAATATCGCAAGCGCGACACCGCTGGTGTGTGCGACTTTCACACAGCAGAACGGAGCTTTGCCATGACCGCCACGTTTCGGCATTTCGCGATCAACGCTGACGATGTCCAGCGCGCCAAGCGCTTTTATGAAGGTGTGTTCGGCTGGACTTTCGAGCCCTGGGGCCCGCCGGATTTCTACCAGATCAAAAACGCCGGCCATGGTTTTCTCGGTGCGCTGCAGGGCCGCCGGGAACTCAAGCCTGGTGAAAGGATGCGGGGTTTCGAGGCGACTATGGGCGTCGATGACCTGGACGCCACGATCGCGGCGGTCGAGGCTGAAGGCGGCAAGATCGTCATGCAGCCTTCCCGAATCGAAGGCGTGGGGCGCCTGATCTACTTCGAGGACACGGATGGCAATCTGGTCGGCGCGATGCAGTACGAGCCTGGCGTCTTCGATTGAGCAAAACCGGCGATGGCTTCGCGGTCAGGTCGTTAGCGGTCACCTATCCTGACGGCATGCAGCTTGCCCCACACAAACATCCCTGGGGGCAGCTAGTCTTCGGCACACGCGGGGTTATGACAGTGCACACGGATGGCGCGACATGGCTCGCACCCGCGACCCGCGCCATCTGGATGCCGGCCGACATCGCGCATGAGATCGTGATGAAGGGCGAGGTCGCCATGCGCACCCTCTACATCGCTCCGGAACGCGCCGTGCCTCTGCCGGCGACACCTAGAGTGATCGAAATCGCCCCTTTCTTGCGTGAGTTGATCCTCCACATTCTGGGCGTCGGGATGCTCGACCCCGCCCGACCTGACCACGACCGCTTGGCCGGTCTGTTGATCGATCTTCTGGTCCAGGCGCGAGCGCAGGATCTGATGCTACCTCTGCCCCGCGACAAACGCGCCCAGACGCTCGCCGAGCACCTGCAGACGCGGCCGGGCGATCGCGCCAGTCTCGCCGACCTAGCGCAGCAGGCCGGCGCCAGCCTGCGCACCCTGCAGCGGCTGTTTCCCGAAGAGACCGGCCTGACCGTGGAGGCGTGGCGCCAGAAGGCCCGGCTGATCTGGGCCGTGGCCCAGTTGAGCGCCGGCGCCAGCGTTACGGCCTCGGCTCTGGATTGCGGCTACGAGAGCCCCAGCGCCTTCATCACCGCGTTCAAGCGGCAGTTTGGCGTAACCCCCAGCAGCTACCGGCAGAGGTAGCAGGCTTCATGAGATGACCGGCATTGGCGCGAAGCGAACGCAAAAAAGGCGGCCGCTCGAACGTCGCTCCCGGGCAGGAGTGTTGTGCAAGATGCGGGCTGACTTGTCCGGAAACCGATGCGACGGCGGTCATGGGTTGGCGGCCGCGCCAGCTTGTCCGGGCGCGGTGGTTTGGCGGACGAAACGGCCGCTATGCCGCAAACCAGTCCATGCATGGCCGCGGGCCCGGCAGCAACGCCGCAGCAAGAGCGGGCCCCAAGGCGAGTTCGGTTGCGCCTGTGGAGAGCACAACCAGGGCAGACCGATCGGGGACGGAGCCGAGGACAAAGGACTTGAAGCCAGGGTTGGACCCCCAGTGAAAAAAGACCCCGCTATCCCCCTCAAGGCCCCAGCCCAGTCCCCAGGCAACTGTCGGGTGCAGCTGGGGTTTGCCCAGGGGATCGAGCGCGGCGAAGAAAGGGACCGGCGTGCGCCGATTGGGCCGCAGCCATTGCTGGGCCAACGAGGCTGACAGCCCATCGCCCTTAAGCACTGCCCGAAGGAACCGCGCGTAGTCTTCTGCTGTGGTATGCAAGGAACTTGCGGCGTTCGGTTTCAGCCACGCCTTCGGCAGCGGCGCGCCAGCTTGGTCATGAGGCACAGCCACGTCGGCGCCTAGCGTTATGGCGCCATCGTAGCTTGACCTGTTCATTCCCAGTGGCTCGAAGATAAGTCGCCGCGCCAGGGCCTCCAACGGCTCGCCGGTGAGCCGTTCGACCGCCAACTGCAGGAATACGTAGCCTTCGCCGGAGTAGCTGAACCGGGAGCCCGGGACGAAGTGGCATCTAAGCGGCCTTTCGGCGCTACGCCAGTTCGGAAAGCCCGTCGTATGACTGAGGACATGTCGCGCCGTTACAGTTGACGCGCGCACATCTCCACCGACGAAGCCGGGCGCGAGGTGATGCAACGGCTCATCCAGATCAAGCAAGCCGGCGTCAACGAGCTTCAGCACGGCGTAGGCGAAGACGGGCTTGCCGAGCGACGCGGCCCCAAACACCGTCGAGGTTCGCACCGGCGTGCGTGCGGCGTAATCAGCATACCCGTGCGCCTCGAGCGTCACGATCTCGCCGCCCCGGACCAGGGCAAGCGAAACATCCGCAAGCTTCGCGTCCGCCATGAGGCTTGGGATGTCCAAACCCTCCATGAGCCCACTGCTCCCTTTCAACGAGCGGTGATCTAAGGTCGTCGTCGTCTCGCGCGTCAAATCGATAGGGCGCAATGTCCGCCAACGGATGCGGCAAGGATCACAACCCAGCTGGCCACGCCAACTTGTCCGGGATCGGTGAGGAAACGGACATCAGCCTCGCGCGACTTGGCCTTGGCGCTTTGAGTCCGCGTGGTCTAAATTCTGGCCCATGAAGGCGGCGATCGTCCCACGTTACGGATCGCCGGACGTTATCAGGGTACGGGAAGCGCCCAAGCCCTCTCCCACAGCGGGGGAGTTCCTGGTCCGGGTCCACGCGGCGACCGTGAACCGCACCGACTGTGGCGAGCTCCGGGCGCACCCGGTCTTCATGCGGTTTTTCACGGGGCTGCGCCGACCGAGGCGGACGATCCTCGGCATGGATTTCGCCGGCGAAGTTGAGGCCGTAGGTTCCGCAACCCTCACGTTCAAGCCGGGTGACCGCGTTTTCGGCTTTTGCCCATCAGGACAGAACGGCGCCCAGGCGGAGTATGTGTGCGTCCCCGAGCGTGCGGTGGCTGAAATGCCGGCGGGCGCGGTTCGACGAGGCCGTGGTCTTCGAAGGCGCCTACTACGCACAATTGACCTTCAGGAAGATCGACCTCAAGGCGGGCGAGAAAATCCTGATTTACGGCGCTTCAGGCGCCATCGGCACGGCGATGATCCAGCTCGCCAAGGCGTCCGGCGCCGCGGTGACGGCGGTAGTGGCGACAAGGCATCTTGAACTCGTCCGTTCCCTCGGCGCGGATCGCGTCATCGACTACACAGCCGAAGACTTCTCCGCTATCGGCGAAACCTTCGATTTCGTCGTCGACGCGGTCGGGAAAACCTCATTCTTCCGATGTCTGAAGCTGTTGAAGCCGGCCGGCGTCTTTGCCTCGACGGATCTCGGGCCCTGGGGGCAGAACCTCGTGCTCGTGGTCTGGTCGTGGATCACCCGGAACAATCGTGTCGTCATTCCAACGCCGGCGCGCATCGACGGGTTTGTCGATTTCCTGAAAGGCCGCATGGAGGCTGGCCAGTTTCGCGGGGTCATCGATCGAAAATACGCTCTCGCCGCCATTGCGGACGCCTACCGGTATGTCGAGACGGGACAAAAGACTGGCATTGTCGTGATTGAGGTCGCGGCGGTCGATGAGAGCGGCCGGGACGGTGGAGTTTCATCGGGCGTAACCAGCGTCGCGGTCGGCGCCGGTGACACCTGAACCTCTGAGGACACGTCCAGGGCCGCGACAAACACCGAGACCGACGTCCTCAAGTCTGCCTCCGTAGCGCCTGTCAGATGACCGCTTACCACCCCGAGAGTTCACGCCCCAAGGTCCGTTATCCATGGCGGCGCGGACAGGGTCCGGCCGCTCAATAGGTTTGTCCGCGGGCGGTCTTTGAGCGGACAGCGGACCGGGCCAGTATTCTTCGTTAGACTGCGGGAAATGGGCAGCCGTGGAATCCGAGATGAACAGCGATGTTGCGATCCACGCCTTCAAGTTGTTGTCGCAGC
>DASXCH010000039.1:0-3956 GCA_036491275.1 Caulobacteraceae bacterium
GGACCCATATGTGGACGGCCCCCGCTTGCAAGATGTTTTGGGCGGTTCGAGCGGATCGCTTGCGTCCATATGTACGGTCTGACGGCCGGATGCGGCCGCCGCCAAGATGGTTTTCGCAGGGCGGGTTCCTATCAGGGGTGCGGTCTGTTGCGCCGCTGGGTCCCACGGAGTGTCTCGCCCTTTTTGATCGATCGATCGCACCATCTCCCTCTTGCAAGTTGGTTTGCGGCCTCAGGCGGCCATCGGCGCGGCGGCCTGCCGCGGATCGTAGGCTTGGCCGCTGACCATCAGCTTCCAGGCGACGCGGGCGGTCTTGTTGGCCAGGGCCACGGCGGCTTCCTTGGGCTTCTTGCGCGCGACCAGTTCGGCCAGCCATGCGGACGGATGGCCGCGGCCGGCTCTGACCTGCTGGATGACCGCCATGGCGCCGGCGACCAGCACCGCCCGCAGGGCCTCGTCGCCCGCCTTGGTGATCACTCCCAGCCGGGTCTTGCCGGCGGTGGAGTGGTCCTTCGGCGTCAGGCCGATCCAGGCGGCGTAGTCGCGCGCCGAACCGAAGCCCTTCGGATCGGGGGTCTTCATCACCAGCATGACCGCGCCGATCGGCCCGACGCCGGGGATTGCGGCCAGCCGCCGGCTCGCCGCATCGGCCCGATGCCAGGCCATCAGCCGCGCTCCGACCGTCTTCAGCTCCGCCTCGAGGCGGACAAGCTCACGACCCAGGCCGGCGAACAGTTCGCGGGCCACGGCGGGCTGCATCTCGTCGGCCGCCACCGCCGCCAGCAGGACCTCGATCTTGTCCAGACCCTTGGCCGCGACCAGCCCGAACTCGGCGGCATGGCCGCGGATCGTGTTGCTCAGCTGGGTCCGGTTGCGCACCAACCGCTCGCGCACACCGACCAGCATCAGCGCCGCCTGCTCCTCGGCGGTCTTGACCGGCACGAAGCGCATCGTCGGCCGGCTCATCGCCTCGCAACCCGCCTCGGCGTCGCGCCCGTCGTTCTTGCCGCGCTTGAGGTAGGCCTTCACGTACTGCGGCGGCAGCAGCTTCACCTCGTGCCCCAGCTTGGCGAGCTCGCGCGCCCAGTAATGCGCCGCCCCGCAGGCCTCCAGACCCACCACCGTCGGCGCCAGCCTGGCGAAGAACGCGATCACGTCGCGCCGCCGCAGCCGGCGACGCACCACCACCTCCTCGGCGCTGTTCACCCCATGCAACTGAAAAAACTGCTTCGACGTATCGATGAAAATGCGCGTAATCTGGTCCACGGACGGCTCCCTTCGATGAGATCACAACGAAACCTCATCCTGGCACATCGCGATGCCGTTCGGGGGCCGTCCACCCCATCAGGTGTTTTATCAAAGATCTCAGCTTGTCATAAAAGAACTGGGTCCTGGATAGCCTCGCTACGCGCTCGGCTTCCAGGAAGAGCGGAGTTTGTGGGCCTGCTTGCTACCCCACCGACGCGGCGCACCCGGCCTCGGCGATCGCCTCATCGATGTCGGGCGCCGCGCCGGAAACCCCGACCGCCCCCGCGCACTCGCCCTCGCTCAGCACCGGGATGCCCCCGGGGCTGGTCGCGTCAGGCTTCGCCTTGGCGATGAGAGCCGTCGCCACCCCGACGCTGGCCGCGGCGCGGGCCTTCTGCAGCGCCAGATCGACGGTGTGGCCGGGCGCCCCGTCCATCCGCGCGAAGGCCAGCAGGCCGCCGGCCGCGTCGACCACGGCGACGCTGACCTTTGCATTACGCGCCTCGGCCTCGGCCACGCCGGCGCGGACCGCGGCCTTGGCTTCGGCAAGGGTGAGAGTGGGAATGAGTTTCATCGCCATGGCTCCGTTTCGCCAGCCTCAGGCCGGCCGCACATGGCTTCCCTTTCTACCACGCCAGCTCCCTCTCCCTCAAGGAAGTGTGGGCCTCGACGAGCCGCTCGCGGCGAGGAGAGTCAAATAGCCCGCTCGCGCCTGCGGCTTCCGGCCAAAGGCGCGCGGGCGTGGAAAAAACCCCGCTCGCGCCTGCGGCTTCCGGCCAAAGGCGCGCGGGCGTGGAAAAAACCCCGCTCGCGCCTGCGGCTTCCGGCCAAAGGCGCGCGGGGGTGAATCAATCCGGCGCCTTAGGCGCCGGGGCCCATCACGTTCATCACCACCAGCGTCATCGCCTCGACCCCGGTCTTGATCGTCGGCTCGGGCTGCGGCGCGAAATAGGGCGAGTGGTTGGCCGGCACGGGGACGCCCTTGGCCATATCGGCGGCGATCATCGCCGGGTCGATGGCCCCCAGGTTGAAATAGGTCGCCGGCACGCCGGCGCGCACGAACTCGGAGAAGTCCTCGCTCGCCGTCCCGGGCTTCATCTCCTCGTGCGAATGGCCCGGGAAGGCCTCGTCCAGCAGGTGTCCCGTCTTCAGGGTCAGGGTCTCGTCATTGACCACCGCGTAGTCGCCGAGCGCCAGATCCACCTGGGGCGCGGGCGCGCCGGCCATCTCGGCGACGCCGGCCGCCGTGCGCCGCACGCCCTCGAGGATCTTCAGGCGGACAGTGTCGTCATAGGTGCGGATGGTGCCGGTGAGCACGGCGCTGGCGGGGATGATGTTGCCGGCCGACCCGGCCTTGATCCCGCCGACGGTGACGACGCCGAAGGCCGTCGGGTCCTTCTCGCGGCTGATCACGCTCTGCACATCGACGATGAAGTGGGCCGCCTCGAGCACCGGGTCGATGGTCACGTCGGGCCGCGAGCCGTGGCCGCCGCGCCCCAGGAAGGTGATGTCGAGATCGTCGTCCGTGGAGGAGATCACCCCCGCTTTCCAGTACAGCTCGCCCGCCGGAGCCGGGCCCACGTGCAGGGCGAAGGCGTAATTGGGTTTCCCCCCAAAGCGGGTGAAGAGGCCGTCGTCGATCATGCCCTTGGCGCCGCCCACCTGCTCCTCGGCCGGCTGGCCGACGAACATCAGGGTGCCGCTCCACTTCGCTTTCATCGAAAGCAGCGCCTTGGCCGTGCCGACCCAGATGGCCATGTGCGAATCGTGGCCGCAGCTGTGGGCGACGAAGGTCTCGGCCCCGCGATAGATCTGCTTGGCGTCGCTGGCGTAGGGCAGGCCCGTCAGCTCCTTCATCGGCAGGGCGTCGAGCTCGGTGCGGACCATGACCATCGGCCCCGGGCCATTGTGATAGATCGCCACGATCCCGGTCCGGCCGACGCCCTCGGTGACGGTGAAGCCCAGGGCGCGCATTTCGGCGGCCAGGCGTGCGGCCGTGCGGTGCTCCTGGAAGCCCAGCTCGGGGTGGCTGTGGATGTCTTTGTAGAGCTCGAAAAGATGCGGCCAGTCGGCGTTCACCTCGGCCGCCACCGCCGGCTTCAGCTTGACGACGTCGAGGGCCAGGGCGGGGCCGGCGCCCAGCATTGTCGCCAACCCGAAAACAGCGCCAACGGCTGCGCCAAGGGCCATTCCTGACGCCGCGATACGCCGACGACGCGGCTCACCCTCCCAGGTCGTCATCGTCTTTCGCCCCCTCGAAACCGGCAGATCACGGCCCTTCTGTTGCGGCCGTGTGGCGGTCATGCGGCATAACGTCGCCCATATGTGTCTGGAGCCTGAAATCCCTTTGAAACAAGGGCGCACGCGCTCATAAAGTTAACCAACGCCGCGTCGTGGGGCGAAGCGTTTTGTGGGGCCGGAGCGGGGGCGCTCGGGGGCTCGGCGGCGGGCCACACTCCCCAGGGCGCGGTTATCGCGCCGGGATGTGAGACCCGCCGTCAACGTTTTCTGGAAACCTGAACCTACCGCCGGCGTCCCGCCGCGAGCGCATGCGCGAGCGGCGACACCTAGAGCGGGTTGAGTTTAGGCGACTCCATAGCCTGAGTTTTTGAGGAAGTTGCGGCATTCATCGGGTGCGTAGGTGTCGAGAAGGTCGGCGGTGGCTTTGAGCAAGGCGTCGTAGGAGCGGGCCTGGGCCTTGCGGAGCA
>DASXCH010000040.1:0-48410 GCA_036491275.1 Caulobacteraceae bacterium
CACACGATCGCTGTGTACGCTTCGCAGTGGTCGTCGCCTTCCACCACGCAACACTCGCTACCGGGCGGCTGCTGACCTTACCCGGGCCGGACTTGCACCGGCTGGAACACGCCAGCTTCGCCTGGCGCACGGACACAATACTTATTTGGTAATCCGGGGACACAATACTTATCTGCCCGCGTCATTCGGCTTCGGGCCGGGCTTGCGGCGAGCGAGCGTGCGGCCGAGGCTCTGCTCCAGCGAGAGCGATGAAGGCGGCAGACCCCAGCGGACGGCCGGTGCGCTCGCCGGCGCGCGGCCGGCCAGGCCACCGTCAATCAGGTATTGTGTCCCCGGAATTCCCGGAATTAGGCCACCGTCAATCAAGTATTGTGTCCCCGGAATTCCGACTTACGACTACCCCCAAGCCCTAAGCGAGCTTGGCTTTGCGCAGGGTCTTGTAGGCTCGGATCACCCGCTGCAGCTTGTGCTCGGCCGAGCGGTCGCCGCCATTGGCGTCGGGGTGGCAGCGCTTGACGAGTTCGGCGTAGCGCGCGCGGATCGCCTTCTTTTCGGCCCCGCGATCCAGGTCGAGATCGGCCAGCGCCTGGAGTTCCAGCCGGCCAAGGCTGCGTTCGCGAGCCTCCTGGGCGCGGGCCTTGGCGCCGGCGCCGCCAAACAGGCTGAACGGATCGCGGAAAAGGCCGCGGGCCGCGCCTGCTTCCCGGCTGTTGTTGCTGGCCTTGAACGACCATGTGGGCCTTCCGCCCGTGGTCAGGTCCTCGGTGATCTCTTCGCGCATCTGCTCTTCGCTCATGCCGGCGAAGAAATTCCACGAGCGGTTGTACTCGGCCGCGTGCGCCTGGCAGAACCAGTAGTGCTCGCCCATCAGGTCGCGGGACTTGGGGGCGCGGAACGAGGCGGCCGAGCGGCAATCGGGGCGGTCGCAGGGCCGCTCGCCCGGTTTCAGGGAGCCGATATCCTCGGCGCGCGGATCCTCCTCCGCGGGCGGCCGCACGCGGATGTCGACGAAGCGGGGCTTGTAGTTGAAGCTCAGCGCCATGGTGGGAAGTTAGTTGCGCCCTGGGCTATAGTTCAAGAATTGACATTTGGAGTTTAGAGGCGGTCAATGGCCGGGGTCGCGCAACGCATTGAAATGAAACTGCGGGCGGCCTTCTCCCCCAGCAGGCTCGAACTCAGCGACGAGTCCGCGCGCCATGCGGGTCATGCCCATGGCGGCGTGGAGAGCCATTTCAACCTGACGATCGAAAGCGCGGCCTTCGCCGGCGTGAGCCGCCTTGCCCGGCAAAGACTGGTGATGGGCGCTCTGGCGGATGAACTGGCTGGCCCGGTGCACGCCCTTTCGATCCGCGCCCTGGCGCCCGGCGAGGCCTGATCAGAGATCGAGGGCTCGGCGCAGCGCTTCGGCCAGATCCTGCAGCTTGAACGGTTTTGGCAGCACCGGCGCATTGCGGTCGGCCTCGCGCAGGCCCGAAGCGCCATAACCGCTGGAAAAGACGATGGGGACGCCCTTGGCCTTGAGGGTGTCGGCGACCTCGAAGACCGGCTGGCCGGCCAGATTGACGTCCAGAATGGCGACATCGATCGGGGTGTCGCTCGCGGCGAACTCCATGGCCGGCGCGAACGAATAGGCCGGCCCCACCACTTCGCAGCCGAGATCGCTCAGCATGTCCTCGAGCAGAAGGGCGATCATCGCCTCGTCTTCCACAAGAAGGACGCGCCGGCCGGCGAAGTCCTGATTGTGAGTCATCGACTGAAGGACCTCGCTTTTCGGCGCGTGGATCCCGCCCGCGGCTCGACTATGGCGGAGGCGTCGCCCTGGCTCAACCTTCGAGCGCCTCGGACGGCGGACTGACCGCCAGCTGGGTGATCTGGTTGCGCTGGCGGCGCAGGATACGGAAGCGGTGGCCGTGGAAGCCGAAGGTCTGGCCGGGCTCGGGAATGACGCGGGCCTCATGGATGACGAGGCCGGCGACGGTCACCGCGTGATCGTCAGGCAGGTCCCAGTCGAAGGCGCGATTGAGGTCGCGCACGGTGACGTCGCCATCGACCACCACCCAGCCGTCGGACTGCCGGCGGACGCCCTGGATGGCCCCGTCATGCTCGTCCTCGATCTCGCCGACGATCTCCTCGAGGATATCCTCGAGCGTGATCAGGCCCTGGAGCGCGCCGTACTCATCGACCACCAGAGCGGCGTGCTGGCGAAGCTTGAGGAAGGCGTCGAGCTGTTCCTTGAGGTGCGTGGTCTCCGGGATGAACCATGGCTCGCGGATGAGCGTGGCGATGTCGACCTGGGCCGCCCCGACGCGGACGATGGCGCGCAGCACGTCCTTGGTGTGCAGCACGCCGACGATGTTGTCCGGCTCGCCGCGCCAGATCGGCAGGCGCGAATGATCGGCTTCGAGGACGCGCTCGACGATCTCGCTGGCCGGCAGGTCTCCGTCGATCATCGACATCGCCTGGCGATGGACCATGACCTCGGCGACGGTGACTTCGCCAAGATCGAGCACGCCGCCCAGCATCTTGCGATCGCCGCTCTCCACTGCGCCTTCGGCATGGTGATAATCCACCGCCCCGCGGATCTCCTCGTGGGCGGCATTCGAATCCGCCTGCGGGTTCAAATCGACGCCAAACAGCGAAAGCACGCGGCGCACGATGGTCTGCACCGCGAAGATGACGGGCCCGAGCAGGCGCACCGTCACCAGCATGGGGCCGGAGAGCGAGCGGGCCACGTCGTCGGGATGGACGATGGCCAGGGTCTTGGGCAGCACCTCGACGAAGACGACCACGAGCGCGGTCATCACGACGGTCGCCAGGGCCACGCCCCACGGCCCCGGTTCGAGCTTCTCGATGATGTAGGTCGCGAGCGCCGAGCTCAGGATGTTGATCAGGTTGTAGCAGAGCAGCA
This sequence comes from Caulobacteraceae bacterium, assembly GCA_036491275.1. Classification (GTDB taxonomy): domain Bacteria; phylum Pseudomonadota; class Alphaproteobacteria; order Caulobacterales; family Caulobacteraceae; genus Acaudatibacter. The sequence continues at coordinate 2,909 of DASXCH010000040.1, forward strand.
CCGCGCCGATCATCGTCTCCTGGTCCGAAATCAGCAGATTGACCCGGCGCGCGGCCTTGTCGCCCTCGCGCTCCAGCAGGTGCATGCGGCCACGGCTGGCGGCGGTCAGGGAGGTCTCGGCGGCGGAGAAGACGCCGGCGATCACCAACAGGGCGACGATCACGACGCTGACGACCGCGAGCGCGGCGATCATGGCCTCGCCCCTTCGGCCACAAGGACCTCCCGGACGGCCGCCCGGTCGACATCCGGGGCGACGAAGGCGCCGCCGATTCCCCGGGAGAGGACGAAGGTGAGACCACCATCGCGCGCCTTCTTGTCCAGGCTCATGCGCCCCAGCATGGCCGAGGTCGAGATGGGGGCGGCGAGGTCGGACAGAGTCGACGGCAGGCCGCTCGCAGCCACGAATTGGCGGACGCGGTCGGCCTCGGCCGCCGTGCAGAGACCCAGCCTGTGAGACAAGCGGAAGGCCAGGACGCAGCCGAGCGCCACCGCTTCGCCGTGCTTCAGCGCCTCGCCGTAGCCGGTCTCGGCCTCCAGGGCGTGAGCGAAGGTATGGCCGAGGTTGAGGATTGCGCGGACGCCGCCTTCGCGCTCGTCCTCGGCGACGATCGCCGCCTTCATCTCGACAGAGCGGGCCACGGCATGGGCAAGCGCCTCCTCCCGCCGGGCCAATACGGGGGCCCCGTTTTCTTCCAGCCAGGCAAAGAACGCGGCGTCGCCCAAAAGGCCGCATTTGACGATCTCGGCGAAGCCGCAGCGCATCTCGCGGTCGGGCAGGGTGTCGAGGAGCGAGAGATCGGCGACCACCATTCGCGGCTGATGGAAGGCGCCGACGAGGTTCTTGCCGCGCGGGGTGTCGATGGCCGTCTTGCCACCGACCGAAGAATCCACCTGAGCCAGGAGCGTGGTCGGAATCTGGATGAAGTCGATGCCGCGCATGTAGATCGCGGCCGCGAAGCCGGTGAGATCGCCGACCACGCCGCCGCCGAAGGCGAAGAGGATGTCGCCGCGCTCGAGCTCCAGCGCCAGCAGCCGGTCGAGCAGGGATTCCAGGCCCGCAAAGCTCTTGGCTTCCTCGCCGGGCGCGATCGCCACCGGCCTGACCTCGATCCGCTGGGCGCCGAGAGCAGCCTCGAGACGCGCCAGGTGCAGATCGCGGACGGTCTCGTCCATGACCACGGCGGCCACCGGCCGACGCAGCATCGCCGCCATGCGGTCCGCTGACTCTTCCAGGGCCCCGCGGCCGATGGCGACGTCATAGGGCCGCCCGGCCAGAGCCACGCGGACGTCGCGCCTCATGAGGCGACCGCCAGCCTCTGCTTGAGGGCCGCGATGATGGCGTCGACAGAGGCCTGGTGGGCGGCGTCGCCGGTTTCGATGGTCAGGTGCGCGTGGGCGTATTTCTCATAGCGGGTGTCGGCGTGGGCCTGCAGCACCTCGCGCGGATCCTTGCCGGTGAGCAGCGGCCGCGTATCCCGGCGCGAGACCCGGCGCGCCAGGACCTCGATGTCCGCCTTGAGCCAGATCGAAATGGCGCGCTCGTTGATCAGCGCCCGGGTGTCGTCGTTGACGAAGGCGCCGCCGCCGGTGGCCAGCACATGCGGCGGCTCATCGAGCAGCCGGGCGATGACACGCCGCTCGCCGTCCCGGAAGGCCTGCTCGCCGAACTCCGCGAAGATGTCGGCGACGGATCGGCCGGCGGCGGTCTCGATTTCGGCGTCCGCGTCCCGAAACGGCATATGAAGCTGGGCGGCCAGACGGCGTCCGACCGTGCTCTTTCCCGCGCCCATCAGGCCCACGAGCGCAATGGTCCTCTCGTTGAGACGCGAAAGCGCCGCCATACCGGGGCTTTACACGAGGGGCGCCCCGCGCGCCATGATCGGCCATGATTCCTTAGGGAGTCGCGCTAGGGAGTCGCGATGAGCGGCTGGGTCGAAGCCTTCCTGGAGATGATGGCCGTCGAGCGGGGCGCGAGCCGCAATACGTTGGCCGCCTATGGCGCCGACCTCGCCGACCTGGCCGGTTTCCTGGCCGGACGGGGCAAGGACGTGACGAGCGCCGCGCCGGAGGACATCGAGGCCTGGTTCCAGGGTCTGGGCGAAAAGGGGCTGGCGGCGTCGACGGCAGCCCGGCGCCGCGCCGCCGTGCGCCAGTTCTACCGCTTCGCGCTCGGCGAAGGCTGGCGAGAAGACGACCCGTCCCGCCGGGTCGTCGCGCCGAAGCTCGGCCGGCCCCTGCCCAAGGTGCTCTCCGCGGACGAGGTCGACCGGCTGATCGTCGCCGCCGAAACCGAAGGCGAGGCAGCCGGCCTTCGCCTGCAGGCGATGATCGAGCTCGCCTATGCCGGCGGCCTGCGCGTTTCCGAACTGACCTCGCTGCCACTGTCGGCGGTCACGGGCGATCCCGCCTACCTGATCGTCAAGGGCAAGGGCGGCAAGGAGCGCTTGGCGCCCCTGGGCGGGCGGGCGCGCGCGGCGGTGAAGGCCTATCTCCCCCACCGGCGATCGTTCCTGGCCAAGCGCGGGCGCGAGAATCCGTGGCTCTTCCCCTCGCGCGGACAGGCCGGCCGGCTGACGCCCCGCCGGTTCGCCCAGCTGCTGGAAAAGACCGCCGTGGCGGCCGGGATCGACCCGGGCAAGGTGAGCCCGCACGTGTTGCGCCACGCCTTCGCCACCCACCTGCTCGAGGGCGGCGCGGACCTTCGAGTGGTCCAGACCCTGCTCGGCCATTCCGACATCGCCACCACCCAGATCTACACCCACGTCGCCCAGGAGCGGCTGGCCGAGGTCGTCCGCACCAAGCATCCCCTGGCGCGTCGGGGAAACCGCTAGTTCGAAGCTGGGGCGCCGCCGCCGCGGCGGGGAAAATCCCAGCTGCTGAAGGACTCGAAACGGGGCCCCCTCCAGGCGTGGGCGGTGACGGTGATGGTGTCGGCCTCCGCTTCGATCACCGAAAACGTCGCCGGCGCCCCGCGCGTGCGTCGCGAGAGGGTGCCCGCGCCGGCGACGTAGCTGAGGCCGTCGCAATAGGGCAGCGGGCGGGCGAAGGGCATATGCACGTGGCCGCTGAGGATGAGATCGACGCCGGCCTCGCACAGGGTGCGGCTGGCGGCGCGGCCGCGGCGCACCCCGCCCCCTGGGCCCCCCTCGACATCGACGAGGGGATGGTGGCAGGCAAAGACGCGCAGGCTGTCGCCGGCGGCGCCCAGACGCGTGGCGACATGGCGGATGGCCTCGAGGTCAATCGCCCCCTGGGCCCAGTTCACGCGCAATTGAGCCCCGCGGGCGCTATTGATCGCGGCGACGCTGAGGCCGGGGCCGACATAGACGGCGGAGTCGTCGGCGCCGATGTAGCGGCGCCAGCGGTGAAACGGCGAAAAGCTGCGCACGAAGAGGTTGTAGTAGGGCGTGTCATGGTTGCCGGGCGTCGCCAACACGGGCTTGGGCAGCCGGTCCAGCCAGGCTCGGGCGGCGACGAACTCGGCGGTCCGTCCGGCCAGGGTGAGGTCGCCCGTGACCAGGGTCAGGCTGGGCGCCAGGTCCACCGTCATGGCCAGAGCCGCCTCGATCGCGCCCTTGTCCTCCATTCCGAAATGGATGTCGCTGAGATGGACGAGACGCAGGGTCATGGCGCCGCTTCCGGTTCCAGTTCACGGTCCGGTTCGGGCGCCGGCGCCAGGGCGCGGAAGGCGCGGGCGCGAAAGCGGATCCCGACCTGGCGGTCAAAGCGGAAGAACTCACCGTCGAGCATGCCCGGAATGGGGTCGCGCGCCCAGACACTTCCACTCACGCAAGGCCTCACCCTAACGTCGGGATCTTCGCGCCAGTCGCCGAGGAAGTGGTTGAGGATAAGGCGTGCGCCCGCGCGGGCGTTGCTGATGTCGAGCACGGCCGCCTCCAGGGCCTCGTCCTCAGGACGGAGCGCCCGTGAGATCGTCGGGCAGATGAGGCCGATGGCGAGGCCCCGGCCGATCTCCCTGGAGTCGAATTCAAAGCGCAGGCGCGCCTGGAAGGCGCGGCGAAAGGCGATGATCGCGTGGCGCCAGGCGTGGCTGTAGCGACTCGCGCGAAAGGCCTCGCGCGACCGCGCCCACAGGGCCGGAGACCCGAGCACGGCGGAGCAGAAGAAGGCGCGGCCACCGACCTCGCCGCCGGGCACCCAGAACTGCTGCCCGTCCGCGAGGGCGCCGAAGAGCGCCTCGCGCCAGGGTTTCGTCCCATAGAGGGCGCGATCGAGCTTGTTCATGGTGCCGCCGGAAAGAGGCGCCACCAAGGGGCCGCGCGGACCGCACATCTCGGCCACCAGCCGGGTTGTGCCATCGCCGCCGAGGATGACCATGAGGTCGGGACCGGCGTCGACCGCCGCGCGCACGGCCGACTCCATCTGGCCTGGATTGAGTTCGGTGACCTGGTGATCGAAGCCGAATTCCGCGAAGAGGGTCGCCATCTCATCTGCCGCGCCGGGGCCGACGCCGCCCGACGCCGGATTGATGATGGCGTGGACGCGCCGGATCGGCGCCGGGGGTTCGTCGATGAGCTGGGTCTGCACGCTGCGGTAAACGCCCTGTCTTCAGCGCAGGTTGCTGAGGAGCGCCGGCGAGGCGCGCCGCAACCGGCGAGGTGTGGTCACGTTTCCTCAGCATGGACGATCCGGAAATCCTCATTCCCAGCCCGCCGAAGAGACGGCGACTGCTGGTCAGGTTTTCCGGCGTCGCCCTGATCGGCTTCGCCGTCAGCGCTCTGGTGCTGCATCTGGGACTAGAGGCCGGGCTGCGGCCGTGGATTTCACGCCTGATCGCACTGCTGTGCGCGATGAATGTGACCTTCCTGATCAACGGCCGCTTCGTCTTCAAGGCCCTGACGCGGCGGACGTTCATGGCCCAATGGCTGGCCTATGCCGCCAACAGCGCCTTCGGGAATTTCTGCAACTACTGGATCTTCGTGACCCTGGAATCGACTCACCGGCCGTTCATCGGCGATCCCTATGTGGCTCTGTTCGCGGGCTCCATCGCCGCCTGGGCGATCAATTTCACCGGCGCGCGCTTCCTGGTGTTCGGCGGCGCGGCCAGGAAGGTGGTGGGGCGCGTCGCACTCCTCAACCGGCGCGGTCTCCCCGTCGCCCCGGGACCAGTCGAACCTGAATCTTCTCACCGGTGACGGCCCTGGTGGTGAAGGGGGCGCTGCCAGACGGGAGGCTGGTGCAATAGCCGAACAGGCCGCGCCTGAAGCAAACCTTGTCGCCTTTGACTTTCCAGGTTCCGGTGTGGCGATCGTTTCGGCGCCCTATCGAGGTGTAAGTCCCACCCGGGCTCATCCACAGTTCGGCCGTGCGCCCATCCGGATAGGTCGACACGATCGTGCCCGTGAACGCCTTCTTCAGGGCCGGCGGCGAATCCGCGGCGGTGAGAAGGACGAGCCCCCCGACAAGAATCAATGTCCGAAGCATCATCTGGCCTCCTGATGGTGCGCGGGGAGGAGAACGCCCGGACGCCCTTATCGTGCCGCTTCGATGGGGGCGGCGGTAACGAGGCGGTGCGCCGGCGGCGATTTGACGGCGCCGGCGATTGCTCTAGGTTCGCCCCGTTTTCGGGCCGGGCGCGTTTTAGGAATCTGATGGTCGCGCACTATCTGGAATTCGAGCGGCCGATCGCCGAGCTCGAAGCCAAGATCGATGAGCTGTCGAAGCTCTCGGAGACCAGCGGCCACGGCGCCTTCGACGCCGAGATCGCGGCGCTGAGGTCGCGCGTCAACGAGCTGCGGGTCGAGACCTACGCCAACCTGGATGCGTGGCAGAAGACGCAGATCGCCCGTCATCCGGAGCGCCCGCATTTCGTCGATTACCTCAGGGGGCTGATCGAGGAGTTCGTCGAGCTGCGCGGCGACCGCGCCTTCGCCGACGACCAGTCGATCCTGGGCGGCCTTGGCCGCTTCCGCGGCGCCCCGGTGGTCGTCATAGGCCAGGAAAAGGGTCACGACACCACGACGCGCATCAAGCACAACTTCGGCATGGCCCGCCCGGAAGGCTACCGCAAGGCGATCCGGCTTATGGACCTGGCCGACCGCTTCAACCTGCCGGTGCTGTCGTTCGTCGACACCGGCGGCGCCTATCCCGGAATCGACAGCGAGGAGCGCGGCGTCGCCGAAGCGATCGCCCGGGGCACCGAGCGCTGCCTGACCCTGGGAACGCCCATGGTCGCCACGATCACCGGCGAGGGCATGAGCGGCGGGGCCATCGGCATCGCCGCGGCCAACCGGGTGATCATCTTGGAGCACGCCATCTATGCGGTGATCTCGCCGGAAGGCTGCGCCTCGATCCTGCTGCGCGACCGGGCCATGGCCGAGGGCGCGGCCAAGGCGATGAAGATCACCGCCGAGGACCTCCTGAAGCTGAAGATCGTCGACGCGATCGTCGAAGAGCCGGTGGGCGGCGCCCACGCCGATCCGGGCCTGGCCATCAGCCGGGTTGGCGACGCCATCGGGGCGCAGCTGAAGACCCTCGCCGGCCTCTCGCCCGACCAGCTGCGCGACCAGCGGGCCGAGCGGTTTTACGCCATCGGGAGGGATTAGCGCCGCACAGAGCGCCGACCCTAATTCAAATCGTCGACCCTCCTTCAACCCGACCTCATCCACTTCCGTCGGCGTGCATGGGTGGCCGGGACAAGCCCGGCCATGACGGTTTGGGAAAAGCTAGCGACTGATTCACCCTCGCTTTCCCCGGTCGTGCGAGCGATAGGGCGGCGGTGCATAGTTCGAGCGAGCCTTGCCGTCCGTGCGCGCGTTCCCGTCCCAGCCGTTCCGCCCGCCGCGGCTGCCCGAGCGTTTGGCCTCCAGTTTTTGCGCGATGAGTTCGCGCGCCCTGGCCTCCTGGGTCGCTTTCTCCAGGGCGTAGGCGTGGAAGTCCCGCGTTGTTTCGACGTCGGCCGGATCGGGCGGCGCCATGGCGGTCTCGCGGCTGCCCTCCTTGATCGCCTGGGCCTTTTCGATCAGGGGCGCCCAGCGGCGGTCGAGGTGTTCGAGCGCCCAGGCCGTCCCCGCCTTCTTCGACCCGACCCGGCCGGTGGCGAGGGTGTGCAGCATGCGGCAGTGGAGGCCGACCCAGAACGACTGCCAGGCCCTCATCGACATCGGCTCGAGGCCGAGGGTGGCGACGAGGTTCATGGTCTCCATGATCTCCTCGCGCAGCATGGCCGGCGTCACCGGGTCGATGAGGGTCCTGGGGTCAGGCCCGGCGAGGACGACGCCTTTCTCCCGCAGCGACCAGCGCACGACCTGGGTGTTGTCGTGGGCCGAGCGGGCGGTGCGTTGGTGGCCGTGGTCCAGGTAGACGAAGGGGTACCAACGGGCCGGCCCGTCGCCGAGACCGGGATCCTTCCAGTCCGGTCCGCGCGGCTCGCCCGGCGGATCGCGCGGTTCGGCCGTCAGGCGCCGCAGCACCGCGACGGGAGCGTAGGAGCCCTCCAGCCTGTGCCGCCAGGGCTCGTAGGGCAGGTCGTGGATCGCCTTGTGGACCGCGTCGAGGCGAAGGGTCTCGGCGGGCGTGAGGTCACGCTCGATGGCGACCATGAAGTCGCAATCGGAGTGCTCGTCGGCGTCGCCGACGGCGAAGGAGCCCTGCAGATAGGCGCCGACGAAGTTTTCGCCCAACACCGCTCGCACCTCAGTGAGGAAGTGGGCGAGGACGGCGTTGAGGTCAGCGAAAGGGGTGGGGCCGCGCGGGTGCGCGGGAAACTGTTCCGGCATGGGGAAGTCCATTCGTTTTGGGAGCGCCGGCGCGCCGCAGGGGCGCTCATCCGGCCGTCACGGATGGCCCGGGCGCGTTCCGAAGAAGTGGGAAATACTTTTTCGACGAGAACGCGCTCAGGCGTTTGAATCTCGAGCACGATTCATCGATCAGGCGAATCCGCCTGACCGCGTCGTGCTCCGGGAGCCTGAGCCCCTCAAACGAATGTCGTTCAACATCTCAGTCGGGCCTCTTTGGAGCGCGGCAAAATAGCGATCCGAATCGAAGGCGCAAGGGCCCCGCTTTGGGTGGAAGCACGACGTCAGCGTCGGGACGACGCCAGCGGTTGATCCTCACCGTCCCGGGCGCCGACCATCAGCGCGATGAGGGCGATGAAGCCGCCATAGCGGAGGGCGCCGTCGGCCGCTGGCGGCAAGGCGTCGGATCGCCAGAACTCGAACCAACTCTCGCCGATCACGGTCCATCCGAGGAACAGGCTGAAGACCGCCACCGCGCAGCCGGTCAGCGCCAAGGTTTTCGCGCGGCCGAAGGTCTCGGCGTCACTCTTCCGATGCGTCCACATACGCCAGGCGCCGGCGAGGCACAGAAGCACGGTCGCCAGCTTGAAGAGCACGATGAACGCCGCGCCGGCGAGGATGACCGCCGGATTCGTCGTCGCCTCCCAGCGGCCGCCGCCGCCCGGAAAGGTCGCCATCGAGGTGACCGCGCCCACAGCATCAATCGTCCCTTTCAGGTCGATGAGATTTCCCCGGGCGCCAAGGACTCCCCAAAGCGCGACGCTCAGGACCAATCCGATCTTGATGATGCGCAGCATGACGAAGCCCCCTCCGCTCTGTCCGCAGCCGTAGAAAATTCTTTCGCCGCCACCCGTGACCGCCGCCAGTCGCTGGCGCCCGCTCTGAAACCTAGTGCTGGCTCTCCGGCATCTTGACCACCAGGCCGTCGAGCTCGTCGCTGACCTTGATCTGGCACGAGAGGCGGGAGTTGTCCTGGACGTTCTCGGCGAAGTCCAGCATCGACTCTTCCATGGCCGACTTGTCGCCGGTCTTCTCCAGCCAGGGATCCTGGACATAGACGTGGCAGGTCGCGCAGGCGCAGGCGCCGCCGCAATCGGCGTCGATGCCGGGAATGTTGTTCTTGACCGCGCCTTCCATCACCGAAAGGCCGGTCTTCACATCGACGGCGTGTTCCGTGCCGTTGTGCTCGATGTAGGTGATCTTGGCCATGGACTCCCCGTGCGAGCGACCTTCTAGAGCGCGTTCCGAAAAAGTGGGAAATACTTTTTCCACAAGAGCGCGCTCAAACTCCTGAGCCGTTGAGCACGGTTGAGATCAGGCGCCAACGGCTGATCCCATCGTGCTCGGGGCCGCGACCTCTTTCATGGAAACCGAAACATCGGCAAGACGCGCTGGATCGATCGGCTTGCGCTGGCCGATCAGAAGGCGCCCGCCCATGAACTCCGCCGGCCCGTTCACCGCCTCGACGGCCTGGATGACCCCGTCCTTCAGATGGAAGACGGCGAACTTCGCCCCGGCCGGGTCGCCCCTGACGAGCACCTGGTCGACATCGAAGGGCACGCCGGCGAACTGGTATTTCAGGTCGTACTGGTCGGACCAGTTCCAGGTCACCTCCGGCGGCGGCGGCGGCCGGCCGGTGATGGCGCTGGCCGCGTGCCGGGCCTGTTCGAGGGCGTTGGCGACGCTCTCCAGGCGGAACATCCGGCCGCCGTATTGCGGCATGGGCCGGCGGGTGACATCGCCGATGGCGAAGATCGACGGATCGGAGGTCCGCGCCTCGATATCGACGAGGATGCCGCCGTCGCAGGCCAGACCCGCCTGCCGGGCGAGGTTGTCATCCGCCGGCGCGCCCACGCCCACCAGCGCCACGTCGCACTCGATCGTGCGCCCGTCGCCCAGGGTGACGCCGGTGACCCGGCCTTGGACGCCGGCGAAACCGGTGACGTCGGCGGCAAGCTCGAAGGTGACGCCGCGATCCCTGTGATAGGCGGTGAAGAAGTCCGACAGCACCCTGCACGCCACGCGGGCCAGGATCTGCGCCTCCTTTTCGATGACCACCGCCTCGGCGCCGAGGTAGCGGGCCGAGGCCGCCACCTCCAGGCCGATGTAGCCGCCGCCGACCACGGCGATGCGCTTGCCGGGTCCCAGGCGGGACTTGAGCGCTTCGGCGTCGGCGACCGATCGCAGGGTGAGCACGCCATCGAGGTCGGCGCCCGGGAGGGGCAAGGTCCGCGGCTTGGCCCCGGTGGCGATGATCAGCTGGTCGTAGGCGAACCGCTCTCCGCCGACGAGCTGGACGGATTTCGCCGCCGCATCAATGGCTTCGACGCGCGCCGATTCCATCAGCTCGACACCGGCCTCCGGATAGAAGCTCTCCGGCTTGAGGGTTAGGGCGTCCTCGTCGGCCTCGCCCTTCAGCCAGGCCTTGGAGAGCGGCGGCCGCTGGTAGGGCGCGATGGGCTCCTCGCCGATCAGGCGGATCGGCGCCGCATAGCCGTACTGGCGCAGCAACGCAGCCGCCGTGCCTCCGCCGTGGCCCGCGCCGACGATGATGACGCCTGCGTCACTCATGGTTTTTCGATGCCGACAATCCTCGCCAGCGTCAATCCGCGCCAGCGTCGCAGGCGGCGAGGTTTGATCGGCCGGCGCGCGTCGCCTATCTGCGGACGATGAATCCGCAAGAGAGCAACCCGCCCACCCGGCGGGCCGTGGCCGGAGGTCTCGCCGTCGCCGGCCTGTTTGGCGGCGGGTGGGCGAGCGCGCCCGACGGGGGGCCAAGGCTGGGGCCGGCGCGGCCGTTCTCATTCGAGGCGCTGAAGAAAATGGCGCGCCAACGCGCCCGCTCGCCCTACGTCCCCGTGCGTCCGAGAGCCGATGTGGAGGCGCTGGATTACGACGCCATCAACGCGATTCATTACCGGCCGCAGGCTGCGGTCTGGCGCGACCGGCCGGGCCAGGCCGTGGAGTTCTTCCACCTTGGCCGCTACGCCACGACGCCGGTGAGGGTCTCCGTGGTCGACGGAGGACAGGCGCGCGAGATCATCTACGACAAGGCGCTGTTCGACATCCCGCCGGGCAATCCGGCGGCGAGGCTGCCGAACCACCTGGGGTTCGCCGGCTTCCGGGTGCTGAACGCCGGCGGCGGCGACTGGCTGGCCTGGCTCGGCGCGTCCTATTTCCGGGCGGCGACGCCGTTCAATCAATACGGACTGTCGGCGCGCGGGATCGCCATCGACACGGCAAGCCCGACGCCAGAGGAATTTCCGCTCTTCACGGCCTTCTGGCTGGGTCACGACGGCGATGGGACCCTGGCGGTCTTCGCCCTGCTGGAGGGACCGAGCCTGGCCGGGGCCTATCGTTTCGCGTGCCGGAAGGGCCAGGCGGGTCTCGTCCAGACCGTCGAGGCCGAGCTCACGTTCCGGCGGTCCGTCCAGCGCCTCGGCCTCGCGCCCCTGACCAGCATGTATTGGTACGGCGCCTCGGACCGCCCGGACGGCGCCGACTGGCGGCCGCAGATCCATGACTCGGATGGCCTGGCCATCTGGACCGGCGCCGGCGAGCGCATCTGGCGGCCGCTCAACAATCCGCCCCGGGTGATGAGCAACGCGTTTCGGGACAGGGGTCCGCGCGGCTTCGGCCTGATGCAGCGCGATCGGACGTTCGCCGACTACCAGGACGACGGCGCCTTCTATGACCGCCGTCCGAGCCTCTGGGTCGAGCCGCTCGCGACCTGGGGCGAGGGCGCGGTGGAGCTGGTGGAGATCCCGACCCACCGCGAGATCGACGACAATATCGTCGCCTTCTGGTCGCCGGCGACGCTGCCGGCGCCCGGCCAGACGATCCACGTCGCCTACCGGCTTCATTGGTCGGACGAGGAACCGACAGCGGTGGGCGCAGCCAAGGTCGTCGCCACGCGCTTCGGCGTTGCGGGACGCCCTGGACAGCCGCCGCTGGCCGGCGCGCGCAAGTTCGTCGTCGACTTCGCGGGCGGCCGCCTGGCCGAACTGACCCGCGCCGGCGGCGTGCAGGCCTCGGTCGCCTTGAGCCATGGCTCGCCCAGCAATCTGGCCGCCTATCCGGTCGAAGGCGCGGCCCGCTGGCGCCTGATATTCGACGCGCCCCTGGGCAAGGGAGACACCCTCGATCTCCGGGCGTTCCTGCGGCTGAACGGCGAGGCGCTCACCGAGACTTGGATCGGGCAGGCTTTCGGCTAAAAGATGTCCCCCGTCAGGCGCTGACCTTGCCCTGGAGCCAGTTCGAGTTCAGCTTCCCCGACCGTTCGGGCAGGCCCAGAAGGAGCGTCGCCATTTGTCAGTAAGCGTGGCCGTCGCGGTCGAAAGCCCAAGCTCGACCTGGCCCCACCCGGAAGGCGACCTGCCGCCGCCGGCGCCGCTCTCCATGGTCCCTCAATCCTTGTCGTCCGCCCCCGACCGGGGTCGGACGTCGATCGGCTGGCGCGCCGCGACGCTGTTGATCCTCACAGCCGCGATGACCGTCCTGGGGATCCTGGGCCTGGCCGAAGTGCTGGCGATCGACACGCTGGGTCCGCTCGATTTCCTGGTGCTGGCGGTCTTCGCCCCGCTCTTCGCCTGGACCGCCTTTTCGTTCGCCAGCGCCCTTTCAGGCTTGTGGGCGACCTGGCGCGATCGAGACCGTCTGGACCTGGAAGGACCGGCGGCAAGGCTCGTCAGCCGAACCGCCATCCTCATGCCTGTCTACAACGAGGCGCCGGACGATCTCGTCGCGCGCATCCAGGCCATGTGGCGCTCTCTCGAGCACCACGGCGAGACCGACGCGTTCGATTTCTTTGTCCTCAGCGATTCCACGGATCGGCCGAAGCGCGACGCAGAACGCGAGAGCCTCGAGATCGTTCGCCGCCGTCTGCCGGAGAAGGCCCGGATCTACTACCGGCATCGGGCGCACAATATCGACCGCAAGGCCGGCAACATCGCCGACTGGGTGCGCCGGTTCGGCGGCGCCTACGCCTTCATGGTGATCCTCGACGCCGACAGCCTGATGGAAGGCGAGACCCTGGCCAGGCTGGCCGGCGCCATGGAGCGGAACCCCCGCCTGGGGCTGCTTCAGACCGTTCCGGTGGTGATCAACCGCCATAGCCTCTTCGCCCGCGTCGAGCAGTTCGCCAGCCGGCTCTATGGACCGATCCTGGCCAGAGGCCTCGGCTGGTGGTCCGGCGACCAGGGCAACTATTGGGGCCACAACGCCATCATCCGGGTGGCCGCCTTCGCCGAGGCGGCGGGCCTGCCGCACCTGCCCGGCCGCAAGCCCTTCGGCGGTCACATCCTCAGCCACGATTTCGTCGAGGCCGCCCTGATCCGCCGGGCCGGATGGGAAGTCCGCCTGGCGCCGGAGATCGGCGGCAGTTTCGAGGAAAGTCCACCCACCCTGGCCGACACGATCGTAAGAGACCGGCGCTGGTGCCAGGGCAATCTGCAGCATCTGAAGGTACTGGGCGCGTGCGGTCTGGCGCCGGTGAGCCGCCTGCACCTGGGTCGAGGCATTCTTTCCTATCTCGTCGCGCCGCTGTGGCTGATCCTGATGGTGGCGAGCGTGCTTCTGGCGCTGAAACCGGAATGGGGCGTAGGGGACGCCCAGATCGCCGACCTTCAGCTTCTGGGGCCCGCCCACAGCCACCCCCTGATTCTTGGCGTCTTCGCCCTGTCGATGATCTTCCTGCTGGCGCCCAAGCTCATCGCCTTCTTCGCCATGATGGCCTCGCCCGGCCAGAGGAAGTGGTTCGGTGGCGGCCGGATGGCGCTCGCCAGCATGGCGCTGGAAATCCTGTTCTCGGCGATGGCGGCGCCGGTGCTGTTGCTCAACCAGGTGTGGACCCTGGTCGCGATCCTGTTCGGCCGGGATTCGGGTTGGGGCGCGCAGCGTCGGGAGGAGGACCAGTTCACACTGGACGAGGCGGCGGATCGACACTTCGGCGACACGGCGGTGGGCGCGGCCCTGGCGATCAGCGCCCTGGCGGTCTCCATGCAGGTCTTCCTGTGGATGTTGCCGGTGATCCTGGGCATGGCCCTGTCGATCCCCATCGCGGCGCTCAGCGCCCGGCGCGATCTAGGCGAGGCGGCGAGGCGCGCCGGCCTGCTGCTCACGCCCGAGGAGATCGATCCCTCGCCGGTGGTTCGCGCCTACAACGCCGCGCGCGGCCAGTCTCTTTCATGGGCGCCGCACGCCCAGGGCGCGCCGGCGCAGCAGCCGGCTCTGGCGCTGGTCAGCGCGCTCGAAGCCTGAACCCTCCCGCCGCCGTCGCGTTTTATAAGGGGACATGAGGGGCGTCCTGGAAGGACAGGAACCATGATGAAGATCGCGACAGCCGCTCTGGCGGCCGGGGTCGCGGTGCTCGTGGCCAGCCCGGCCGCAGCGCTCGACGACGCCCAGATCGCCCACATCGCCGTCACCGCCGACTCCGTGGATATCGGCTGGGCTCAGGTGGCCATGCAAAAGGCGACCGACCCCAGGGTCCGCCAGTTCGCCCAGGACATGCTCCGGGACCAGACGGCGCTCAACACCCTGGCGGCCTCGCTGTTCCAGAGGTTGAACCTCACCCCGGCGCCGAACAGCACCAGCAACTATCTGGACCGCACGGCGGAGGCGAAGCGCAAGAAATACGCCAGCCTGACCGGCGCCGACTTTGACCGCACCTATGTGAAAAACGAGGTCGCGTTCCACAAGACGGTCAACTCGGCCCTGCGCTCCCACCTCATCCCGGACGCCAAGAATCCGCAGCTGAAGGACCTGCTGCAGATCGGCCTGACGAAGTATCAACAGCATGAGGCGCAGGCCGAACAGCTGGCCGCGCAGCTCGGATAGTGGCGAAGAGCCTCAGGCCACCCGTTCGACCAGCATGGACTTGATCCCGGCGATGGCTTCGGCGGGGTTGAGGCCCTTGGGGCAGACCTGAGCGCAGTTCATGATCGTGTGGCAGCGGTAGAGCTTGAACGGATCCTCGAGGTTGTCGAGGCGCTCGCCGGTGGCCTCGTCGCGGCTGTCGACCAGCCAGCGCCGGGCCTGCAGCAGCGTCGCCGGGCCGAGATACTTCTCGCCGTTCCACCAGTAGCTCGGGCACGAGGTCGAGCAGCAGGCGCAGAGGATGCACTCATAGAGGCCGTCGAGCTTGGCCCGGTCGGCCTCCGACTGCAGCCATTCGCCCTGTGGCTCGGGTGTCGAGGTGTGCAGCCACGGCTCGATCGAAGCGTACTGGGCGTAGAACAGCGTCAGGTCCGGCACCAGGTCCTTGACCACTGGCTGGCTCGGCAGCGGGGCGACGGTGATGGTCGCGCCCGGGATCTCCTGCCAGCCGTGGGTGCAGGCGAGCGTATTGCGCCCGCCGATGTTCATGGCGCAGGAGCCGCACACGCCTTCGCGGCAGGAGCGGCGGAAGGTCAGGGTGGCGTCCATCGTGTTCTTGATGTGGATCAGCACATCCAGCACCATCGGCCCGCAGGCGTCGACGTCGACCTCGTAGGTGTCCCAGACGGGATTGCCGCCCGCTTCCGGGTCATAGCGATAGACGCGGAAAGCCTTGACGCGATTCGCGCCGGCCGGCGCGGCATGGCGCTGGCCCTTGCCGATCTTCGAGTTCTTCGGAAGGGTCAGCTGGACCACGGACGATCCTTGGGCTGAGAGCGGCGCATCGTCAGTAGACCCTCGCCTTGGGGGGAATGTAGGGCACGTCGTTGGTCATCGTGTACGAATGGACGGGCCGGTATTTGATCGACACCTCGCCGCTGGCGTCGTCCAGCCAGGCCAGGGTGTGCTTCATCCAGTTGACGTCGTCGCGGTCGGGGAAATCCTCGCGGGCATGGGCGCCGCGGCTCTCGGTGCGGTTGACCGCGCCGCCGACGGTGACGATCGCCTGGGCGATCAGGTTCTCGAACTCCAGGGTCTCCATGAGGTCGGAATTCCAGACGAGGCCGCGGTCGGTCACACGCAGGTCGGCGCGCGCCGCATGCGCCTCGGCCAACCGGCGGACGCCATCGCGCAACGATTCCTCGGTGCGGAAGACGGCCGCATCTTCCTGGGTCGCCCTCTGCATCCGCTCGCGCAGCTCGGCCGTGGACGTGCCGCCGGCAGCGTGCCTCAGGCGGTCGAAGCGGGCGAGATGTGGATCGGTCCAGGCTGCCTTCGTCTCGGGCTGGACCGCGCCGACCTGGAGTTCCTCGGCGCAGCGCAGACCGGCCGCGCGGCCGAACACCACGAGGTCGACCAGGGAGTTGGAGCCGAGACGATTGGCGCCGTGCACCGAAACACAGGCCGCCTCGCCGACTGCGAACAGGCCGGGAATCACCTGATCGGGATTGTCGCCGTCGAGGGTCACCGCTTCGCCGTGGTAGTTCGTCGGAATGCCGCCCATGTTGTAGTGGGCTGTCGGCAGGACCGGGATCGGCTGCTTGGTGACGTCGACCCCGGCAAAGATCCTGGCCGTCTCGGAGATCCCCGGCAGGCGTTCGTGCAGCAGCTTGGGATCCAGGTGATCCAGGTGCAGGAAGATGTGATCCTTCTTCGGACCCACGCCTCGCCCTTCACGGATCTCGATGGTCATGGCGCGGCTGACCATGTCGCGCGGCGCCAGGTCCTTCACCGTCGGGGCGTAGCGCTCCATGAACCGCTCGCCCTCGGAATTTGTGAGATAACCGCCTTCGCCGCGGGCGCCCTCGGTGATCAGGCAGCCGGCGCCATAGATGCCGGTGGGGTGAAACTGGACGAATTCCATGTCCTGCAGGGGCAGGCCGGCTCTCAAGGCCATGCCGGCGCCATCGCCCGTCTGGGTATGGGCGCCGGTGCAGGAGAAATAGGTGCGGCCATAGCCGCCGGTGGCCAGCACCACCCGCTGGGCCGAGAAACGGTGCAGGGCGCCGTCATCCAGCTTCCAGGCGGTGAGGCCGCGAACCACGCCCTCGTCCATGATCAGGTCGAGGGCGAAATACTCGATGAAGAACTCGACGTTCTTGCTGAGCGACTGGCCATACATGGCGTGCAGCATGGCGTGACCGGTGCGGTCGGCCGCGGCGCAGGTGCGCTGGATCGGCGCCTCGCCGTAGTTGCGGGTCATGCCGCCGAAGGCGCGCTGGTAGATCCGGCCCTCGTCGGTGCGCGAGAACGGAACGCCCCAATGCTCGAGCTCATAGACGGCGGCCGGCGCGTTGCGCACCATGTATTCGATCGCGTCCTGGTCGCCGAGCCAGTCCGAGCCCTTGACGGTGTCGTACATGTGCCACCGCCAGTCGTCCGGACCCATGTTGCCGAGGCTGGCTGCGATTCCGCCCTGGGCGGCGACGGTATGCGAACGCGTGGGGAAAACCTTGCTGATACAGGCCGTCTTCAGGCCCGCCTCGGCGCAGCCGAGCGCGGCCCTGAGGCCCGAGCCGCCGGCCCCCAGCACCACGACGTCGAACTTGTGATCGATGAATTCGTAGGCGGCCATGGTTCAGCCTGCCCCGCCGAACATGACGCCCAGGATGCTCACGGTGGCGATGGTCGCGGCCAGGGCGGCGACGAAGGCGTTGGCGATGAGCAGGAGGGTACGGGTGAGCGGACGCTCGATATAGTCCTCGATGATCACCCGCATGCCGAGCTGGCCGTGATAGAGGCCGGCCAGGACCACCAGGATCAGCAGGGAGGCGTTCACCGGCGAGCCGAACCAGCCGCGGACGGCGCCATAGTCGCGTCCCGCCAGGTGCGCACCCGTCCACAGCGCCCAGGGCGAGAGCAGCAGCAGGGCCACGGCCGAGACTCGCTGGCCGATGAAATGACCGACGCCGTGCTTGGCGGAGCCGAGGCCGCGCGCCCGCCTCAGGGGGGTGACAAGGCCGGTCACGTCAGAGCTTTCCCTTGGCCAGGAGGGCGGCCACGACCCCCACCGTTCCCAGTATGGCGAAGGCGATGGCGAGCCAGGCGGTGGCGTCGGCGGTCCTGGGCCGGAAGCCCTTGCCGATATCCCAGAAGAGGTGCCGCAAGCCGTTGGCCAGATGGAACAGCCATCCCAGCACGATCAGGAACAGGATGACAGAACCGACCGGGCTCGCCAGGGCGCCGGCGTAGGCGCCGAAGGCGTCGGGTCCCAGTTCAAGGCTGAGCGCCCAACCGGCGAGAATCAGCAGGCCGAGATAAAGGCCCATGCCTGCCAGGCGATGAAGGATCGAGGCGGCCATGGTGACATGCCAGCGCCACACCTGCCAGTGAGGTGAGAGCGGTCGTCCCCCAGTCGACTGGCCGGTCTGCGCCATTCGCGCTCTAGGTCCCTCTTGATGCGGCGGAGGGATGTTTAGAGCCCAGGTCCGGCGTGTCAACGCGTCGCCGGGACCACGATCCGGGCGCGGCCCACCATCGCAGGGTCGCGCGGTTTTCCTTGCCCGCGGCGTGCCGGCGTCGCTAAGGGTCAGACCGGGTGAGGTCGGCCCAGGCATGTCAGACATCTTTATCTCCTACGCGCGTTCCACGGCCGGCCAGGCCCAGCAGGTGGCCGAGGCTCTGCGCGGCCTGGGCTATGGCGTGTGGCGCGATGACGAACTGCCGGCCCACCGGGCCTACGCCGAGGTGATCGCCGAGCGGCTACAGACGGCCAAGGCCGTGGTCGTCATCTGGTCGGCCGACGCGGTGAAGTCCGAATGGGTGCAGTCCGAGGCCGATCAAGCGCGCGCCGACCACAAGCTGGTCCAGCTGGCCATCGATGGGGCCAAGCTGCCGATGCCATTCGACCGCATCCAGTGCGCCGATCTGGCCGGTTGGAATGGCGACTTGGCCGACCCTGGCTGGCGAAAGGTGGCGGCGAGCATCGCCGAACTGGCCGGCGTCGGCGGCGCTGTGGCGGCGACCTCCGAGACGCCCCGCAAGCTGTCGATCTGTGTCCTGCCATTCGCCAATATGAGCGGCGACGCCGAGCAGGAGTATTTCAGCGACGGGATCAGCGAGGACATCATCACCGACCTCAGCAAGGTTTCGGCCCTGTCGGTCATCGCCCGCAACAGCGCCTTCGCCTTCAAGGGCAAGAACGTCGATGTGCTGCAGATCGCCCGCCAGCTGGGTGTCGCCTACGTGCTGGAAGGCAGCGTGCGCAAATCCGGCGGCCGGGTGCGGATCACCGCCCAGCTGATCGATGGGGCTCGCAACGACCATGTCTGGGCCGAACGCTACGACCGCGATCTGACCGACATCTTCGCCCTGCAGGACGAGATCAGCGAAGCCATCGTCAAAGCCCTGAAGCTGAAACTGCTGCCGGAAGAGAAGAAAGCCATCGAGCGGCGCGGCACCGACAGCGTCGACGCCTACAACCTCTATCTGATGGCTCGGCAATATTGGCTCACCGGCAACGCCGGCGACGCGCGGCGCGAGGAATCGATCATTCGCCTCACCAGCCGGGCCACCGAGATCGACCCCGGTTACGCCCGCGCCTGGGCCCTCATGGCGTTGGCCCAGGGATTGCTGCGCACCCTGTTTGCAGACCGCGGCGACGGCGGCCTGGCGGCGGCCGAACGGGCCCTCGCGCTCGACCCGGATCTGGCCGAAGCCCACGCCGTGCGGGCCGACATCTGGTCAAAGAGCGGACGCCAGGACGAGGCCGCCGCCGAGATCGCCATCGCCCTTCGGCTCGACCCCGAATCCTATGAGGTCAACAACACCGCCGCCACCTTGAGCTTCCGTGAGCGGCGTCTGGAAGACGCCATCCGCTTTTACGAGAAGGCCACGGCCCTGATGGAGACGGACTTCGGTTCGCCCGCCATGCTGATCACTTGCTACATGGCGATCGGCGACGACGCCTCGGCGCGTCGCAATGCGCAACTCGCCCTGGCCCGGGCCGAGGCGGCGCTGGCGCAGGATCGCAGCAACGGCAAGGCCATGGGCATGGGTTTCGGCGCCCTTGCGATCCTGGGCCAGGCCGAGCGCGCCAAGGAATGGACCGAGCGGGCCCTGCTGATCGACCCCCACAATATGGTCATGCGCTTCAATTTCGCCTGCAGCTTCGCCCTCCATCTGAAGGACGCGGACGCGGCGATGGCCATGCTGGGTCCGGTGGTCGAAAAGGCGACGCCCATCTTCCTGGAGCACGTCAAAGTCGACCCGGACCTCGATACGATCCGCGACGATCCCCGCTTCCTGGCGATGATCGCCGCCGCCGAAGCGCGGCTGGCGTTGGCCTAACCGACGGTTGCTACGGGGGCGTAAGGCCCTGGGTTTGCCGGTCAGATCGCTTGGGAAGCCCTGGCCGCTGGATCCGCCTCGTCCGCCTCCTCGAGCCACGGCTCCGAACGCATCTCCTCGAGGCGTGAGACGGCCCGCTGGAATTCGAAAGACTGGTCGCCCTGGGGATAGATGTCGACGGGCTCAGCGGCCGCCAGGACCACGATCCGGGTATGGGCCTCGTAGAGGGTGTCGATCAGGATCGCCAGGCGCTTGGCCTCGTCGCGACGATCCGGCGAGAGCCTGGGTATCGCTTCGATGAAGAGGGTGTGGAAGCGTCCGGCGATGGCGAGATAGTCGGCCGGCCCCAAGGCGTGGACGCAGAGGCTCGCGAAATGGGCCCGCAGCAGGCCGCCCGCGGCCCGCGGCCAGAGTTGCGATCGGCCCAACACCTCGAGGGTCGCGCCGACTTCCGCGCCGCCGTCGAGCATGGCCCGCCACAGGGTGTCGAACTGCGCCTGGTTGTCCGGATCGTTCGGCGAGAACCAGGCGCCGGCCGCGCGCAGCCGGTCCAGGCGCCAGTCGTGCGGGCCATTCACCGGCACGACCTCCAGACGCGCCTTCAGCATGGCGATGAACGGCAGGAACAGCTGGCGGTTGAGGCCGTCCTTGTAGAGATCGTCCGGCGCCCGGTTCGAGGTCGCCACCAGGGTGACGCCGCGCTCGGTCAGGGCCTCGAATAGCCGGCCCAGAATCATGGCGTCGGCGATATCGGTGACCGTCAGTTCGTCGAAGCACAGCAGGCTCGCCTCGCGGGCGATGAGATCGGCGATGGGCGCGATCGGATCGTCGCCGCGGCTCTTGCCGAACCGGGCGCGCTTCTCGGCCGGAGATCGGTTCCGCCACAGATTGGCCAGGCGATGCACTCTGGCCATGAACAGATGGAAGTGCGTGCGCTGCTTGGTCCGGACAGAGACGGCCTCGAAGAACAGGTCCATGAGCATGGACTTGCCGCGCCCGACGGGCCCAAAGATATAGACGCCGCGCTGCGGCTTCTGACTGCGGAACAGGCCATTCCCGGCAGGCTCCAGGTCGTTTTCGAGGCGACAAAGGGCATCGACGGCGGCCAGCTGGCCGCTGTCCGGCTGAAGGACGCCCTCGGCGAGTCGCGTCTCATAGGCGGCGCGCAGGCGGTTCTCCATGCCGCCGGTTAAACTGCCCGGCCGCCGATCACAACCACGCGGTCCGAACGCGGCTTACCCCTTGCAGGCAGACGCGAGGCGCGGTCATCTGCGGCCATGATCGTGCCCGCCACCGGTGACTTTCGCCTGAACACCGAGACCGATACCGCGAGGTTCGGCGCGGCGGTCGCCGACGCTCTCAAGCGGGGCGAGGCGGTGTGCCTCACCGGCCCGCTTGGGGCCGGCAAGTCTGTCCTGGCCCGGGGGTTGATCCACAAGCTGGCGCCGGACGAGGGGGAGGCGCCCAGCCCGACCTACACCCTGGTGCAGTTCTATCGGGGCAAGAGGCTCGCCGTGGCTCACTTCGATCTCTTCCGACTGGAAAGGGCCGACGAGGCCTTCGAACTCGGCCTCGACGAAGCCCTGACCGACGGCGCGGCGGTGATCGAGTGGGCCGAGAAGCTCGGCCGCCATCTGCCCCGAAACCGCCTGGACATCGAGATCGAGGTTGCGGGAGAGACCCGCCGCGCCCACCTGCGGCCCCATGGCGCGTGGGAGGACCGGCCCCTTGCACTCTGAGCGTGAGGATGCCCGCCGCGCGTTCCTGAAATCGGCGGGGATGGGAAACGCCATTCGCGAGCCTCTGGCCGGCGACGCCTCCACGCGGCGCTACGAGCGGGTCTATCCGGCTTCCGGGCCCAGCCTGATCTTCATGGACCAGCCGCCGTCGGTGGAGACCCATCCGTGCCCGGCGAACGCCACGCCCGACGAGCGGCGGGCGCTCGGTTACAACGCCATGGCCCGGCTGGCGGCCGGCCGGGTGGAGGCCTTCGTCGCCTGCGCCGGCTATTTGCGCAGCCTCGGCCTTTCGGCGCCCAAAGTGGTGTTGGCTGAACCAGGCGATGGGTTCGCGCTGCTCGAGGACCTGGGAGACGACCTCTTCGCCCGACTGACTGAGAGCGGCAAGGCCGAGGCGCCGCTCTACGCTGGCGCCGTCCAGGCTCTGGCCCGAATCCACGAGGCCACGCCGCCAGGTGTGCTTTCCGGTCCCGGCGCCACCTGGCCCCTGCTCGTCTACGACGACCTGGCTCTGAAGACGGGCGGCGACCTGCTGCCGCAATGGCTGCGGAAGCTGACGCCCACCATGCGCCTTGGCGATGACGCCTTTGCCGAATGGGAGGCCTTCTGGGCCCCCGTGCGCGCACGGGGCGAGGCCGGCGCCAGCGTCTTCTGCCATCGCGACTACCACGCCGAGAACCTGATCTGGCTGCAGAACCGACCCGGAGCGGCGAGGGTGGGCATGCTCGACTTCCAGGACGCGCTGCGCGCCCACCCGGCCTGGGATATGTCGATGCTGCTGCACGATGCCCGGCGCGACGTCGCGCCGGAGCTGGAGGCGGCCGTCCTGGAACGCTACTTCCGCCTGCGCCCGCAGGTCGATCGCGAGCGCTTCATCGCCGATTTCCACGCCCTGGGGGCGCTCAACATCTGCCGGATCCTGGGCCTCTTCGCTCGGCTGGTGGTGCGCGATGACAAGCCGCGCTACGGCGCCTTCATGCCGAGGCTGTGGCGCTATCTCGATCGCTGCCTGACCGATCCTGACCTGACCGACCTCAAGGCCTGGTTCGCGACGCATGCGCCCTCGGAGGCGCGCGCGGCATGAGCCCGCCCGGGGGGGTCGAAACGGCCATGGTGCTCGCCGCCGGTCTCGGCACGCGTATGCGCCCGCTCACCAACGACCGACCCAAAGCCCTTGTCGAGGCGGGCGGTCGCGCGCTGATCGATCACGTGCTGGACCGGCTGGTCGAAGCCGGCGTGAGCCGCGCGGTGGTCAATGCTCACGCCTTCGCCGACAGGCTCGAGGCTCATCTGGCCGGGCGCACCGATCTCGAGATTCTCATTTCCAACGAGCGCGAGGCCCTGCTCGAGACGGGCGGCGGCCTCAAACACGCGCGATCTCTGCTGGGCGATAAGCCGATTCTGGTCGCAAACATCGATACCCTGTGGAGCGGCGGGGGGCTGATCGAAGAGCTGATCGAGACCTTTGACCCGGCGCGGATGGACGACCTTCTGTTGGTCGTACCCCTCACTCGCAGCCTCGGCTTCGATGGGCCGGGCGATTTCTTCATCGATGGCGAGGGCCGCCTCGACCACCGGGCCGAACGGCCCTCCGCGCCGCTGGCCTACATGGGCGTGCACATGCTCGATCCGGCCCTGATCGACGCCTGGCCGAATGAGCGGCACGGAATCTTCCAGCACTGGATGACCTATGCCGCGGCCGGCCGCCTGCACGGCGTCGTGGCCGATGGCTTGTGGATGCACGTGGGCGATCCGGCCGCTCTGACGGCGGCCGAGCAGCGCCTGGCCGCATGACCGCGATCCTCGAGGGTCCGCCGCCACGGTGGTTCACGATCGCGGCTCATCGGCCATTCCTGAACGACCTTGCCGCTGGATTGTGGAGCGCGCTCTCGCCGCTTGGGCCGGAAGCCCTGTCGGACGCGATGGTGCTGCTGCCCAACCGGCGGACGGTGCGGGGCCTCACTGAAGCCTTCGTCGGTCATGCGGGCGGTGGCGGCCTGCTGCTGCCGCAGATGCGCGCCCTGGGCGATCTCGATGAGGGCGAATCGCCATTCGAGCCGGGCGACCTGGCGCTCGAACTGCCGCCGGCCATCGGCGCCGAGCGTCGACGGTTCGAGCTGGCCGGACTCATCGCCGCTCACGCCCATCTTCTGGAAGCCTCGACCATCGATGCCTTCGGTGCGCTCGACTACGCCGATGCGCTCGGCGCCTTGCTGGATACGCTGCAGATCGAGGAGGTCGCGTGGCCCGAAAGCTCCCTCGAGCTGGCCCCGCCGGACATGGCCGCGCACTGGGCCGTATCGGCCCGCTTCCTGGATGCGACGCTGGCGGCCTGGGACGAGCGGCTCGCCGAACTTGGGGTCATGGACCTCTCGGCGCAGCGCGTGGCGGTCACCCGGCGCCTGATCGAGCTATGGCAGACGGCGCCGCCCCCGGGGGTCATTGTGGCAGCGGGGTCCACCGGCTCGACCAAGGCGACAGCCGACCTGCTGGCGACGATCGCCCGCGCGCCGAAGGGACTTGTCGTCCTGCCCGGCCTCGACCGGTCCCTCGCCGGCGCCGCGTGGGAGCAGATCGACGACCAGCACCCGCAGGGGGCCCTGGCTCGTTTGCTCAAGCGCGCCGGCGTTGACCGCGGCGAAGTTCGGCCCTGGGATCCGGCGGCCGAGACCGAAGTCGCCGGTCGCTGGCGGCGCCGACTGATCAACGAGGCCCTGCGCCCACCCGAGGCGACAGCGGACTGGCTGGAAGTCATTGACGATCTCAGGCGCGAGGCGCCGGCCGGCGTTGATCCGATCGCCGCCGGTCTCGAGGGCCTGACGGTCGTCGCCGCTCGCGCCGAAGAGGAAACAGCCGCCGTTGCGGCGATTCTGCTGCGCGAAGCGCTGGAGACGCCCGGCCGGACCGCGGCCCTGGTGACCCCCGACACGGGCCTTGCCCGGCGCGTCCAGGCGCGCCTCAGTCGCTGGGGCGTACGGCCGGATTCCTCCGTCGGCGACAGCTTGGCGGGAGCGCCAGCCGGGGGGTTGGCCGGTCTCGCAGCGGGGGCCGCGGAGGATCCGCTCGATTCGGTCATCCTGCTGGCGATCGCCAAGCATCCGCTGACGCGGCTCGGGTTCGACGATGGCGATCGGGAAAGGGCCTGCGAAACGCTGGAGCGCTGGGGCCTGAGGATCCGGATTCCGCGGGACTGGAGCGACATCGAGAGCTGGCTGGAGGCCGCCCAAAATGATGCTCGCCTCTCGGACTCCCAGACCTCGGCGGCGATCCTGTTGCTGCGCAGGCTCAGGCACGCTCTGGCCCTCCTGTCGACGGACGGCGGCGAGACGGCCGAGGTCCGCACGCGCGGACTGGTTTCCGCCCTGGAGGCCCTGGCCGAGGACGCCAATGACGCCTCCGACCTGTGGCGCGGCGCGGCCGGAGAGGCGCTCTCCCGCCTGCTGACGTCGCTGCTGCATGAAAGCGAGACGCTTCCGCCAATGTCGGCGAGCGCTTTCGCCGACCTGCTGGACGGCCTCCTGTCGCGAACCCCCTTGCGTCGTGGCGGCGCGACCCATCCCAGGCTGTCGATCCTGGGGGTGCTGGAGGCGCGCCTCGTCAGTCCGGACCTGACGATCCTGGCTGGCCTCGAGGAAGGGGTCTGGCCATCGGCGACTCCGGGCGATCCGTTCCTGTCGCGGCCGATGCGGGCGAGCCTCGGACTGCCCCCGCCGGAGCGCCGGATCGGCCTCGCCGCTCACGACTTCGCCCAGGCCGCGGCCGCCCCCGAAGTCGTGCTCCTGCACACCCAGACCCGAGCCGGCGCGCCGAGCGTGAAATCGCGCTGGCTCTGGCGGCTGGAGGCCCTCGTCAAGGGCGCCGGTCTGGTGTTGCCCGAACGGGACGAGGCGCTGGATTGGGCACGTCGGCTGGACGCGACGCTCGAGGCTCCGCCGCTGTCGCTCACGGGCGCTCCAAGGCCAGCGCCAAGACCGCCGGTCGACGTCCGCCCCAGGAAGTTGTCGGTGACCAGGGTCGAGCGCTGGGTGCGCGACCCCTATTCGATCTACGCCCAATACGTTCTCGGACTCACTCCCATCGATCGTCCCGGACAGGAGCCGGATGCCCGGGTACGCGGCACGGCGATCCACGCGGCGTTCGAGAAGTTCTCGCGGGACTTTCCGGGCGCCTTGCCGGCCGACGGCGAGCGGATCTTCGCCGACAGGCTGGTCGCCGAACTGCGCAGCGCCGGAATGACCGAAGCCCAGCTCGTCCGCGAACAGGCCCTGGCCGCCAACGCCGCGCGCTGGGCGATGGGCTTCGAGGCCAGGCGGCGCGAGGGCGCGGTGATCCATGTCGAGCAGAAAGGCCGCATGACCGTTGGCGCCGGAGCGTTTGAGCTCACGGCACGGGCCGACCGCATCGAGGTTCGTGGCGAGACCGCCGACATTCTTGATTTCAAGACCGGGGCCGCGCCTTCCGCCAAGCAGGTCAAGGCCTTCCTCGCCCCGCAGCTGACCCTGACCGCCGCGATCCTCGAGGCCGGCGGGTTCGCCGAGGTCGGCGCGCGAACGCCGGGCGAGCTGCTCTATGTTCGAGTGCGCGGCGGCCGCACCGCGGGCGAGGAGCTGCGGCGCGACAAGGGCGACGCGCCTCTTCTGGCCGGTGATGCGCTCTGCCGCCTTGAAACCATGGTCGAGGCCTATGGCCGGGACTCACAGCCATACGTCTCGTGGGCAATTCCGCAGTTCATCGGCAAGTTTGGCGGCGACTACGATCATCTGGCCAGGCTCTGGGAATGGGCGGTGGTCGGCGAGGGCGGCGACGACGTTGGCGGTGAAGCTGGTGGCGAGTCTGACCAGGGGACAGACGAATGAAGCGCGCGCGTCCCCGCGGCCGGCCGTCCGATCCCACCGCCTCGGTCTACGTCAGCGCCCATGCCGGAACGGGCAAGACCTACACCCTTGTCGAGCGGGTCACGCGGCTTCTGCTGGCCGGGGCCGATCCGGGCGCGATCCTATGCGTCACCTACACCAAGGCCGGGGCGGCCGAGATGCAGCGGCGCCTGTTCGAACAGCTTGGCAATCTAGCGGTGCTTGGCGACAATGAGCTCGGCGAGCGGCTAGCCAAACTGGGCGAGGCGGACGCTGATTTCCCGAGGGCCCGGGCCCTTTTCGCGCGCGCCCTGGAAACGCCGGGTGGCCTTAAGATCCAGACGATCCACGCCTTCTGCGAGCGCCTGCTGCGCCGCTTTCCGCTGGAGGCTGGCGTCTCGCCGGGCTTCAAGGTGATGGACGACCAGGCGGCGGACCGGATCTCCGGCAAGGCTCGCGAGGTGGTCGCCCTCCATGCCGGCGGGCGTCCAGACGAGCCGATCGGTCTGGCCTACCGCCGAATGTCGATGGAACTGGACTTCGGAGCCTTCAACGACATGTTCGCCGAACTCGCCATCCGGCGCGCGGCGATCTCTGGCTACGTAGACGCCTGCAGGACCAGAGGCGGCGTTCCACTGGATGTCTGGCGCCGCTGCGGATTCGATCGCGAATTGTCGGTCGAGAAGGCGGACGCCGAGGCCATGGCCCGCATGCGCTGGCGGCGCTGGCGAGAAGGGGCCGCGACCTTCAGCGCCAGCCCGATGAAGTCAGATCGTGAGCTGGGCGAGCGGATGGCGGCGGTCAGCCCGACCTCGTCCTTCAAAGAGGTGTGCAGGATTCTCTACACGGCGGCGGGAACCCCGCGGCAGAAGCTCGGGACCAATTCGGTGGTCCCGGCGGTTCGCGAGTGGCTCATGGCCGAACAGGACCGTCTCGACGATTCGCGACGGCGGCAGTTCGCGGCCAGGATTGCGCAGGACACGGTCGATGTCCTGGCCCTCGGAGCCGCTTACGTCGAGGCCTATGAGTCCGCCAAGCGGGACAGGGACGCCCTGGATTTCGGCGATCTCGTCACCCGCACGCTGGCGCTGCTCGCCGACGGCGATAACGCCGCCTGGGTTCTCTACAAGCTCGATAGCGGCATCGAACATGTGTTGCTGGACGAGGCCCAGGACACCTCTCCAGAGCAGTGGGGAATCCTCACGGCGCTGACCGCCGAATTCTTCCACGGCGAGGGGGCGTCCGAGGTCATCCGGACGGTGTTCGTGGTCGGCGACGAGAAGCAGTCGATCTTCTCGTTCCAGGGCGCCCGTCCCGAGCGCCTGGGGATCGAGGCCCAGGATCTCGAGCGCCGGACGATCGACGCAGGACGTCGCTATTTCCGATCCACGCTCGACCGCAGCTGGCGCTCGACGCCGGAGATCCTCGCCTTCGTCGATGCGGTGTTCGCCGATCGTGAGGCCGCCGTGGGGCTGGCGGCGCCAGGCGCGACGCTCCTGGCTCTCAAGCACGAGGCGGAGAGAGGCGCCGGCGGCTGCGTGGACCTGTGGCCGCTGGAAGCGGCCGAGATCGAGCCGGAGCGCGATCCCCTGGCGCCGGTCGACACGGGTCCGCTCCGCAACGCCAACAAACGCCTGGCGCGACGGATCGCCCAGGCGATCACACAGATGGTGGCGGACGGGGAGCCGGTCGGAGAGGGCGAGGCGCTGCGTCCCTGCGGATGGGGCGATTTCCTGATCCTGGTGCGCCGACGAAACGTGCTCTTCGAGGAAATCATCCGCGCCCTGAAAGCCTCCGGCGTGCCCATAGCCGGCGCCGACCGCCTGAAGCTCTCCGAACACGGTCTCTACAAGGACCTGATGGCCTTGGGCGCGTTCGCGCGCTTTTCGACCGACGATCTGGCCCTGGCCGGCCTCCTGAGGTCTCCCTTCTGTGACGTGGACGAGCCAGGCCTATTCGATCTGGCGCACGCCCGAAGAGGGCGGCTGTGGAGTGTGCTCAAGGGCCGCGCCGCTGAGCGAAGCGAATGGCGCGATGCGGCCCTGTTCCTCGACTGGGCCCGGGAGGCGGCGCAAGCCTCGACGCCTTTCGATTTCTATGGACAGGCGCTCAATCGGCGGGACGCCGCCGGCCGCTCGATGCGCCAGCGCTTGCTCACACGCCTGGGCGGCGAAGCGGAGGAAGCCCTGGACGGTTTCCTCGCCCAATGCCTCGCGGCCGAATCGGCGAGCGTCCGCGATATGGAACGGTTCCTGGACTGGATGGCGGCCACGCAAATCGAGATCAAGCGCGAGACGACCGATCGGGGGGACGAGGTGCGGGTGATGACCGCTCACGGCGCCAAGGGTCTGGAGGCTCCAATCGTCATCCTGCCTGACACCGCCTCCAAGGTCAGCGCACGCGGAACGCCCCTGCACGACGCAGAGGCAGGCGCCTTCCTCTGGGCGCCACGCAAGATGGACGATTGCGAGGAGTCCGGCAGGTCCCGCCTGGCGCGCGTGGAGGCCACGGCGGCCGAATACAACCGGCTGCTCTACGTGGCGCTGACCCGGCCCAGGGACCGCCTGATCGTCTGCGGCGTTGAGGCCGCGAGGGGCCACGAGGGACGGTTCGAGGCCAGCTGGGGCGACTATGTGACCCGCGCCTTCGACCGGCTCGACACTCACTTCATCGAGATTCCCGGCGACGATGGGAAGCGGGGGCGGCGGTATGGTCCCGACCCGGTTCGCGCTCATGCGGTCCTGAAACCAGAGACAGCCACCGCGCTCTTGCCGGCATGGCTGGCCGCGCCGGCGGCCGCCGAGGCGCCGGCGGTCCGCCTGGCCGCGCCCTCCCGCATCGTCGAGGATGAGGACAGGAGTTCGGCGACCTCGCCACTGGAGTCGGCCGGCGGCCTCGGCCGCTGGCGCCGCGGCGAGATCATCCACCGCTTGTTGCAGATCCTGCCCGACCTGCCGCCGGCTTCCTGGGACACGGCGGCGATCCGGCTGCTGGCGCGCGAAGTTGATCTGGATGAACCCCAGCGCGTCGAGATCGCCGCCGCCGCCCTGGGCGTCCTGCGCGACGAGCGTTTCTCCGCGGTGTTCGGTCCTGGCTCTCGGGCCGAGGCGCCCATCGCCGGCGGCGCTGCGATGCTGCCGGTCGGTCTTTTCATCAACGGACGCGTGGACCGCCTGGTGGTGGCCGAGGACCGGGTGCTGGTGGCTGACTACAAGACCAATCGGCCCGCGCCGCCCACGGTGGAGGAGGCCGATCCCAGCTACATCCGGCAGATGGCCCTCTACGCGGCGGTGCTCGGCGAAATCTTTCCGGGGCGCAGGATCGAAGCGGCCCTTATCTGGACGGACGGCCCCAAGCTGATGACCGTTTCCGAAGCCATACTGAAGTCGGCGCTGGAGGCCCTGGCGGCATGACTTCGCGCCGGTTCCAGCGCAGCATGAAGATCTTCGGCGTCCTGCTGCTCACGCTGTCGTCGGTGACCCCCGCCTCTTCAGTGTTCGTGATCATTCCGGGTGTAATCCAGCAGGCGGGCTCGGGCGTGGTCATCAGCCTTCTGGCCGCCGGACTGGTCTCGTTCTGCATGGCCTTCGTCTACGCCGAACTGGCTTCTGCCTGGCCGATCGCCGGCGGCGAATACGCCATGGCCGGCCAGGCGCTAGGGCCGTTCGCGGGCTATGTGCTGCTGGGCGTCAACGCCGTGACCTACACCCTCGTCCCGCCAGTCCTGGCTCTCGGGGCGGCGACCTACATCTCGGTCATCTGGCCGAACGCGCCGGCCGTCCCCATTGCCGTCGGCATGATCCTGGTCTCCACCTTCTCCGGGATTCTCAATGTCCGGGTGAACGCCTGGGTGACCGGCGTCTTCCTGGCAGTAGAGGTCGTCGCCCTGGTCGTCGTCGCGGCGCTAGGCTTTGCCCATCCGGCCCGCTCGCTTGCGGGGGCGATCGTCCATCCGATGATGGCGACCGGCGCCGGGCTCTCGGCGACGCCGCCGCTGGCCATCGCCCTCTCGACAACCATCGCCATCTTCGCCCTCAACGGCTATGGCGCCGCCGTCTACTTCAGCGAGGAGATGCACGGGGCGTCGCAAAGGATCGCCCGCACCATCGTGCTGGCGCTGGTCGCGACCCTGGCCCTCGAGTTCGGTCCCACCCTGGCCATCGTCGTCGGGGCCCCGGACCTCGCCGCCACGATCCGCTCGGCCAGCCCGTTCGGGGATTTCGTCCAGGCCCTCGGGGGCCGTGGCCTGGCGGTGGCGGTGAGCCTCGCCGTCGCCTTCGCCATCGTCAACGCCGTGATCGCCTCGCTGCTGATCAACGCCCGCATCCTCTATTCGAGCGGCCGCGACGGCGCCTGGCACCACGCCGTGAACGACATCTTCACCCGCCTGCACCTCCGGTTCGACTCGCCGTGGGCGGCGATGCTGGTCACGGGTGCGGCCGGCGTCGCCTGCTGTTTCATCCCGCTGAAGGTGCTGCTGGTGCTGAACGGCATGGGAGTGGTGGTGACCTATGTGTCGATGTGTGTGTCGGTGATCGCCGGCCGCCTCAACGGCTCGTCACGCCATGCCCACTACCGCATGCCCCTTTTTCCCGTTGCGCCGGTCGTCGGCCTGCTGGCCCTGGCCGGGGTCGTCGCCGCCGGCTGGATCGACGCCGAGGTCGGCCGGCCGAGCCTGCTCGCCACCTTCGCGGAGATGGTCCTTTTCGGCGGCTATTACCTCTGGCGTCGGCGCTCGGATGGATTCGCCTGGGCCATGTCAGGGCTGGAGGACTCACCTCCGCTCACGGAGACCGCACGAAATCTCGAAGTCGGCGCCAGTTGACGACTCGCCAAGCCTGACTACATCCGGACATTCCCTTTCAGGAGCTTTCCATGAGCACAGTCGCGGTCACCGACTCCACATTCGAGTCCGAGGTGCTGAAGGCGCCCGGCCCGGTGCTGGTGGATTTCTGGGCCGAGTGGTGCGGTCCGTGCAAACAGATCGCGCCCGCTCTGGAACAGATCGCCGGCGAGCTCGGCGACAGGATCACCATCGCCAAGCTGGACATCGAGGAAAGTCCGACCACGCCGTCGCGCTACGGCGTGCGCGGAATCCCAACCCTGATGCTGTTCCGCGACGGCCGCATGGCGTCGATGAAAGTGGGCGCAATGCCCAAGCAAAAGATTCTGGACTGGCTCACCGAGGCCGGGATCGCGGAAGCCGCCTAACCGGCCTCAGTCGTTCCAGCTGGCGCCGTCGCGTTCGGTGAGCGCGATGGCCGCCGAAGGACCCCAGGTTCCGGCCGCATAGCCCTTGGGGGTCATGCCCGTCGCCGCCCAGCCGGCGCGGATCGCATCGATCCAGGTCCACTGCGCCTCCACCTCGTCGCGGCGAACAAAGAGCGTCGGGTCTCCGTCCATCAGATCGAGCAGCAGGCGCTCGTAAGCGATCCGCCGCCGCGCCTCCGAAAACGCGTTGGGCAGGCTGATATCGAGCGGCGCTTCACGCAGACGCATGCCGGTGCGGTCGAGACCCGGCTCCTTGGCCATCAGGCGCAGGCTGACGTTTTCCTCGGGCTGCAGGCCGATGATCAGCATGTTGGGCTGCAATGCCGCGCCCGGCCCTGAGAAGATCGAGTGCGGCACGCACTTGAACTGGATGACGATCTCGCTGCGGCGCTTGGCCAGCCGCTTGCCGGTGCGCAGGTAGAACGGCACCGCCTGCCAGCGCCAGTTATCGACATGCGCCTTGAGAGCGACGAAGGTCTCGGTGGTGCTGGGTCTTCCCAGTTCTTCGACATAGCCCTTGACCGGATTGCCGTTGATCGAACCGGCCTCGAACTGGCCAAGCACGCTGTGCGTGCGCACGGCGTCCGCGCCGATGGGTCGCAGTGACCGCAAAACCTTGACCTTTTCATCGCGCACCGAGGCGGCATCGAAGGTCGCCGGCGGCTCCATGGCGGTAAGCGCGAGCAGCTGGAGGATGTGGTTCTGGACCATGTCGCGCAGCGCGCCGGTCTCGTCGTAGAAGGCCTGCCTGCCTTCAAGCCCGACCGTTTCGGCAACCGTGATCTGCACGTGGTCGAT
Source organism: Caulobacteraceae bacterium (assembly GCA_036491275.1). Taxonomy (GTDB): domain Bacteria; phylum Pseudomonadota; class Alphaproteobacteria; order Caulobacterales; family Caulobacteraceae; genus Acaudatibacter. The sequence continues at coordinate 35,492 of DASXCH010000040.1, forward strand.
GCCGCGGGCGTTCCACAAGGGCTCGAAGAGGGTATTGGCGAACCTCAGCGCGATCAGGTTCTGGACCGTCTCCTTGCCCAGGTAGTGGTCGATGCGGAAGGTCCGGTTCTCCGGAAATCGTGCGGCCACGGCGTCATTGATCGCCCGGCTGGAGGCGAGGTCGCCGCCGAGTGGCTTTTCAAGCGCCAGGCGGGCGCGGTCGCCGGCCAAGCCGGCCTTGGCCAGGCCGTCGATCGTCGGGCCAAAGAGGCTCGGGGCGGTCGATAGGAAGATGGAGAGGTCCTTGGGCGCGGTGTCGCCGACCGCCTCGGCGAGCGCCGAAAACGGCTCGGGCGTGGAAACATCGGCGCTTCGATAGCGCAACCTGGCCAGGAACCTGGCGAGGACGTCCGGCCTGAGCCGGTCGTGGTCGACGAACTCTCTGAGCGCGCCGCGGGCCTTCTCGCGATACCAGGTGTCATCCCCTGCGCTGCGGGCGGTGCCGACAATCACCAGGTCGGGGGGCAGCAGGCCATCGCCGTCCAGGCCAAAGAGCGAGGGCAGGAGCATGCGCCGCGCCAGATCGCCCGTCGCCCCGAACAGGAGCAATGTCTTCATCCAAGTCTCTTTCGAAGGAACGCGGCCCGAGCGGCGCTATTAGCGGTCCGACTCAGTCTGGCCAAGTCTCCCGGCTCATCGCCAGCACGTCTCCGATGAAGTGCAGCGAGCCGCAGATGATCACATGCGGCGGCGGACCCTCCACGGCGAGGGCCACGGAAAGGGCTTCGGATACGTCGGCCACCGTTGCCGCTGCCAGTCCGGCGGCGCGCGCCGCGGCCGCGAGGTCTTCGGTTGGCGTGGCGTTGGGCGAGGAGAAGCCAGTGGCGATTACCCGCGCACCGAGCGCGGAGAGCGCGCCAAAAAAGCCGTTCGCATCCTTGCGGCCGAGCATCCCAACAATCAACACCAGGGGACGCGAATCGCGCGCGGCCAGACGCTCGGCCGTCTCCGCCAGAGCTCGGGCGGCGTGAGGATTGTGCGCCCCGTCGAGCCACAGGTCGGCCCGTCGGGTCCGGGCCAGTTCTGCCAGCGGGCCAGCGGTGAGGCGCTGGAAACGCCCCGGCCAGATGACGCCCGCAACGCCCTGGCCGACCGCCACATCGTCGATCCGCGCGTCTCCAAGGCCGAGCATGACGGCGCTCGCCAAGCCGGCATTGGCGAACTGGTGCGGGCCGAAGAGGCCAGGCGCGGGCAGGTCGAGGAGCCTGTCCTGCAACTGCACGACCAGCCGGCCGCGCTCCTCCCAGGCGTCGAAATCCCGACCCATCAGGTGGAGCGGCGATCCGGCCTCTTCGACTTCGGCCTCGATGACGGCCAGGGCCTCGTCTTGCTGATGGCCCACGAACACCTGCGCGCCGGGCTTGATGATCCCAGCCTTCTCCCAGGCGATCTTGGAGAGCTCCGGTCCCAGCCACTCGAGATGGTCGAGATCGATGGGCGTGATCACGCTGGCGGCCGGCCGCTCGAATACGTTGGTGGCATCGAAGCGCCCGCCCAGGCCGACCTCGACGATGGTCAGGTCCGCCGGCGTCTGGGAGAACGCGTGGAGCGCCAGGGCGGTGGTGATCTCGAAGAAGCTGATCGGCGCGCCGGCGTTGGCCGCCTCTACCTCGTCTGTCCTCTGCGCCAGTTCCTCGTCGGAGATCAGCCTGCCGGCGATGCGGATGCGTTCGGCGAAACGGACCAGATGCGGCGAGGTCAGGACATGAGCCTTCAGGCCCACCGCCTCGGCGATGGCGCTCAGATAGGCGACGGTCGATCCCTTGCCGTTGGTGCCGGCGACATGGATCACCGGGCCCAGCCGGTCTTGCGGCCGGCCCAGAGCGTCCAGCAGGCGCTCGACTCGGCCTGTCGAGAGGTCGATCAGGGTGGGATGAAGGGCGCGCAGGCGCGCGATCGCCTTGTCCGAGGCGCGGATCGGATCGTGGTCGATGACGGAGGGAGACGCCAGGGCGGTCAGGCAGCCTTACGGCTGGCGCGGCCGGCCATCAGGGTGCGCAGGATCGATCCCAGCACCGCGGGCAATTCCTGGCGGGTGACTACCCGGTCGACCATACCGCGCTCGACCTGGAACTCGGCGGTCTGGAAGCCCGGCGGCAGGGCTTCACGGATGGTGTCTTCGATGACCCGGCGCCCCGCGAAGCCGATCAGGGCCGACGGCTCGGCCAGGTGGATATCGCCCAGCATGGCGTAGGAGGCCGTTACTCCGCCCGTGGTCGGATCGGTCAGCACGACGACATAGGGCAGGCCGGCTCTGCGCAGGCGCTGGATGGCCGCTGTCGTGCGAGCCAGCTGCATCAGTGACAGGGTGCCTTCCTGCATCCGCGCGCCGCCCGAGGCGGTGAAGATGACGAAGGGAACACCTCGCTTCACGGCTTCGTCGACCGCCGCCAGGAAGGCCTCGCCGGCTGTGGCCCCAAGGGACCCGCCCATGAAGGCGAAGTCCTGGACCAGGACGACGGTCGTCTGGCCGCCGATCTCGCCCACGGCCAGGGCCATGGCGTCGGTTTCGCCGGTGTTCTTGCGCGCCGTCGCCAGGCTGTCCTTGTAGGGTTTGCCATAGGTGAACTCGAGCGGGTCGTCCCTGGTCCTGGGCAAGGGCACGGTCTTGTGGCGGCCGCCATCGAACGTATAGGCGAAGCGCAGATTCGGCCGGATGCGCATGTGGCGGCCGGAGGGCGTCACCCACAGCGCCGCTTCCAGGTCGGGGCGATAGATCATCTCGCCCGTATCGGGGCACTTTTCCCAGAGGTTCTCGGGCGTCTCGTTCCGCGAGACGAGCTTGCGAACACCCGGGGCAATCTTGGCCAGCCAGCCGCCGCGCTCGCGGCCCACCGGCAGGACGGGATTGCGGATCGGCCGCTTCTTCTTGTCGTCGGTCAGGGCCATGTTCAGCCTCTCGCCCGCGCGGAATGGACAGCCTGAGCCATGGCGGCGGCGCGATCCAGGACTTTCGCCGCCGGATCACGGTTTAGTGCAAGGGCGGTGGATATCTCGTCCACCAGCGCCGAGCCGACCACCGTGGCGTCGGCGATGCGAGCCACCTCGGCGGCGCGTTCCGAGGTGCGGACTCCAAATCCGACCGCAACCGGCAGGCGGGAAACCTCTCGCACGCGCCGCACCTGGGCGGCGATGGCGTCGGCATCCGCCTCCTTGCTGCCGGTGACGCCGGTCACCGAGACGAAATAGACAAAGCCGCGGACACGGCGGGCGACGATCGCCATTCTCGCTTCGTCGGTGGTCGGCGTCGCCAGGCGAATGAGGGCGAGATTGTGGGTCTCGAGGGCGTCGGCCAGCGGATCTGCCTCCTCCGGCGGCACGTCGACCATGATAAGGCCGTCGATTCCCGCCGCCGCGGCGGCCCCGGCGAAGGCGTCCAGGCCAAAGCTCAGGACCGGGTTGTAGTAGCCCATCAGGATGATCGGCGTGGCCGCGTCCACGTCTCTGAACCGTCTAGCCAGGGCAAGGACTCCGGCCGTATCGGCGCCGGCGGCTAGGGCGCGCGCCGCGCCGTGCTGGACGGACGGGCCATCGGCCATGGGATCGGAAAAAGGCAGTCCCAGTTCGATGAGGTCGGCCCCCGCGCCCGGCAGGGCCTCCAGGATGCGCCAGGATGTCTCGGGATCGGGATCGCCGGCGACCACATAGGGCACAAAGGCTGCAAGGTCCTTGCGTTCCAGGTCCGCGAACCGCGCCTCGATCCGGCTGACGCCCATCAGCGGCCCTCCAGGCGCGGGGCGATCGCCGTAAGGTCCTTGTCACCGCGACCGGAAAGGCCCAGCACGATGACGCCGTCCCGGCCGGTTTCCGCGGCGACCTCATCGAGTTTCGCCAGGGCGTGAGCCGACTCCAGCGCCGGCAAGATCCCTTCAAGTCGGGTGCAGAGCGCGAAAGCGTCCACAGCCTCCTCGTCGGTCGCGGTCAGGTATCGAGCTCGGCCAGCATCTCGCAGGAAGGCGTGCTCGGGGCCGATGCCGGGATAGTCGAGACCGGCCGAGATCGAATGCGCTTCCAGGACCTGCCCGTCGAGATCCTGCAGAAGATAGGAGTGCGCTCCGTGCAGGACACCCGGTCGCCCGCCATTGAGCGCCGCCGCGTGCCGCCCGCTCTCCATGCCTTCGCCGGAGGCCTCGACGCCATAGAGACGCACGGTCTCGTCGGCCAGGAAGGGATGGAAGAGGCCGATGGCGTTCGATCCGCCGCCGACGCAGGCGACAAGCGCGTCCGGCAGACGGCCTTCCGCCTCAAGGATCTGAACTCGGGCCTCGCGGCCGATCACGGTCTGAAAGTCACGCACCATCATAGGATATGGGTGCGGACCGGCCGCCGAGCCAATCAGGTAGTAGGTATCGGACACATTGGCCACCCAGTCGCGCAGGGCCTCGTTCATCGCGTCCTTGAGCGTTGCCGAGCCGCTTTCCACGGGCCGGACCTCGGCCCCCAGGAGCCGCATGCGCTGAACGTTCGGGGCCTGACGCTCAATATCGACCGCGCCCATGTAGACGACGCACGCCAGGCCGAAGAGAGTGCAGGCCGTGGCCGCTGCGACCCCGTGCTGACCGGCGCCGGTCTCAGCAATGATCCGCGTCTTGCCCATTCGCCGGGCCAGCAGGATCTGGCCCATGCAATTGTTGATCTTGTGCGAGCCGGTGTGGTTGAGTTCCTCGCGCTTGAGCCAGATTCGCGCGCCATGGCGCTTGGAAAGGCGGCTAGCGAAATAGAGCGGGCTCGGCCGGCCGACATAGGTGGCAAGATAGCCCCCGAGCTCAGCCTGGAAGGCGGTGTCGGCCTTGGCCTCGGTGTAGGCTTGCTCCAGGGCGAGCACCAGCGGCATCAGGGTTTCGGGTACGAACCGGCCGCCGTAGTCGCCAAAGCGGCCGCGCGCGTCCGGCCAAGCGTCATAATCGTTGGGAGAGGGGTGGGTCAGCTTGAGGCTCCTGGGCTGGCGTGCGCCGCGGCCAGGAAACGGCCGATCAGAGCGGGGTCCTTTAGGCCGCCGGGCCCTTCCACGCCAGAAGAAACGTCCACCATCGGCGCGCCGGAGATGGCGATGGCCGCCGCGACATTGTCAGGATCGAGACCGCCGGCCAGGAACCAGGGCCGGGCGGAACGAAGCCGCGAGACCAGAGACCAGTCGAACGTCGCGCCATGGCCGCCCGGCCGGGATGCGCCCTCCGGCGCCTTGGTTTCGAACATCAGATGGTCGGCGACATGTTGATAGATCGGCGCCGCTTCGAGGTCTGAAGCCATAGCGATCGGGATCACCTTGATAACGCCAGCGTCAGCGATGGCCTTGGTCTCGATGACTCGCCGCGGAGATTCTCGGCCGTGAAGCTGAAGGAAGTCCGGCCGCAGGACTGACCTCAGCTCAACGATCAGGGCGTCGTCCGGATCGACCGTTACCGCCACGATCTTCGCGCGGCCGCGGGCGCGGGTAGCCAACCTGGCCGCTGCCTCGACGTCTATGCGCCTCGGGCTCGCCGGAAAGAACATGAGGCCCACGAAGGCCGCGCCGCCCACAAGCGCCGCGTCCAGCGCCTCGGGCGTGGTGATGCCACAGATCTTGGCGATCGCCATCGCGGGTTTCCAAACGGCATGCCCGACGCCTGGGCACGACGGTGATCTAGGCTGACGGGCTCCGGTTCGCCAGCAGATCGCGGATCTGGGTCAGCAGTTCCTCGGTCGTGGGGCCGGCCGGGGCCACAGCCTCCGGCGGCTTCTTCATACTGTTTATAAGGCGCACCACCATGAATATGGCGGCGGCGATGATCAGGAACTGAATGATGGTGTTGATGAAGGTTCCGTAGTTGATCGAAACCTCCGCCACCTTGGCGGCGGCGTCGCCAGGCTTGAGGATCCATTTCAAGGCGCTGAAGTCCATGCCGCCGGTCAGCAGACCGATCGGCGGCATGATGACGTCGTTGACGAAGCTGGTGACGATCTTGCCGAAGGCGCCGCCAATGACCACCGCGACCGCCAAGTCGACGACATTGCCTCGGGCGATGAAGTCACGGAACTCAGTGATTACCGACATGCGAGGCTACTCCTGCGCTTGGTGGAGCTAGTCGGCGTTGAGCTTCGCTCTCAGCTCCTTGCCGCTCTTGAAGAAAGGCACATGCTTGGCGCGGACCTGAACTGACGCGCCCGTCCGCGGATTGCGACCGGCTCGCGCGGCCCGCGATCGGACCGAAAAGGCGCCGAAGCCACGCAACTCCACCCGGCCACCGTCCTCCAGCGCATTGATCACGCGCTCAAAGATCACGTTGACGACGCGTTCGACGTCGCGCTGGGTGAGGTGCGGATTTTCTTCCGCCAGGGCCGCGATCAACTCGGACTTGATCATGACGCAATGCCCCTGTCGCTGCCTGAGCATTGCGCGAACTCACCCTTCGGATCAAGGGGATACGCGACCTCAAGCGCCCGAAGCCCGCCTAATTCAGCGGGTTGCGGTTCCCGGGGCCGGAAAGTCCGAGCCCGCCGTCGCCGGCCAGCCCAATCCGATCAGTCCTTGCTCGCGGCTTTCTCGCGCAGGGCCGCGCCCAGGATATCGCCCAGCGAGGCGCCGCTGTCGGACGAGCCGAACTTCTCGATCGCCTCCTTGTCTTCCGCCATTTCCAGGGCTTTGACCGACAGGGAGACGCGCCGCGCCGCCTTGTCGAAGTTGGTCACCTGGGCATCGAGGCGGTCGCCGACGGCGTACCGTTCCGGCCGTTGTTCCGAGCGATCGCGCGACAGGTCGGATTTGCGGATGAAGGCGGTCACGGGCGCGGCGTCGTCACCAAATTTGACCTCTATCCCGCCCGAGGTGATCTCGGAGACCGTCGCCGTGATCACCTGACCCTTGCGATAGGATTCGCCGGCCAAGGGATCGCCGCTGAGCTGCTTGATGCCCAGGCTGATGCGTTCCTTCTCGACGTCGACGTCCAGGACTCGCGCCTTGACCGTGTCACCCTTCTTGTAGCGGGCCATGGCCTCTTCGCCGGAGGTGCTCCAGTCGATGTCCGACAAGTGCACCATGCCGTCGATGTCGGCGTCGAGGCCGATGAACAGGCCGAACTCAGTGGCGTTCTTGACTTCGCCCTCGACGGTCGAGCCGACAGGGTGATGCTCCAGGAACTGCTCCCAGGGATTGGGCATGGCCTGCTTGAGACCGAGGCTCACCCGACGCTTGGAGGCGTCCACGTCCAGCACCACCACCTCGACCTCCTGGGAGGTGGAGACGATCTTGCCCGGATGGACATTCTTTTTGGTCCAGCTCATCTCGGAAACGTGGACCAGGCCTTCGACCCCCGCTTCCAGCTCCACGAAGGCGCCATAGTCGGTGATGTTGGTGATCCGGCCGGTGAATTTGGCCCCCACGGGATACTTCGCCTCCACGCCGTCCCACGGGTCGGACTGGAGCTGCTTCATGCCCAGGCTGATCCGCTGGGTCTCCGGGTTGATCTTGATGATCTGAACCTTGATCGTATCGCCGACCGCCAGGACCTGGCTGGGGTGTGAGACACGTTTCCAGCTCATGTCCGTGACGTGCAGGAGGCCGTCGATGCCGCCCAGGTCGACGAAGGCGCCATAGTCGGTGATGTTCTTGACCACCCCTTCGCGCACTTCGCCTTCGAGAAGCTGACTGACCAGCTCCGTGCGTTGTTCAGCGCGCGCCTCTTCCAGAATGGCGCGACGCGAGACGACGATGTTGCCGCGCGGGCGGTCCATCTTGAGGATGGCGAAAGGCTGCTCGCGACCCATCAGCGGGCCGACGTCACGCACCGGACGGATATCCACCTGCGAGCCCGGCAGGAAGGCCGAAGCCCCGCCCAGGTCGACGGTGAAACCGCCCTTAACGCGGCCGACGATGGCGCCCATGACCGGCTCGTTCTTGGCGAACACCGCCTCGAGCCTCGTCCAGGCCTCTTCGCGGCGGGCCTTATCGCGGCTGATCACCGCTTCGCCGAGTGCATTCTCGATACGCTCGAGGAAGACCTCGACGGTGTCACCCACCTTGAGAGTCGGCTTGCCGGCCTCGTCGACTCCGAATTCCTTGACCGCGATGCGCCCCTCAGTCTTCAGACCGACGTCGATTACCGCGATGTCCTTCTCGATCGCCGCCACCAGGCCCTTGACCACGGTCCCTTCGGCGAAATCGCCCGATCCCATGGTCTCATCGAGTAGGGCTGCGAAATCCTCGCGGCTGGGGTTCATGCTCAGATCGTCTGCCATACAGTCCTTCTTTTCGTGATGGCTTGACCGGGGCGCGCCTGGTGTCCGCCGGAGCAAGCCTGTTGAGTGCTGAAATCTTTAAGCGCGCCCGCGGCCGTTCGAAGTCCGACGCGATGGGATTGCCCGGGAGGAGGCTTCAGTCCGCCTGCGCTCGGGCGCGCGCTGCTTCGACGATGCGGCGGGCCGCATCGAAGGCGGCGTCTATACTAAGATCGGTGGTATCCAGCAAGACTGCGTCCACCGCGGCCGTCAGCGGTGCCGCCGCCCGGTGAGAGTCCCGATCGTCACGGCGGCGGATGTCGGCGAGGATCGTCTCATAGTCCGCCGCTTCGCCCACAGCCTGGCGCTCGAGCCAGCGACGCCGTGCGCGCGCCTCGGCCGAAGCGGTGACGAACAGTTTTGCCTGGGCGTCGGGCGCTATCACCGTGCCGATGTCGCGACCGTCGAGTATGGCGCCTGAGGCCTGGGCGGCGAAGCCGCGCTGGGCCTCGATCAGCGCCTCGCGCACGGCCGGGTGCGCGGCTACACGGCTGGCCGCCTCGCCCATGACGGCCGAGCGCAGGGCGGTCGCGTCCAAGGCCTTGAGATCGATCGATCGCGCGGCCGCCGCGCAGGCGGCCTGGTCGCTGAGATCGTCGCCCTCGCGCAGAACTGTGGCGGCCACGGCCCTGTAAAGCAGGCCGGTGTCCAGAACCGGCAGTCCGAAAGCCTCGCCGAGGCGAGCCGCCAGGGCGCCCTTGCCGGCCGCCGCCGGCCCGTCGATGGCCACGATGAAGCCCAAACTAATCGATCCGTGCGCCGAGCGAGGACATCAGCGCGTGGAATCCGGGAAAGCTGGTGGCGATCATGTCGGCTTCGTCCACGCTCACCGGTGAGGCCGACGCCAGTCCCAGAACGAGGAAACTCATGGCGATACGGTGGTCGCCGTGAGTACGCACCATCGCACCGCCCGGAACTTGCGTCCTGCCGGTGACGATGAGTCCCTCCGGCTCCTCCTCGATTTCGACACCGCAGGCGCGCAGGCCAGCCGCCATCAGGGCGATGCGGTCGCTTTCCTTGACCCGAAGCTCTCCGATCCCACGCATGACGGTGCGGCCTTCCGCGAAGGCGCTCGCCACGGCGAGAATGGGATATTCGTCGATCATCGAGACCGCGCGCTCGGGCGGAACGGTGACGCCCCGCAACGATGAGTGGCGCGCGGTGATATCGCCCACGTCCTCGCCGCCCGACTTCCGCCGATCGGAGACGACGATGTCGGCGCCCATCTCCTGCAGCGTCATGATCAGGCCCGTTCGCAGAGGATTGAGCAGTACGCTTTCGATCGTCACCTCCGAGCCGGACGTCACCAGCGCCGCGACCAGCGGAAAGGCGCTCGACGAAGGATCGCCAGGAACGCTGACTGGAACGGACCGGAGTGATTGGCCGCCGACCAGGCGGATGTGGCGGCCGTCGGCAAGCTCCTCGACCTCCACGCGCGCGCCGAAGGCTTCAAGCATGCGTTCGGTGTGATCTCGCGACGGCGAAGGTTCGATGACGCGGGTTTCCCCGCGCGCCCTGAGCGCAGCCAGCAGGATGGCCGACTTTACCTGGGCGGAGGGTTCGGGCAGGCGGTACTCGATGGCCGCGAGATTTCCGCCTTTCAAGGTAAGCGGCAGGCGACCGCCTTCGCGGCAAAGCCAGGTCGCGCCCATCATCCCCAAGGGTTTGAGCACCCGCATCATCGGCCGCCCGCGAAGGGAAGCGTCTCCGGTGAAGGTGGCGGATAGGTCAAAGGCCGCCGCCGCGCCCAGAATCAGGCGCACGCCGGTGCCGGCGTTGCCGCAGTCGATGACCTCGGCCGGTTCCGTGAGGCCGCCCCGTCCGGTCACCCGCCAGCGACCTTCGCCCAACCGCTCGATGTCGGCTCCAAAAGCGGCCATGGCGGCTGCACTGCGGCGTACGTCGTCACCTTCCAAAAGGCCGTCGATCTCGGTGACGCCGTGGGCCAGGGCGCCCAGGATAAAGGCGCGATGGGAAATGGATTTGTCTCCCGGCGGCCGGACCTTACCGGAGAGTTTCGCGCCAGGATGAGCCGTGGACTCGCCCCGAGCCAAGGTCGTTGTCACGGTCGCTCAGCTGGCTGATTGCAGGGAAGGGGAATGCTTTTGACAGTGGCCCTGCGCCATGGCAAGGGAGCCGCCGCTTCAAAGCCCCCCTTTTGACAGACCATCGAGGACGCTTCCTTGGCCAATCCGGACCTCGGCGCCAAACAGATCTGCCCGACCTGCTCTTCCAAGTTTTATGACCTCAACCGTCGACCGGCTCATTGTCCCAAATGCGGGGCTGAGTTCGACCCCGAAGAGGCGTTGAAGAACCGCCGGGTGCGGGTCCGCCCGCTGGTGGCCGACGAAGACGAAGTCGAAACGGCCAAGGCGCCGGCGCCGGCCGAATCCGAGGACGGGTTCGAAGCCGAACCGGACGAGGCGCCCGAGCTGGACGCGGTCGTTGACGAGCCGCCGCTGCTGGCTGACGACGAGGGCAGCGATGAGGAGCAACCCAGCGCGCAGGGTGAGTCGCTTGGCGTCGATTTCGCTGGCGACGAAGACCTGGAAGAAGCCGACGACGACGAGGTGCCGTTCATCGAGGACGAGGACGACGAATTCTCGGACGACGAGATCGACGGTTTGCCTTCGGAGGGCTCGAACGAGGACCACTGACGGGTCTTGATCGCTGCGGACCCTCGCACTAGTTTCCGCGGCTTCGCGGCGGCCGCCCTTGCGGATGGCGGGCGCGACACCCGGTGTCGGGGCTATAGCTCAGCTGGTAGAGCGCTTGAATGGCATTCAAGAGGTCAGCGGTTCGACTCCGCTTAGCTCCACCATCCTTCTGAAGTTTGCAGGGCGACTTGCGCCGGCGGTTTAGGATTCTGGGAGGTGTTTCTGGTCGAAATTCATCGTCGCCAACCTGGCGCCCGCATTCGTTCTAATCGCCGCCAGCGCAGTTCTCGCGGCGCCCGATTCGAATACGTCCCTGCCGCCGGCGGATCAATCCTCGGCCTCGTCGGTAGCACCGCCTGCTCAATCCCAGGCCCCGTCCACGGCGGCTGCAACGCCCGCCTCGCAGCCGACGCCCGCCCAGGCGGCGAAGAAGAAGTCTCTCAGCGACGCCATCTGCAAGCCTGATGCCGGGACCGGTTCGCGCGTGGGCGGCGCGAAGCTCTGCCTGACCCGCGAACAGTGGAGAGAGCGCGAGGACTAGGTATTCGGAAGGAAGACCCAACCACGCGCCGGGCGGAGGCGAAATCGACCTCGCCCTCGCCTAGCCTCGGCCGCCGGATGCAGTCGGGTCCTTGTCGGGCCCGGCGACCAGGCCCTGATCGTGCAGCCGCCCGATCTCGCCGGAACCCAGGCCCAGGACCTCGTGCAGGATTTCGTCGGTGTGCCGCCCTATCAGCGGCGCCGGCGAGATGGGTCGCCGGACTTCGCCTAAAGATCGAACGGCGGCGCCGGCGGCCAGGTGTGGGCCGACGCCCTGTGTCTCCATGTATTCCCAGATCGGATTGTCTTCGCTGAGGCGCGGGTCATGGGCAATCAGATCCCTGGGAGTCCGGTATTGGCCCCAGCAGACGCGGTTGGCGTCGAAAGTCGTTTTGACCACCTCGAGGCTTCGCGCCTTGACCCAGGGCTCCACGAGGCCGGCGATGGCCTCGCGCGCGGCATAGCGGTCGGCCTCTCGATCGAAGTTCGCGCCCAGGCGTGTTTCCAGGACCCTGACCTCGGCGGTGAGCCCGCAGGCCTTGACGAGCGCCGCCCATTGGCCGGCGGAGATGGCGGCGATCATCACGCGCCTCTTGTCGGCGGTGGCGAAGTCTCGCCCGAAGGCGCCATAGATGTAGTTGCCGATCGCTGGCCGTTCCTGGCCAAGCACCTCCGCCTCGGCGACGACGCCCAGATGGGAGAGCGTGGAAAAGGCGACGTCCGACAGGGCGAGGCGCAACTCCGCCCCCTCGCCGCTCCGTCGTCGCCGATCGACTGCCGCCACAACCGCAAAGGCCGCCTGATAGGCGCAGGCGAGGTCCCAGGCCGGCAGTACATGATTGACCGGCGCCGCTTCCGATCCGGCTCCCGTGGCGGCCGGGTAGCCGGTGGCGCAGTTGACCGTGTAGTCGACCGCTGTCGAACCGTCGGGATTGCCCTCGATGGTGCAGCTGATGAGGTCGGGCCGGTCCTTGGCCAGCTCGGGATGGGCGAGCCACGGGCTCGGGATGTTGGTGAGCAGGATGCCGGCGTAATCCCCGGAGGCGGTGATCAGGCTGCGGACAAGTTCGCGGCCCTGGGGGTGACGAAGGTCGATGGCGATCGAACGTTTGGCTTTGTTGAGGCCGGTCCAGTAGAGGCTGCGGCCGGATGGGGCGAGCGGCAGGCGGCCATAGTCTATGCCGCCGCCGATCATCTCCACGCGGATCACGTCGGCGCCGAACTGAGCGAGGGTCAGGCCGGCCAGCGGCGCGGCGATGAACGCCGAGCTCTCGATCACTCGAAGGTTCAGCATCGGGTTCCTCTCTGGCGGCGGTCGACCTCCCTACCTCGGCTCGCCGACGATGACGAAGGGGGCCCAGAGGGCGGGGTTGGCGGAGGCGGGGTCGGCGATCATGGCGGTCATGGCGGCCTGCAGGGCCTTGGCCTTG
>DASXCH010000041.1:0-25227 GCA_036491275.1 Caulobacteraceae bacterium
CGCGGCGTTGCGCGGATCGTCCTCGGGAATGCCGGCCTCGACCTTGCCGACCATGTCGCCGCCGACGTCGGCGCCCTTGGTGAAGATGCCGCCGCCGAGACGGGCGAAGATCGAGATCAGCGAGGCGCCGAAACCGAGCGAGACCAGGGAATCGACCACGTCACGGCTGGTCGCCTCCAGGCCGAGGCCGGCGGTGAGCACCGCGTAGTAGCCGGCTACGCCCAGCAAGGCGAAACCGGCCACCAGCATCCCGGTCACCGCGCCGGAGCGGAAGGCCAGGGAGAGGCCGGCCCCCAGGCCTTGGGAGGCTGCCTGCGCGGTGCGCACATTGGCCCGCACCGAGATCAGCATGCCGGCGAATCCGGCCGCGCCTGAAAGGGTCGCGCCGATCAGGAAGCCCAGGGCCTCGACCTTGCCGATCAGGAAGAAGATGATCGCGAGGATCACCACCCCGACGATGCCGATGGTGGTGTACTGCCGGCGCAGATAGGCCTGCGCCCCCTCCTGGATGGCGGCGGCGATCTCCTGCATCTTGGCGTTGCCGGCCGGGGCGCGCATCAGCGAAGCGGACTGCAGGACGCCATAGGCCACCGCCAGCAGGCCGGCGGCGATCACCAGCTCGAGCACCAGGTTCATGTCGGGATAGCCCTCAAGGTCTCGCCCGCGGGCGCAAGTGGCCGCCGCAGGCGCGTTTAAAGAAAAGCGGGCAAGACGCCCAGGGATTAGGATCTTGGGAGCAAGCCCGCCCCAAAAAGTCGCGGGAAACTGCCAAAAGCCGCCCGGCAAAGCAAGCCGCCGTCGTCGAGGACTTCAGCGGCCGGCGGTTCGGTCGGAATGTCGCCAGCCTGTGCGATCGGGCTCGACCCGCCTGCTACCCACCGTCACCATCAGCCCGGGCGCCGAGACGAACGAGCCGGCGACGCGCGCCGGGACACCCAGGGCCTCGACCTCCGCAATGAAAGGCGCCGCCCGCGTCGGATCGATGGCGCAGGCCAGGGCATAGTCGTCGCCGCCGCTCGCCAGGGCGATCCGCGACGCGGCCTCGTCGGTCTGCCCGGCGAGCCAGCGGCCGGCGCCCTCTGACAAAGGCAGGTCGGCGAGCTCTATCGCCAGCCCCAGCCCGCTGGCCTCGGCCACGTGGCATGAATCGGCGATCAGGCCGTCGGAGACGTCGGCGCAGGCCCGCGCGTGGGCCAGGAGCGGCGCGCGCAGCGCCAGAAGCGGCGTCGGCAAGCGATAGTGCTTCGCCAAGGCGCCGTCCGGATCCTCGATCTCGCCGCGCACGGCCATGAGCCCCAGCCAGCCGTCCCCGATTGGGCCGCACACCACCAGGGCGTCATCCGCAAAGGCGCCGGAGCGCAGAACCGCCCTCCCCGCCTCCGCCCAGCCCAGCACCGTGGCGCTGAGCGTCAGCGGCCCAGGCGTGGAGACCGTATCGCCGCCCAGCAGGGCGACGCCGAACGCCTCGCCGTCCGACTCCAGCCCGCCGCGAAATTGCGCGCGCCAGGCGTCATCTTGGCCCGGCGGCCATGCGGTCAGAAGCAGATAGCCGAACGGCTCTGCCGCCTTGGCCGCAAGATCCGAAAGGCTGGTGCGCAGCAGCCGCCTGGCGATCACGTCGGGCGCCTCGCCCTCGGGGAAATGCACGCCTTCGACAATCGCGTCCTTGGAGATTACCAGGTCGAAGCCCGGCCGGCCGGGAATGACGGCCGCATCGTCCTTCAGGTCGAGCGCGCGCTCATCGCCGCGAGTCAGGCCGCGTAGCGAGGCGATCCAGTCGAATTCGTCAACCGGTTTCGGCATCAACTCGCTCTGCCATCAACCCGCCCTGGCGTCGGCCGCAATCCCGTCCAGGGCGGCATTGACGAACCCCGGCTCAGGTCCTTCGAAGAATGACTTGGCGATCTCAACATACTCGTCGATCACCACTTCGACCGGCGCGTCGGGCGCCATCAGCTCAAACGCCGCGGCCCGCAAGATCGCCCGGGCGGTGGCGTCGATCCGCTCGAGCTTCCAGCCGCTCGCCAGCCTCTTGCGGATGCCTCGATCCACCTCGGCCTGGGCCTCGGCGACGCCGCGCACGATCAACGCGAACCAGGCTTCGTCAGCCGGCGCCAGCGGCCGGCTCTCGCCTTTGCTTCCTGCGTCACCGTCCAGGTCGCGGTCGAAGCGATGATCGTGGAATTCCCGGATCACCGCCTCGGCGCCAAGGCCGGCGATGTCCATCTGGTAGAGGGCCTGCACCGCGGCCAGGCGCGCCACCGAGCGGGCGGGACGTTTCGGGCGGCTCACCGCCCCCCCAACTTTTCCTGCTCTTCCGCCTCTTCCGACAGGCCCTCGTCGTTCAGGAACTGGGCGAAGTCCTCGGTCTGGCGGAAGTCGCGATAGACCGAGGCGTAGCGGACATAGGCGACGTCATCGAGGGTCTTGAGCGCCTTCATCACCATGTCGCCGACCACGCTCGAGGCCAGCTCGGTCTCGCCCATGCTCTCCAGCTGGCGGACGATGCCGTTGACCATCCGCTCCACGCGCTCGGGATCCACAGGCCGCTTGCGGGTGGCGGTGGAAATCGATCGAACAAGCTTGTCGCGGTCGAATGGCGCCCGCCGGCCCGACCGCTTGAGGATGGTCAGCTCGCGCAGCTGCACCCGTTCGAAAGTGGTGAACCGGCCGCCGCATTCGGGGCACAGGCGCCGGCGACGGATCGTCGCCCCGTCCTCGGACGGGCGGCTGTCCTTCACCTGGCTTTCCGGTTCGCCGCAGAACGGGCAGCGCATGCAACAGCCCCTTCCGAGCTATCCCGTCCGTCAGATGTAGATCGGGAACCGGGCGGTCAAGTCTTTCACCTCGCCCCGGACCCGGGCCTCGACGGCGCCGTTCTCTTCCTCGCCGTGAGCGGCAAGGCCGTCGATCACCTCGGCGATCAGCTTGCCGATGCGCCGGAACTCCGCCGGCCCGAAACCGCGCGTGGTGCCGGCCGGGCTGCCAAGCCTCAGACCAGACGTGATCGCCGGCGGCGCCGGATCGAAGGGGATGCCGTTCTTGTTGCAGGTGATGTTGGCCCGCTCCAGACTCGCTTCGGCCGCCTTGCCCGTGACCCCCTTGGGCCGCAGGTCCACCAGCATCAGATGGCTGTCGGTGCCGCCCGAGACGATGTCCATGCCGCACGCCATAAGCGCATCCGCCAGCGCGTTGGCGTTATCGATCACCGCCTGGGCATAGGTCTTGAACTCCGGCTGCAGCGCTTCGCCCAGCGCCACCGCCTTGGCGGCGATCACATGCATCAGCGGACCGCCCTGCAGGCCCGGGAACACCGCCGAGTCGATCTTCTTGGCGATCTTGAGGTGGTTGGAGAGGATCATGCCGCCGCGCGGCCCGCGCAGAGTCTTGTGCGTGGTGGTCGTCACCGCGTGGGCGTGCGCCAGCGGGTCGGGGAAGAGGCCCGCCGCCACCAGGCCCGCGAAATGGGCCATGTCCACCATCAGATAGGCGCCGACGCTATCGCAGATTTCGCGGAAGCGGGCGAAGTCGATGGTGCGGCTGTAGGCCGATCCGCCGGCGATGATCAGCTTGGGTCGGTGCTCCAGGGCGATCTCGGCCATGCCGTCATAGTCGATCAGCTGGTCCTGGGTGCGCACGGTGTAGGCCACCGGATGGAACCACTTTCCGGACTGATTGACGCTCTTGCCGTGGGTCAGATGGCCGCCGGCGGCCAGGTCCATGCCCATGAAGGTGTCGCCGGGCTTCATCAGGGCCATGAACACGGCTTGGTTTGCCTGCGATCCGGAGTGCGGCTGGACATTGGCCCAGGCGGCGCCGAACAGGGCCTTGGCCCGTTCGATTGCCAGGGTTTCGACCTCGTCGACGAACTCGCAGCCGCCATAGTAGCGTCGGCCTGGATAGCCCTCGGCGTACTTGTTTGTCAGCACCGATCCCTGGGCCTCGAGCACCGCCCGCGAGACGATGTTTTCCGAGGCGATCAGCTCGATCTGGTCCTGCTGGCGGCGGAACTCGCGGCCGATGGACTCGAAGACAGCCGGATCGGCCGAGGCGAGATCGGCGGAGACGCTGCTGGATTCACTCTTGGCTGCCGCCGTCATGCTCACGACTCGCCTCCGTCTGGGTCGGGAATGGAGGGGCGTCTTAGACCGATGCGGCGTCGGGTCAACCGCCGTTCCTGGAAACCCGGCGAGACGCCATCAACCCTGCGGAACGTGCGCCTCCCCAGTCCTTCAGCCATCCTTCGCACCCGGACCGGCGCTTCTGGATCAGCATCGATCTTGCATCCCACATTCCGATCACGGAGATCGAGCGCCTCGCCGCCCACTCCTATGACCTCGTGCGCGCCAAGCTCGCCCGCAAACAGAGAGCCGAGCTCGAATTCTTGTCATCGTGACGCGCCAGCGGCGCCGGCTTGCGTGCAACATCCCGCCATGACGTTATGCAGCTGCACTGCATAACGCTCCCAGCCCAAGGTTCTGCATTGATGGCCGGCGCTGCCCCGCTGACCGCCAACCTCGTTCTCGCCAAGGGCGGGGCTGCGCCGGTTGGAGGCGAACGCATCGCCCTTCTGGAGGCGATCCGTGACCGCGGATCGATCGTCCTTGCCGCCAAGGCCATGGGCCTCAGCTACAAGGGCGCCTGGGACGCCGTGCAGGCGATCAACAACCTCTCGACCGGCCGCTCGTCATCACCAGAGCCGGCGGCCGATGGGGCGGCTTCGCGGAGGTGACCGAGGAGGGCCTGGCCACGATCGAGACCTTCCGCGCCCTGGAGTCGGAACTGGCGTACGTCGCAAATACCCTCGAGCGACGCTTCGGCGACCCCGCCCGTCCGCCACTGAAATCCCTGTTCTGGGGTCTCGGCATGAAGACCAGCGCGCGCAATGCCCTGCTCGGCGTGATCGCCTCCGTGACCGAAGGGGCCGTCAATTCGGAAGTGACGCTCCAGATCGCCGATGGGGTCGAGATTGTCGCCATCGTCACCAGCCAGAGCGCGAAGGATCTGGGATTGGCGCCAGGCCGGGCCGCCGTCGCCCTGATCAAGGACAGCTCGATCATCCTCATGCCGGGCGCCGATGCAGCGCGGACATCGGCGCGCAACCGCCTGGAGGGCCGGATCGCCGGCGTCGAGGATGGGGCGGTCAACAGCGAGGTCACCCTGGAGATCGCGGGCGGCAAGACCCTCGCCGCCACCCTTACCCTGGAGAGTCGGCGCGCCCTCGAATTGGCTGTCGGCCAGCGCGCGGTCGCCCTGATCAAGGCTTCCCATGTCATCCTGGCCCTGGAGTGAGCCATGATCTCCAGGATCTGCCGACGAACCATATTGGTCGCCCTTGCAGCCTTCGCGCTGACCGCGCCGGCGACACTCGAAGCCCGGGCCAGGCCGATCACGGTGTTCGCCGCCGCGTCGCTGAAGAACGTCCTGGATGACGTCGGCGTGGCCTACACCGCCGCCACCGGGCGGCCGGTAGTCTTCTCCTATGGCGCCTCTTCGGCCATCGCCCGGCAGATCGAATCCGCGGCGCCGGCCGACGTATTTATTTCCGCCGACGCCGACTGGATGGACTACGTCCAGAAGCGTGGCCTGATCGTGCAAGGGTCGCGGCGAAACCTACTCACCAACCATCTGGTCCTGATCGCACCGGCCAGTTCAAAGATTCAACTCCGCATCGCCAAAGGCATGCCCCTGGCCCGCGCGCTGGGCGGCGGCCGCCTCGCGGTCGCCGAGCCCGAGGTGCCTGCGGGCCGATACGCCAAGGACTCGCTCGTCGCCCTCGGCGTCTGGGACAGCGTCGCGCGAAAGCTGGCGCCGGCCGAGAATGTCCGCGCCGCCCTGCAATTCGTCGCCCAGAGCCAGACGCCGCTTGGCATCGTCTATGACACCGACGCCAAGGTCGAGCCGAAGGTGCGCATCGTCGGTCTGTTCCCCGACGCCAGCCACCCGCCGATCGTTTATCCGGCCGCGCTGGTGGCGGCGTCGAAGAACGCCGAGGCGAAGGCGTTCCTCGTCTTCCTGCGCGGCCCGCGCGCGGCGGCGGTGTTCCGCCGCTATGGGTTCATTGTGCTGCAGTGAGGGCCAGGGTTAATCGGACTGCGGCGTTTGATGCGCGCCGTCGGACGCCGCCTGAGGAGCAGGCGCGCCCGGCGGATCAAGTGGACTTGGCCGGGATTTGCGGCACGTCGCGGATGTCCATGGCCCAGGGCATGACCGAGGCGCAGAAGCCCTGGGCCTTTGGCGGCAGCAACGCCGTCTGGTTCGCGGAGCCGATGCGAAGGAACACGAAATCGGCGTCACGTCGGCGCGAATAGAGAGCGGCCCCGGAGTCGCCGCAGAAGGTCGTCACAACCTCGCGGCCGCTGTCGCCGATCTTCCAATAGGTCCGGGGCTCACCCTGCAGCTCGAGCTGGCTAAGCCGCACCGCGATGCTCATCCGATAGGGCGCACCGGATATCGTCTGGCAGTCCGTGCAATGGCAGATCACCACCTTGTCCGGAGTAACCTCCGCTTCATAGCGGATGGCCCCGCAATGACATCCGCCGTCGATCTGCATCCCGCCAGCCCGGCTCAGGTCTGACGCTCGACGATATAGGGCGCCAGGTGGCCTGTCTCCCCGCGGGCGGCTCCCTCTGATCGCAGTCGTATTACGCCTTGGAACACAGTGACGCTTGGCCCGTTGAGGCGGTGTGGCCGTCATGGCCTCATCGACGACCACCTTGGAGGGAAAGAATGAGAGTCCTGATTGCTTCGGCGCTGGCCTTTAGCCTGCTCGGCGCCGCTTCGGCGAACGCCAGCATCGTCGGCGCCCACGTCGGTCCCGTCGGCGTCCACATCGGCGGCCACCATCATCATTGCCATTGGTATCACCACCACCGCGTCTGCCGCTGGTAGCGCGCGTCTCGAACGACTGAGACCATGAGGGGACGGGGCAACCTGTCCCCTTTTCTCATCACCATTTAGATTAGCGAACTCGGCCGGCAGGCATGGCGGGTCGCGTCGCCTCGTCTCGTCGGCCCCTAAGCCGCCACGCCGCCCAGGCGCTGGATGTTGCAGCGCGTCCACAGGCTCTCCAGCGCCGCCACCAGGTCGTCCATCATCGCGTCGGTGTGGAACGGCGTCGGCGTGAACCTCAGGCGCTCGGTCCCGCGCGGCACGGTGGGATAGTTGATCGGCTGCACATAGATGCCGTGCTCGGCCAGCAGCATGTCCGAGACCTGTTTGCAGTGCACCGGATCGCCGACCAGAATCGGCACGATGTGGCTCATCGAGGGCATGACTGGCAGGCCGGCGGCCGCCATCCGGGATTTGAGGCTCGCCGCCCGCTCCTGATGTCTCTGGCGCACCTCGTCATGCGCCTTGAGCCAGCGGATGCTGGCCAGCGCACCGGCCGTCAGCGCCGGAGGCAGGGAGGTCGTGAAGATGAAGCCGCTGGCGTAGGAGCGGATCGCGTCGCAAAGCACCGCGTCGGCGGCGATATAGCCGCCCATCACGCCAAAGGCCTTGCCGAGCGTCCCCTCGATGATGTCGATCTCGCCGGCCACGCCGTCGCGCTCGGAGACGCCGCCGCCGCGGGCTCCGTAGAGGCCCACCGCGTGCACCTCGTCGAGGTAGGTGAGCGCGCCATATCTCCTGGCCAGAGCCGCCGTCGCGCCGATGTCGGCGATGTCGCCGTCCATCGAATAGACGCTCTCGAAGGCCACCAGCTTGGGCGCCTCGGCCGGCGTCGCCGCCAGCAGTTCCTCGAGATGGGTGAGGTCGTTGTGGCGGAAGATCTTGCGCGGTCCGCCGCCGTGGCGGATGCCGGCGATCATAGAGGCGTGGTTGAGCTCGTCCGAGAAGATGATCAGCCCCGGCAGGATCGCCTGCAGGGTCGCCAGCGCCGCCTCGTTCGAGACATAGCCGGAGGTAAAGAGCAGAGCCGCTTCCTTGCCGTGCAGGTCGGCCAGCTCGGCCTCCAGCTCGACGTGATAATGGGTGGTGCCGGAGATGTTGCGCGTGCCGCCCGAGCCGGAGCCGGCCTCATCGATGGCCTTATGCATGGCCTCGATGACGAGCGGGTTCTGACCCTGGCCGAGATAGTCGTTGGAGCACCAAACCACCACGTCGCGCGCCTCGCCGGAGGGCGCCGTCCAGGTGGCCATGGGAAAGGCGCCGCGATGGCGCTTCAGGTCGGCGAAGACGCGGTAACGGCCCTCGTCGCGCACCTTGGTCACGGCGCTGGCGAATTGAGCCTTGTAGTCCATGCCGGTCTTACGCCCTCTCAAGCTCCGCCAGGCGGCGGCGATCCTTTGCCACGAACTGCGCTCTCTGTCATCCGCCGCCCATACTTAGGCGCGCAAGCGGATTTCCGCCAAATGACGCCGAATTAACGCGCCGGCGCCCGACCGCCGGCATCCCGGCTCTCGGGCCGGCGCCCGTGCCAAAGCGCCGTGGCCGAGGCTGCGGCCCTGACTCTCAGCCGGTGAAGCGCCTGACAAGCGCCCTGCGCAACACCCGGTCTTCAAGGGAGTAATAGAGAGCGATCTGCGCCCCTTCGGATGCGGCCCCTTCGGATACGGTCGAAGCGGCGAAGGCGATGTCGGTGGCCGTGCGGCTCTTGGCCGGTGGGGGCAGGATGACGGGCTCAAGGCCCCGGCCGGTCATGCGCTGGAAGTCCGGATCGAAGCTGATCCAGCCGATGCGCCACCGCGCGTCGCCGGTCGCGCCGTTATAGAACATCACCGGATCGGCGCCGTCGATCCCGATGATCGGGCCGGTCGACAGGTGCCAGTCGTCCCAGCTGTCGGCGCGGACCGTGAATGGGTCGGGCTCGACCGTCCACGGACCATCCGCCGTCGGTCCCGAGGCCATGCCGATCCGCGAGGCGTCATGGGCGGCATATTCGTAAAACAGCCGCCAGTCGCCCCTCGCGGCTTGCGCCACCGTGGCTTCCTTGATGTTGCCTTCGCCCGGCGGGGCCTTCAGCACAACGCGCTGCTTGGTCAGCCTGGTCAGGCCCGGACCGCTCGCGACGATCAACCCGCCCTGCGTACGGCCGACGTCGACGCCGGTGTAGTAGATCAGATAGCGGCCTTTTTCGGTGACGACCACGGTCGGGTCCTCGCAGCCGCCGGCGTCTTCCCCGCACAACGCGCCGTCCGGCGTGATCGACAGCTTCGGGTCGCTCTCGAAAACAAGGCCGTCATGACTGTAGGCCGAGCCGATCACGCCGGTCGGGTCGTCTGGCCCCAGCGGATCGGCGAGCCCGCGCACCATCATCCGGTAGGTGTCGCCGTCCTTCCAGACGTACGGACTCATCAGGGCCAGGCCATCGAGGGGCGATCCCGCCGCGATCGTGACCTCGTCGATCTGTTCGACCACATAGGTGACTGTCTTCATGCGCCCATCCTTCAGGCGCCTTGAGCGACGGTCAGTGACAGGGCGCCATCGATGACCACGGTGGCGCCGGTGATGTACCCGGCCGCCGGCGAGAGCAGGAAGCACACCAGGTCCGCGACTTCGTCCGGGCGTCCGGCGCGGCCCCAGGGAATGGCGGCTTCCAGTGTGGCCCGATAGGCCGCGTCGGTCTCGGCGCGCGCGTTCATCGGCGTCAGGATCATGCCGGGCGCGACGCCGTTCACGGCGATTCCCTTGGGCGCCAGCTCCAGCGCCAGGGTCCTGGTCAATTGCGAGAGACCTCCCTTGGCGGCGTCGTAGTCGACCCCGCCTGGGCGCGGCGCCTTCTCGTGGATCGACGAGATGTTGACGATCCGCCCTGTCGCGCCCTTGGCTTCCAGGCCGCGGACCAGCCGCCGGCAGGTCAGGAACGGTCCATAGAGGTCCGAGCGGACCACCCGGTCGAACTGGCTGAGCGCCATATCCGCCAGCATCACGCCGCTCATGTTGAGGCCCGCGGAATTGACCAGCAGGCTGACTGTCCCGAAGGCCTTCTCGGCGGCGCCAAACAGGGCCTCGATCGCCGCCTCGTCGGTGACGTCGGTCTGCAGGGCGATGGCGTGGGCGTCGCCCCCCGCCGCCTGGCACACTGCCAGGGCGGCGTCGCGATCCCTGAAATAGGTCAGGGCGACGCGGGCCCCGGCCGTCGCCAGAGCAGCGACGCTGGCCGCGCCGATCCCGGATTCGCCGCCGGTGACGACGGCGGTCTGGTTCTCCAGAGGCAGTCTGATCTTGTCGGCCGTGGTCATGCGAACGGCCTCACCCGGCCTCGTCCGCGATCAGCGCCAGTCTCATCGACAGGGTGCGGGACTCGCCGGCGGCGATCTCCATGATCCCGCGCTTGTCCCGGATGTCGCCGATGAAGCCCTCGGGATCGGGAAGGCCGCGCCAGGGCTCGATGCAGATGAACGGCGCGCCGGGCTTGGTCCACACACCCAGGGTGTCGAAATCCTCGAAGCTCACCTCGATCCTTGGCCCGCTTTCGGCGCCGTAGGCGACCGTCCGGCTGGCCACCGCGTCGAAGATCAGGGCGTCGTCGACGAAAAGGGCGTCGCGCAGCACCAGGCGATCGCCCTCCACGGGCGTCGGCTGGGCCTTGGGGGTCAGCAGGCCCTCGCCGTCGATCCGCCGCACGGGCGCGGGCTCGGGCCTGGCGAAGCGAATGACGTGCTCCGCCCGCGGCAGGTGGAACGGCAATGGCCAGCCCATGGCCGGATGGAAGCCGAAGCTCGCCGGCATCGGTCCATCGCCGCGGTTGGCGATCGCCGCCGTCACCCGCAGGGTCGACGCATCGACCGCGAAGGTCAAATCCAGGCGAAAGTCGAACGGATAGATCGCCCGCGTCGCCGCGATCGCGTCCAGCCTCATGGTCACGGCATCGGCCGTCCCGGACACGATCTCGAACTCCGACCGTCGGGCGAAGCCGTGCTTGGGCATGGCGTAGTCCCGGCCGTCGAAGCGATATCGGTCATCCTTCAGCATGCCGATGACTGGGAAGAGGATCGGCGCGCGCCCGCTCCACACGGCCGGATCGCCGCTCCAAAGCAGGTCTCGTCCCGATCGGTCCCTGACCGTGGCGAGTTCGGCGCCCAGCGCGAAAATCTCCACTGTCAGCGCGTCCGAGGCGATGCTGGCGGTCTTCTCATCGGGGTCCACGGCGCGCTCCACTCAAACACGAACGGCCGAGGTCCAGGTTCGATCCGGGGTCAATCAGGGCCCGCGGGCGCCGAAGGGCAAGCCCGCTGGGCCCGTGGAACTTGGCCGCCTGGTCTCGGGTTTGACCGACAGGCAGGGACCGGCGCCGGACGGATCGGCGCCCAAGTGTTCAGTGATGAAAGGAGGATTCCATGCCCCGCGGCGACAAATCCAAATATACCGACAAGCAGGAGCGCAAGGCCGACCACATCGCCGAAGGCTACGAGAAGAAGGGCGTGAGCGAGAACGAAGCTGAGCGCCGCGCCTGGGCCACGGTCAACAAGGATGACGCCGGCGGCAAGAAGGCCGGCGGCTCGGGCCGCGGCAAGTCCACCGGCCATCCGGCCGCGCACAAGGGCGGCAAGTCAGGCGGCAGAGCCTCCGCTTCACGAAGCCACGCCGACCGCTCGGCCTCGGCCAGGAAGGCGGCGGCCACGCGCAAGCGCAACGCTGAGCACCACACCCACCACTGAGGGAAAAGGAGCAGATCCCCTCCACTCCGCCCGGGCGTCTCGCAAATTGCCGGCGGCCAGTGAAAATCGGCCACCATTAACAGCCATAAACATGGTGATTTCACCATTATTAATGGTGTCCAGCGGCCTTGACAGGCCTTCCGCCCACTGCCTTCTGAGCCCACCGAAACACGCCGTAAAACCGGACGTTTTCACCGTAGATACGGTGGGCGGCCAAGACGCCGACGCTAGGAGAAACTCCGCTGAAAAGCCACCGTAAGGACGAGCGTTTCACCGTAGATACGGCGGGCGCGTTGGCAGCCGGCGAGACGGCGACGCCAGGGGGAAATCTCCACCGTAAAAGCATCGTAGGAACGGGCGTTTCTCCGTAAAGTATGGTGGCTTGGGCGATGGGCTCCATTTACAGGATCTGAAAATCCCGTAGTCCGTACGTGGTTCACAGTGTCAAAGACCGGCCCCTGGGATATCCGGGCGCACAACTTGCACTATGTAATTATCATGGCGCTCGTTGTCAACGCCTCGCCGTCGGCGACGCCGCGAGCCGGGGAACATCCTCAGAAATGGATCGTGTCGGCGTACAGGCCCCGGCGCTGCGCCCCCGCCGGCACGGGGATGCCCGGCGTCCAGACATTGAATTCGATCGTCCGGCGCGCCAGACGCCGCAGCAGATTGGCGCCGGTCGAGGCCGGCGAGGTATTGAGCATCAGCGCGTCCATTCCGCGCGGCGCCAGCCAGCCGCACCAGGCGCGGATCAAGGCCTCGAACGCGGCTTCGGCGCCGGGCGAGTAGGCGTAGTCGACGACGATAGCTGGGTTGGTCACATGGCGCACGCCGCCGGTCTGCGTGACCGAACGCTGCGCCTCGCCCGCCGGCCACACGCCGAGGACCGCGCCCTCGCTCAGCCATACCCGCTCCCAGCCATAGAGATCGGGGGCGCGCGTCACCCGCGCCGCGAAACTTGCCTCCGTGTACGGAACGAACAGCTCCTCAGCGTCATGAAAGGCGTTCAGGCGCCGCACGATCTCACCCGCGTCGGCGCTCGTCGCCGGCCGACCGGTCATCGGGCCGGCCAGGGCGGCGCAGTCCAGATCTACGCGCAGGACCGTCTGGGGCCGCTTGTCCGGCGTGTTGGTGAAGCCGTGCTGCATGCCTTCGTTGTCGACATTGATGAAGGCGCTCGAGCCGTCGACCGCCGGCCAGTATTTGTCCAACACCCGGTTGGCCGCGCCCCACAATCCCTTGCGCTGATGTTCGGGCAGGACCCGCAGATGCGAGACGGCGAGGATCTTCTTCACCGCCCCACCGACGCGGACATCGTGCACGGAGCCGCAGGTGACCGCGGCCGGCGCCCCGTCCACCGATGCCAGGCCCACGACGACCTCATCCATCAGGCGGGCGAAGTCGAAATAGTGGGCGCCGCGCTCGAACCAGGTCGAGGTCTCGCCCTTGACGATCGGGCTGCGCCTCTCGATGTCCGACACGATGAGGGCGTCGTCCGGCCCCGCCTCGCGCACGTCCAGCTTGAAGTCATAGCGGCGCTCGATGCGGAAGCTGGCCATCCGGTGCGGCGGTTCGGCTTCGACGCTCACCGTCAGGGCCCACTTTCGGCCTTTGACGCTGGTCAGCACGGCCATGATCTCGTGCTCCTCGGCGCGCTCGAGGCTGACCTCGGCGGGCGCCCCGATATGGCTGGAGTGATCCCGCCACGCGTCATGCTGGCGCTCGGGGTCGAGGTAGATCGCCAGCTGCTCCTGCAGCGCCGGCGTATAGCGGTCGCGATCCTCAGCGGCCGCCCGCGCGCCCTGGTCGGCGACCATCCCCAGCCACCAGGCGACCTGACGCCCGACGGCCGTGCCCGGCAGCGCGCCAAAACCCGTCGCGATCTCGCCGCTCGGCTCTCCGGTCATCGCCGCTTCCTTTCGCGCGCCTTGTGCGAGGAGCGCCTTAAGGCGTCAACTCACATCGGACCGCCGGCGTCACGCTGGCGGTTCCACAGGCGCAGGCTCGCCTGCGCTTCGGCGCTCGCGGCGGGTCGCCGGTGCTCCAACAAATTCCGCTCATCCTGAAGGCCGAGCATGTAGCGAAGCCATTCAGGACCCAGGCGTTTTATGAAGCCACGAGTCTCACGATAAAACACCTGGATCCCGATCATCGCCGCTGCAACGGCTCGTCCGAGGTCACGCGCCGGAGCCGTGGGACGCGGAGAGGCGGGAGGCCTTCCGGATAGATGGGGCGTCACGAACACGTCTATGCTTATCCGTATGGCGCGAAGCGCCATCCGGGTTAATCCATGGTCCCAAATCCGCGAAATCTGCGGATCAATCTACTGGAGCCCCGCGATGAAGCCGAAGATCAGCATGGTCACCCTTGGCGTCGCCGACTTCGCCCGTTCGCTCAAGTTCTACCACGAGGGCCTGGGCTTCGCGCTGCACAACCACACCGAGGGCGAGGAGCACGCCATGCTCAGGCTCGAGGGCAGCTGGCTCAGCCTCTATCCGCGCGCCCTCCTCGCCGAAGACGCGACGGTCTCTCCCGAGGGCGCCGGCTTTCCGGGCTTCACCCTCTCCCACAATGCCAAGTCCCCCGCGGAAGTCGACGCGGTATTCGCCCAGGCGTTGGCCTGCGGCGCCCGGGCGGTGAAACAGCCGCAGACGGTGTTCTGGGGCGGCTATTCCGGCTATTTCGCCGACCCGGACGGCTTCCTGTGGGAGGTCGCCTTCAACCCGTTCACGGACCTCAGCTGAGCATGGGCGACGGGTGCAAGGGCCCCTTGGTCCCCGGACTGATCTCGTCGCGGCCGATCCTCACCCGGATGGTCGCCGGAGCCATGGGACAGAAATGGCAGGCCCTGGGGGTCGCGATCCTGGCCGGCGCGGCGGGCGCAGTGGCGGCTGAGGACGCGTCTCCGTCCACGCCCTCGCCTCCCCCTCCGGCCCGGATGGCCAGGCCGCTCACGCCGCTCTCCGAAGTCGTGGTCACCGCGACCCGCACGCCTGAGCAACTCGGCCAGATCCCCGCCGACCTTTCGGTGGTTTCCGGCGCCGATCTTCGAAGCCATGATTCGTGGGACATGGCCCAGGGCCTGGCCCTCGTCCCCGGCGTCGAGGCCCCGGCCGGGGGCGATGCCGGCCCCTCCAGCGCCGTCCCCTCCTTCTGGGGGCTGCACGAGTTCGACGCCTTTCTGCTGGTGGTCGACGGCGTCCCCTGGGGCGGCGCCTTCAATCCGATGATCACCACCCTCGATCTCAATGATGTCGAGCGGGTCGAGGTGCTCAAGGGCGCCGCGCCGGTGATGTATGGCGCCACCGCCTTCGTCGGCGTCGTCCAGACCCTGCACTATCCCGCCGGCCAGGCCGCCGACGCCCTCGATATCGCCTATGGCGGCTTCGGCTCGGCGCGCGGCTCGGCCTCCCTCGTCCTGCCCCAGGTCGGAAACTACCAACAGTCGCTCGCGGTCGATGGCCAGAGCCTCGGCTTCGCCGACCGGCGCGAGCGCGTCGCCGACGGCGACCTCCTCTACCGCGGCGCGCTCGACCTCGGCGCCGGCAAGCTCACCTTCGACGCCGCCCTGACCATCGTCCGCGATGTGCCGCCGAGCCCCATCATCCGCACCGGCGATGTCCTGACGACGCTGACGCCGATCGACGCCAACTTCAATCCGGCCGACGCCCGCATCGACCAGAACCAGTACCATCTGGCGGTCGGCTGGTCGCAGCCGACGCCGCTCGGTGAGTGGGACACCCTCCTCTCGGCGACCCACTCCGACATCACCGATGTCCGCGCCTTTCTCCACCCCGACCTCAGTGGCGCGGCCGACAGCCAGGACCAGACCCGCCGGATCGAGGACGACTACGCCGACACCCACCTCACCAACCGCTTCGGCGACCTGACCCTGATCACCGGCGCGGATCTCCTCTACGGCGTCGGGGTCCAGACGACCCTCAATGGCAACAGCGGCTACACCGTGCCGCTGAGCGGCGCCGTCCTGCCGCCGCCGACGTCCCAGATCCCCGTCAACGAGATCGGCAAGGTGGACGACCGCCGGGTCTTCGCCGGGCAGTACGCCCAGCTGGACTGGAAACCGGGCGATCGCTGGGACGTCACCGCCGGCCTGCGCCTCAACGAGACGTGGGAGCACAAGATCTCCAGCGACCTGACCCTGCCGCCGCCTCTGCTCCTCTCGGAGGTCGCCAGCCGTACCGTCATCCGCCCCTCGGAGACCATCGGGGCCAGCTGGCGCGCCTGGAGCCAGGGCGCCGACGAACTGATCGCCTATGCCGATTTCCGCAGCGCCTTCAAACCCTCCGCCCTCGATTTTGGCCCCGACTATACGCCGGACGTGCTGCTGCCCGAGACCGCGCTCAGCTACGAGGCGGGCTTGAAGAGCGCCCTCGACGATGGCCGCCTGACGCTCCAGGCCGAGCTCTTCCGGCTCGATTTCAGGAACCTTGTGGTCCCGACGCCCTCCGGCGCCCTGGCCAACGCCGCCGGCGAACGCCTCCAGGGCGTCGAGCTCGAGGGCCGCTTCCAGGCCACGCCCGACCTCGCCATCGCCGCCAGCTTCGCCTGGCATGACGCCCGCTTCACCCGGTATCTCTTCGTCGATCCGGATACCGGCGCCAGCGTCGATGTCGCCGGCAATGAGCTGCCGCTCTCGCCGCGCATCCTCGCCTCGGCCGGCCTGCTCTACACCCCGCCGCAGGGGCTCGACGCCACCCTGGTGGTAAACTACGTCGGCCGGCGGTTCCTCGACGAGGAGAACACCGCCCCGGTCGGCGGCTACGCGGCCCTCGCCGCGACGATCGGCTACCGCTTCGGCCGCTACGCGATCGCGCTGGAAGCGACCAACCTCACCAACCAGCGACCGCCGGTCACCGCCAGCGAATTCGGCAGCGAGTCCTTCTATCTGCTGAATGCGCGCATGATCTGGCTGCGTCTGGGCTACCGGCTGTGAGGGCGGATCGACGGCGCCGCTCATCGTGAACTCGGACCGCCGGCGTCTCGCCGGCCAGGGCGGGTGCCGGCGGGACGCCGGCGCTCCGTTCCCATCCTCCGCTCACCCCAGGCGAGCCGCGTGTAGCGGCGAGACCTGGGACCCAGGTGTTTTATCGTAAGACTCAGGGCGTCGGAAAAAGCCTCGATCCCGGCTCGCCTCGCTCCGCTCGGCGTCCGGGACGAGCGGAGGAGTTGGAGGTCTCATGGTGGGCCATCCGCGGATAAAACGGGGGGTGTCGCCGTTCCGCCGCGAGCGCATGTGCGAGCGGCGTCAACCAGGGCCCGCGAGCGGCCGAAGGGCGCAGCGAGCTGGGCCCGTGTAACCTACGCCACCGGCGCCGGCCGCGCCCGCTGGTTGTAGAGCAGCTTGCGGATCCGCGCCTGCTCCTCGGGGCTGAGCGAAGCCGGATCGATCGGCGGCCCGGCGGTGACCGCCAGGCCCTTCTGCACCGCCGGCCGGGCGGAGAGTTCGTCAAACCAGCGCTTGAAATATTTGAATTCATTGAGGTCTATGCCCTGCAACTCCCAGCTCACCGTCCACGGATAGGCGGCGATGTCGGCGATGCTGTAGTCATCCCCGGCCAGATAGGGCCGATCGTAGAGCCGGTTGTTCATCACCCCATAGAGCCGATGGACTTCGTCATTGAACCGCCGTTTGGCGTAGGCCTGGTCGCCCTCGCTTTCGGGAACGCGGGAGAAATGGCCGCGCTCGCCGAACTTCGGGCCCTGGTTGGCCATCTGCCAGATCACCCACTGGACCACCTCGTAGCGGGCCCGGACGTCGTCCTGCGGCCAGAGGCGACCCGCCTTCTCGGCGAGGTAGAGGAGGATGGCGCCGCTCTCGAAGACGCTGACCGGCCCGCCGCCGTCCCTGGGCTCATGGTCGACGATGGCCGGCATGCGGTTGTTGGGGCTGATGGCGAGGAAGCTCTCCTCGAACTGATCGCCGCGGCCGATGTTCAGCGGCACGATCTTGTAGGGCGTCCCAAGCTCCTCGAGCAGGATTGTCACCTTCTTGCCGTTGGGGGTGGGCCAATAATGGACGTCGATCACGCGCGCGCTCCTTAGGCTGGTTTCCTGGCCCTGACAGGCATGTAGGGACAGCCGGCGGGATATCCAGCCGTGGTCGTCATCGACCGTTGTTGTTTCGGCTCATGTCTTCCAGGGTGCGGCGATGCTTGCAATCCGCCGACCCGGCCCGCGATTTGCGACTCGCTTGGCGTTCGTGGTGGCCGGGTCCGTCAGCGCCTGCTGGTCGCCCCTCATTCCGTTCGCCAAGGCCCGCCTCGGCGTCAACGACGCCCAGCTTGGTCTCTTGCTGTTGTCATTCGGGGTGGGATCGCTGATCGGCGTCGGCGTCGCCGGCCTCTTCGCGGCGCGGATCGGCCCCCGGCCGCTCGTCCTCGCCGGCGGCTTGGGGCTTTGCGGTCTCCTGCCGGCCCTGTCCGTGGCCGCCTCGCCGGTGACGCTCGGCGCGGCGCTGTTTGCGTTCGGCGCCGCCATGGGGGCCCTCGACGTGGCCATGAACGCCCATGGCGTCGAGGTCGAAAAGGCGGCGGGCGTCCCCCTGATGTCCGGCTTTCATGCGCTCTTCAGCCTGGGCGGTTTCGCCGGGGCCGCCTGGATCACCCTTTCGCTGAGGTCGAATGTCTCCGCCCTGGCGGCCACGATTGTCGCCTCGCTCGCCGGCGCCTGTCTCATCGCCGCGGCGGCGCTCGGCATGCTGGCGGCGCGGCCGGCCGGCCAGCGCCCTGCCCTGTTTGTCTGGCCGAGCGGCCTGGTGGCGGTGATCGCCATCCTCGCGGCGGCGATGTTCCTCGCCGAGGGCGCCGTCTACGACTGGAGCGCCCTGCTGATGGTGGACCGCGGAGTCGCCAGCCGCGCGGATGCCGGCGTCGGCTTCATCCTCTTCGCGATCGCCATGACGGCGGGCCGGCTCTCCGGCGATCGCGTGGTGCGACGGCTGGCGGCTCGCCGCGTGCTGCAGTGGGGCGGCGCCCTCGCCATCCTCGGCCTGGTGTGGGTCCTGACCTGCCCTTTCGCGCCTCTGGCGGCGGCCGGGTTTCTGCTGGTGGGGCTGGGCGCGGCCAACGTCGTGCCCGTCCTCTTCAGCGCGGCGGGACGACAGACATCGATGCCGCCGACGCTGGCGGTGGCGGCGGTCACCTCGACGGCCTATGCCGGCGTGCTCGCCGGGCCTCCCGTTCTCGGCTTCGTCGCCCATGCGGTCGGGCTTCCGGCCGCCTTCTGGCTCCTGGCGGGCCTGCTGCTCCTCGTGCCGCTCCTGGCCAGGACCACAACGTGGTGACCTCACGCGTTTCGCTTTTTCCGCCCTACGGCGTCAGAGACGTTGCGAATGCAGCCGTGAAGACAGCTGGTTCTTGGGTTTGGCGCTTCTCGATCCTGGACGCCGGCAAGGTTTTCTGGACGAGCTTTGGAACTGCGGCCAAGACGATGTGAAAGCGCTCCCTCTAAACTGATCTCCGCTCCCGCCACTCAGTAAAGCACCGACGGCAGCCAGACGCCCGCCGGCTCGTTATAGAGCCCCACCGTCATCAGCGTCATTTGGTGAACAAGCCGCAGCCCGTTTTGCAGACACCAGCGAAACAGCTCGCCGTTCCGCGTCGGCAGCAGGAAAGCGCCGGCGCCGAACGCCTCGACCGAGCCGATCAGCGCCTTGAGGCCGTCGTTGCTCTCCGCGGCGGCGTGGCCGAAGAAGGCGATCTCGGTGCAGTAGCCGACGATCCGCCCCTGGTGCTCGACGACCCGGGCGCTCCCCAGCGCGACGGCGTCGCGCAGCTCTCCGCCCCGGTCGTGGCCATGCACGCGAAAGCACAGTTGGTTGCACGCTTCCAGATCGGCGATCTGCGCGGCGCGCACACGATAGCCTTCGAGCTCGACGCGCGGCGGGTCACCGGCGAGCTTGGAGATGGTTTCGCGCGTCTCGAACCCGAGCTTCGCATAGAGGCACAGGGAGCGGTTATGATAGGCCGCCTGAAGCAGCCGGACGCCGGCGAATCCCTGGCTCTCGGAGCGGCGCATGACATCGCTCATGAGCTGGCGCCCGATCGTCTCATTCTGCACGGCCGGATCGACCGAGATCGGACCTATGCCCGCGATGGGACTGCGCTCGTCCAGGAAATTGCTGCCCAGGATCTTGCCGCCGCTTTCGGCCACCACGCTGTAGAAGCCGCTGTTGGCGAGCATGTTCGTCACCACGCCGGTCGCAACCTCTGGCGAGGGAAAATCCCAGGGAAAGCCGTGGGCGCTGGAGATCGCCTTGAAGGCCTCGAAGTTGATCGACCCCAGGATCGGGGCGTCTTGCGGCTTGCCAGGCCGAAAATCGATGTTCATTTGCGCCCCCCCGAGTTCCGTCCGATGAATGCGGCGCACTCATATTTTCGTCGGAATTCATATTCTCGCGTCCTAGCGCTACGTCTTGCATTTGCCCACCCTATCTCCGCCCCGTGTGGCGGGTGAGGAACTGGGATGCTGACATCGACCGGACCTGACGCCTGGCCGCCGCTGCCTTACGCCGAATGGCGCGAGACCTATGCGGCGCTGCACCTCTGGACCCAGATCGTCGGCAAGGTGCGGCTCGCCCGGGCGCCGTGGCTGAACCACTCCTGGCAGTCGCCGCTCTACATCACGCCACGCGGGCTGACGACCGGCGTGATGCCGCACGGCGCGCGCGCCCTCGCCCTGGAGTTCGACTTCGTGGACCATGCGCTGCGCCTCAGCACCGACGTCGGCATGCAGGCGTTCCCGCTGGAGGCGATGTCGGTCGCCGACTTCTATCGCCGGGTCACGCGCGCGCTTTCCGATCTCGGGGTTCCCGTGCGTATCCACGCGGCGCCGAACGAGGTGCCCGACGCCGTCCCATTCGCGGACGACCACCGGAGACGTCCCTATGATCGCGGCCAGGCGCATCGCTTCTTCCGCGTCCTGCTCGCGGCCGACCGGGTGCTGAAGCGCTTCCGCACCGGCTTCATCGGCAAGGCCAGCCCGGTGCACTTCTTCTGGGGTGGGTTCGACCTGGCGGCGACCCGCTTTTCCGGACGCCGGGCGCCGCCGCATCCGGGCGGCATTCCAAACCTGCCAGACACGATCACGCGCGAGGCCTATTCGCACGAGGTCAGCAGCGCCGGGTTCTGGCCCGGCGGACCGGGCTGCGAGGCGCCGGCGTTCTATAGCTACGCCTGGCCGGAGCCTGCGGGATTCCGCGACGCGGCCGTGGCCCCATCGCCGGCGCGCTACGAGGCGGCGCTCGGTGAGTTCCTGTTGCCCTACGACGCCGTACGAGCCGCGGCCGATCCCGAAGCCCTGCTCATGGAGTTCCTCATCTCGACCTATGCCGCCGCCGCCGACCTTGGCCGCTGGGACCGCGCCGCGCTCGAGTGCGCTCTCGGCGAGCCGCGCCGGCCGCGCCCGGTCTGATAGTCGGCGGGATTGTTGGGCCAGGTCCCTGTCCCCGAATTCGCCGGCGCGCTTCGGCTCGACTCCGGGGTTTGCAGATTCGCACGCAGCGCCCGCGTCTCGCCGGCAGCCATCCCAGCCGGCGAGACGCCGCCTCACTCCGAGCTCCCCCTCCGCGGGAGCCCCTCCGCGATCACTCCGCTCAGCGTGCGGTTCCGATTGGCAAGTCGCCGTGCCGCGCACGCCGGAAGGGCGTCGCCGCGAGCACCGCCGGGACCAGAAGCAAGCCCCCGGCGGCAATCCACAGCGCCGGTCGATAGCCGATCCGGTCGGCGATGAGGCCTCCGATCGGCGCGCCGGCGACGATCATCGCCCGGTTCAGCGAGCGCATCGTGGTGTTCATCCGGCTCTGCAGCGCGTCGGGCGTGACGGACTGGCGATAGCCCAGCGAGTTGGCGTTCTCGGCGCCCATGGCGAAACCATAGACGCCCTGGCCGAGCGCCAGCATCGCCACGGCCAGCGCCTGTCCGCCCGTCGCCGGCGCCAGCGCGATCGTCGCGCAGGCCAGCGGCATCAGCGCGTGGCACCCGATCACCGCCCAGCCGGCGCCCCACCTCAGTCCGAGCCGGGCGGCGACCAGACTGCCGGTGAAGCCTCCGGCGCCCGCCGCCGCAAGCGCGACGCCGAGCGCGAAGGGACTGAGCCGCAGGCCGACCAGAACGAACGGCGCGAACACCGTGCCCAGCATGCTGTTGAAGAAGAACCAGCCGTGCGTCGACAGCGCCAGCGGCGCCAGCGTGGGATGACGATAGACCCAGCGCAGCCCCTCGCCGATCTCACGGCCAAGATCGAGGCGGCGCCGGCCCGCGGCGGGTTTCGGCTCGGCGACGCGCACGCCGATCGCCAGCATGGCGGCGGAGACGAGGTATGACGCCGCATCGATCAGCACCGCCAGCGGCGCGCCCAGCAGCGTCACCAGAGCGCCGGCCACCAGCGGGCCTGAAGTCTGGGCGACCGTGCCGCCCTGGTCCAGCCGGGCATTGGCCGCCAGCAGCGCCGGGCCGGGAACCAGGCGCGGGACGAACGACTGGTTGGCCGCGTCGTTGAGCAGGGTCAGCAAGCCGAAGGCGCCGACGAAAGCCATCAGCACGGGCAGGCTGAGCCAGCCGAGCAGCCACAGCGCCGGTATGGCGACCAGCAACACGGCGCGGGCGATATCGCTCGCCACCAGGATCGGCATGCGACGGTAGCGGTCGACCATCGCGCCCACCACCAGGCCGAACAGCAGGTAGGGCAGCCAGCGCGCAGCGTTCAACAGGCCCACGTCCGTGGCCGTGCCCTTCAGGGTCACCACCACCAGGACCTGCAACGCCAGGCCGGTGATGTAGCTGCCGAAACCCGACACCGTGCTCGCCGTCCAGAAGGCGAGGTAGCCGGGCAGGCGGAACACATCGGTCGGGCGGGCGGCGCTCTCCATGCCGCGCCATTCCTAAGGCCGCGCGGCCCTCGGACGAAAGAGAGTTGCGGATCACGCGCTGCCGCGTCCGCTTTCGTCCCGGGAGCCAGGAGCAACGTTCACCCTCGACCGACCGTCTCGGAACACCCTGGCGCGAGGCCTTGGCGAGGGATGACTATTGCCCTCTCGGGATCTGGGCAGCGAGTTCGGCGACCCGAATCGAGCGCCCGTCTGGATGCTTGTAGTGCGCTTCGAAGCTGGCGGGCTGGGCGAGCCACACGGCGCCCTGGAGCGCGATGATCACCGCGCCGTCACTGAAGACCTGGGGCGTCGCCGCAGGCCCGAGAAAGCGCCCTGCGCCGGCGACATAGACGGCTCGGCATTGCTGATCGCCCCGTCGCCGGTGCAGGCCATAAGCTTCGACGCCCGCCGCATCGAGGGGCGTCATGGCGTCGCGGACATAGTCCCGGCTGGCGCTGTGGGCGGTCAGGCCGAGCCTTTCCGTTGCGAAGGTGAGGATCGCCCGCAGGTCGTCCAGCCCGAGTTGACCGGGATCGGCCGCCAACGATCGCACCTCGCCATCGAGACGCCTGCCCAGCTCCTCCGTCATGTGGCCGACGATGATGGCGGCGCGGCCGTCGCAGCGGGCGAAGTCGTTGCAGCCGTCGTCCGGGTTGAAGAACGCGAGTCCCCGTCCCTCGATGGGCCGGCCGTCCTGACCGATGAACGGCTGACCGGCGGCCTCGCCTTCGACCTGACGCAGCGGCGCGCCGCCGTCCGCCATTACCGGGATGGGCAGGATGAACCTCAACGTATCCGACACCACCGCCGTGCTCGCGGCCGGGCTGAAGTCGATCTCATCGGCGGTGATGGTTCGGACCAAGTCGGCGCTCCGGAGGTGTCGAACAATAGCCCGGACGACGGCGACGGGTCACGTCCGCCCGGATTACGGTGGATTACGGCGACAGCGCACTCAACCCAAGCCTGGCCTTGGCCGCGCGCGGGTTCGCTCTGGCCCAGGGTGCAAGGCGGGGGCCGACCCCCATGCCGACCCCCATGCCGACCCCAGGCCGACTCCCCCTCGCCGGCGCGCTCACAGCGCGTCGATCCGCCTTTGCAGGCGCTCGGCGCCGCGCTGATTGACCAGCCAGATGACCAGCAGCACCAGCACCGCGATCAGGGCGCCCAGCAGGATGATCAGATGGTCGATCCCGATGGATCGGCCTGGCGCGTGCGACTGGAACCAGCGGCCGATCAGCAGCAGAGCCATGCCGGGAACGACCGGCGCGATGTACCAGGCGCCCACGGAGCGAATGGCGTCTCGCTGCCGGATCAGCTCGCCGCGATGGAAGTCCGCCAGCGACTGGCTGGCCTCCGGAACGGTCCTGGCCGAAGCCCGGCGGTGAAGCTGCCAGAGGATAAAGACCATCGCCAGGATGATGAGTGCGCCTCCCGCCTGCATCAGCCAGCTGTCCCGCTGCAGCACCGCCGGGACGAAGGCCAGCATGCCGACCGCGCCGGCGACGTATTCGATGGCGTTGCGCCGCCGGACCTTGGTCTGGAACGTCCGCGCCTTCTCGTGAATGGCTGCGAGGGTCATGGGGTCGAACTCCTTGGGTTGGCTCTGCCAGAGCTTTTGAGGATCGAGCTTGGAGGGGTCAGCCGGCATCGGGACCTCCCTGGTGGAAACGCTGGGCGATGACGGCTTTCAGCCGGTGGATTTTCGTGGCGACCGCGCCTGGGCTGAGCCCGCACACCTCGCCGATCGCGGCGGCCTCGAGACCTTCGAGATAGAGCACCACGATCTGGCGGTCGGGCGGGGCCAGCGCCTGGACCAGGGCCGTCAGGCGAGCCAGGGCCTGGCGATCGCCGGCTTCGACCTCCGGGTCCGCCTGCGCCGGATCGCCGAGCGCGGCGATCTCGTCGAGGCTCGTCAGGGTCTGCGGGCGCCGGCGCCGGCGCTCGAGCACGTGCGAGGTCGCCACGTTGTGCGCCACCCGAAAGACCCAGGTCCGCTCCGAACACCGCCCGTCATACCGCGCGAAGCTGCGCCACAGGGCGAGGTGGATCTCCTGCAGGAGGTCGAGGCGTTGATCGGCGTCGGCTTCGTAGGCGCGCGACAGCCGCTCCAGCGTCGCCCCGAACGAGACGGTCGCGCGCTGATAGCGCTCGTCCTGATCCGCCGTGGTCCGGTTTGCGCCACCCATGCCTAGGTAGTCGCAGCCCGCGGCAAAGTCTTACAGATGAGTTTGAGCCCTCGGGCCGGGATCGCCCAGTCCGCGGGGAAGCGCCGGAACCGGCCACGGGGGTCTGGCCGCCAGTCGGGCCAGCTCTCATTGAAAGCGACGCGGCGACCTCGTGCGTGGTAGGATCGGGGGATGAGTGACCCGCCCGACGCCGAAACGCCGATCCAGCGCGCGCTGCGATTGAAGCGGGCGGCGACCGACGCCAGGCCCAGGCCGCCGCGTGGCGGCAAGTTCCAGCGCCAGCAGACGGCGGCCCTCGCCTCGGGAAAGTCGAAACCCTGGATGAAGCGCTGAGGGCGACAGGCGCCGGCGGCAAGGCGCCAGGGGCTGCCGTCAGGTTCGGCGCCGAAAGCTGACGCTCGGGCGCGCCGGCGTCAGGGCGAGGACAGGATCTGCCCCAGTTGTTGCATGAGCTGGCCGTAGCGGACGTAGTCGCCGGCGGCGTAGGCCTGCTGCATCTGGTGGAAGACGGCGCGGGCGTGGGTCAGTTGATCGGGACTGGGCCCGGCCC
>DASXCH010000042.1:0-8344 GCA_036491275.1 Caulobacteraceae bacterium
CTCGACTGTGCAGCGTCAGCCGGGCATTCTTGTGGACGTTCATCCGACCCCCTCCTGAGACTCTGAAGTTTCGCAACCACAGCTTCCCCGGTCAGGGTCGGATGGACAACCTATTGAGAGCTCACATCTAGGCGCAGGCGGCGTGCGCCTTCGACACCCGTTCGGTCGAGGCGGGATACCTGGCCAGCAGCGCGGCGGGCCGGGTTGGACGGCGGAGGAGCTCGCCGCCGCAGTTGGGGCAGACGCCGGCGAATCGGGCCCTCGCGCAGTGGGCGCAGAAGGTGCATTCGAAGGTGCAGATGCGCGCGTTCGCGCTCTCCGGCGGCAGGTCGCGATCACAGCATTCACAGTTAGGTCGGAGCTGGAGCATGGGCCCACCCTAGACGCTTGGACGCCCGGCGCGAAACGACGTTGACGCCTTCTTGCCCGCCCGCTACCTCGCCCATGCCTCTCGACCTTGAAAGACCGTTGTTGAACCCAGATCTGCCCGCCGGCGTCACTGGCCTCCTCGTCCTGGCCGACGGGGCCGTTTTTCCGGGAAAAGGCTGTGGCGCCGTCGGCGAGGCCTTGGGCGAGGTGTGCTTCAACACCGCCATGACCGGCTATCAGGAGATCCTCACCGACCCGTCCTACATGGACCAGGTCGTCGTCTTCACCTTCCCGCACATCGGCAATGTCGGGACCAACGACGAGGACATCGAGCAGGTGGCGGGTGGCGCGGCGACGGCCGCCTGCGGCGCGATCTTCCGCGATGCGCCGACTCCGCCGGCCAATTGGCGCGCGGGCTCCGACTTCGACAACTGGCTTGCCAGACGCGGTGTCATCGGCCTCTCCGGGATCGACACGCGTGCGCTCACCCGCCGCATCCGGGAGGAAGGCATGCCCTTGGGCGTCGTCGCCCATGCGGCGGACGGGAAATTCGATATCGACGCTCTTACGCACCGCGCGCGTGCCTGGGACGGCCTGGTCGGCCTCGATCTCGCCAAGGACGCCTCGTCGGAAAAGCCGTTCGATTGGGACGAAGGCGCCTGGAGCTGGCCCCATGGCCACGGCGCCGGCGATGGCCGCCGCCACGTCGTGGTCATCGACTACGGCGTCAAGCGCAACATCCTGCGCTCGCTGGTCTCAGTAGGCGCCCGGGTGAGCGTTGCGCCGGCGAAGGCCAGCGCCGAGGAGATCCTGGCCCGCAGGCCGGACGGGATCGTCCTCTCCAACGGCCCGGGCGATCCGGCCGCCACCGCCGAATACGCCGCGCCGGTGATCCGCAAGCTGGTGGAAAGCGGCGTGCCGCTGTTCGGCATCTGCCTTGGCCACCAGATGCTGGCGCTGGCGCTCGGCGCCAGAACCGAGAAGATGGACCAGGGCCACCACGGCGCCAATCACCCGGTCCAGGACCTCGCCACCGGCCAGGTGGAGATCGTCTCGATGAACCATGGCTTCACCGTCGCCCGCGACAGCCTGCCGGCCAACCTGAAGGAGACCCACGTCTCCCTGTTCGACGGCACCAACGCCGGTTTCGCGGTCGAAGGCAGGCCGGTGTTCTCGGTGCAGCATCATCCGGAGGCCTCGCCCGGACCCAGCGACGCCCTGCACCTCTTCCGAAGGTTCGCGAGCCTGATGGACCAACGGGCGGCCTAGGCCGGCTGCAGGGTCGCCCATCGCGGCGCGCCGGCCGGATCGTCCACGCCCAGCGAGGCCACCGCGGCGACAAGCAGACAGACGCCGCCCAGAGTCAGAGCCCAGATCGCCTGACCGCCTAGAAACACCTTCAAGACCAGACCCAGCACCGTCGCGGCGAGCAGCTGCGGCGTGACGATGGTAAAATTGAAGATGCCCATATAGACGCCCATCTTCCCCGCCGGCACGGCGCTGGAGAGGATCGAATAGGGCGTCGAAAGGATCGAGGCCCAGGCAACCCCGACCCCGACCATCGAGATGATGAGCATCCTCGGATCGTGGATCAGCGGAAACGACAGCAGGCCGGCGCCGCCGAGCGCCAGGCAGAGGGCATTGGCGCCCTTGCGGCCAAGCCCTCTCGTCAGCGCCGGCAGGGCGAAGGCGGCCAAGGCCGCCACGCCGTTGTAAGCAGCCATCAGCACGCCCACCCAGTCCGCTCCCTCGTTGTAGGCCGGCGAGGCCGCCGTCGCGTGATAGTGGAAAGCGGTGACCGCCGGCGTCGCGTAGATCCACATGGCGAAGAGGCCGAACCAGGTGAAGAACTGCACGACGGCCAGTTGGCGCATCACCTTGGGCATCATGAAAAGGTCGTCCATCACCTCGGAGAAGCCGTTCCGTGTCCGGCCCGCCGCCTTCAAACCGCCGGCGGCGAGCTGGGCGGCGCCAAAGCCGCCGACAAGGCCGCCTAGGAGCTGGATACCGAGGTCGGCTTTGGTCCAGTGGGCGGCGATCAGCCCGCCCGCGCCGATCACGAGGCAGGCTGCCCCAAACGAAAGGAACGCGCGGGCTGTGGGCCCGCTCTGCGCCGCCAGGCCCTTCTTTGCTGGCGCGAACGCCTCAATTTCCGCCGGGCTGTATTCGCGAGTGCTGGCGACGGTCCAAAGGACACAGGCCAACAGGGCGCCGCCCCCGATGTAGTAGGCCAAACGGACGCTCTGAGGCGTGTGCCCAGCCCCGTCGGCGACGTGGAAGAGGTGGGACAGAATCCAGGGCAGGGCCGAGGCGAGGACGGCGCCCACGCCGATGAACCAGCTCTGGGCGGCGTAGCCAGCGGTCCTTTGCTCGTCGGGCAGGAGATCGCCGACAAACGCCCGGAACGGCTCCATCGAGATGTTGATCGAGGCGTCCATCAGCCACAGGCCGAGCGCCGCCACCCACAGAACCGGCGCATTGGGCATGAAGGCCATGGCGGCGGCGGCCAGGATGGCGCCGACCAGGAAATAGGGCCTCCGCCGGCCGAGACGCCCCCAGGTCTTGTCGCTCAGGTGGCCGATGATCGGCTGGACCAGGAAGCCGGTGAGCGGCGCTGCCATCCATAGGAGCGGCAGGCTGTCGACGTCGGCCCCCAGGGATTGGAAGATGCGGCTGGTGTTCGCGTTCTGAAGGGCGAATCCCATCTGGATGCCCATGAAACCGAACGACATGTTGAAGATCTGAGTCCGGCCCAGCCTCCGCTTCACCGCCCCTCCTCCCCGCCCAGGATCGCCACGCCCCATGCATCGAGGCCGACCCGGCCAGGAGCAAGGCTCACATTATTGGCCGCAAGGGCGCGCCAATGGCCGCTTGCGACCTTGCCGAAGTTGAAGTCGGCTTGGGCGGGCGAAAGATTGGCGATCATCAGGCTTCGGTGGACGCCCGACGTCCGCAGGAGGCAGACGAGATGTTCAGCCTTCGGACAGATTTCGGTCTGGTCGCCGTCACGCCAATCGAGCCGCGCATGCCGAAGCGCGGCCAAACGCCGATACCAGTTTAGCAGGGACGCCGGATCGCGGGCCTCCTCCGCGACAGAAACTCCGTCATGCGAGCGATTGAAGCGATCCCTCCACCACGGCCAGTCGCCGGCGTACCAGATCGCCTGCCCCGGCGCGCGCTCGTCCGGTGCCCAGCGGAAGGCCTCGCGGTCGGGAATATCGTTGGCGTCGGAGTTCCAGGCGGCGGATTTTCGCCCGCGCATGCCAAGCTCCTGGCCGTAATAGATGAGCGGCGTTCCCTTGAGGAAGAGAGCGAAGGCAGCTCCGAGGCGGAGCTTGGCCGGATCGCTCCCGACCAGCGAGGCGAAGCGGTCGGTGTCGTGGTTCTCGATGAAGACGAACTGGCGTTTGCCCAACGGGGTCACGACGGCCGTTTCGGCGATGGCCTTGTCGATCGCGGTTTTGTGGAGGGTGACGACAGCGGCCCGCAGGGGAAAGGCGAAGACGGCGTCGACGCCGCCGCGGGTGAGCCAAGCTTCGCCATAGCCCCAGTCGGCCTGCTCGGCGACGAGTTCGAGACCGGGATGGGCGGCTTTGAGCCCGGCGAAGATCGGCCGCCAGAAGCGCGCGAACAGATCCGTTTCCCGGCCCTTGTTGTCGAGGTCGTCCATCATGTGGTCGAGACGGAAGCCGTCGACCCCGAGGTCGGCCCAGCCCATCAGATAGCGGGTGAAAAAGCTCCGCACGCCCGGCGCGAGAAGATTGACGGTCGCGATCTCGTACATGCGTCCGTCCCAAGCCTTCAGGCGCAACGGTCCGCCGAACAGGGTCTCGGGCTCGCTGGAATTCTGCTTGGTGAGGATCCGTTC
The DNA here is from genome assembly GCA_036491275.1 of Caulobacteraceae bacterium. Classification (GTDB taxonomy): domain Bacteria; phylum Pseudomonadota; class Alphaproteobacteria; order Caulobacterales; family Caulobacteraceae; genus Acaudatibacter. The sequence goes on from DASXCH010000042.1 coordinate 4,238, forward strand.
GGGATCGTCTTTGAGCCAGGGATTGCCCTCGGCGACATACTGGAACTCTTCATCGAGGATCAGCTTCAGGCCAGCGGCGTGGAGCGCGCCGACGAGGCGCCGGAAGCTCGCCATGTCCCCGTAGGCCGGATCCACCCCGGAGAATTTCGTGGGGAAGTAGGAGTGGTAGAACGGCGAGGGCTGGATCGGCGTCAGGAGGATCGTCGTGACGCCCAGCGACTTCAGGTAGGGGACGCTCTGGCGGATGCCGGTGAGGTCGCCCTGCCGATCCCCGTTGGTGTCGCGGAAGCTGCGGACAAAAACCTGGTAGACAATCTGCGGCGGCCGGTTTGACTGCGCCGGCGCGGGCGAGGCGGCCGCCAGCAAGGCCGCGGCAAGGATGGCGAGGAGCCGCTTCATTCGATGGTGAGAACCGCACGGCCGGGTTCGTCGGGTATGGTCATCGTCAGGGTCTCGGCGCCGCCTTCATAAGTCGCGTCGACCGCCTTTCCGGCGAGACTCACCTCGGCGTTGGCGCGCGTCCAGCCGTGGATGGTCACCTTCAGGCTCTTCCACCATGGCGGATAGCGGCCTCTGCGCTGGTCAAAGGTCAAAGTCAGGCGGCCGTCCTGCACCGCACACTGCAGCGACTGCCGCAAGATCTCGCCCTTCTCGCGGCCTTGGCTCACGCCGTCGTCCCAGTAGAGAAGGCCGCTGCAGTTGGGACCGGGATAGACCTCGATCTCCAGCGGACCGTCCGGTGTCTCCGCAGTGCTCTGGACGAGCGGCTGGCGGGGCAGGATCGAGCCGGGCTTCACGAACACGGGCAGCCGGTCCAGCGCAGGGGTTTCGTGCAGACTGGTGATCCCGGGCGGCGAATTGGCGGGCGCGACCGGCAGCCCGGTCCAGTAGTCGAACCAGCCAGGGCCGGGCAGGACGACGTCATAGTCATCGCGGGTGTCCGCCTCCGGCTGCGGCGCGATCACCAGGTCCGGGCCCAGCATGAACTCCAGGCCCGTTTCGCGCAGATGGCCGGCGGCCTGGGGAAACTCCAGGAACAGCGGCCGCATCATGGGAAGGCCGATGCGGGCGGTCACGTCCGCGAGCGCGTAGAAATAGGGCATGAGGCGGTAGCGAGCGTCGATGAAGCGCCGACGGATGTCGGTCTGGGCCGGGCCGTCGACCCAAGGCTCATGCCGCGCCGTCCCCTTCCCCGAATGGTCCCGAAACAAGGGCGTGAAGGCGGCGACCTCGATCCAGCGGGTGAGAAGCTCGGGGCTCGGCGAGCCGGCGAAGCCGCCGACATCGGCGCCCGACCAGGCAAAGCCGCTAAGGCCGAGGTTCTCCAACTGGCCGATGCTGATCCTGAGATGGTTCCAGGTTGCGTCGTTGTCGCCGGTCCAGGTCCATGCGTATCGCTGGCCGCCGGCGAAGCTCGCGCGGGTGAGCACGAACGGCCGCTCGTCGGGGTCGAGCTTCAACAGGCCCTCGTAGGTGGCCCGGGAATTCTCCATGCCGTAGATGTTGTGGATCTCGGCGTGGCTGGCGGTGCGCGAGACAAAGCCCGGCTCGTCGATGCGGTGGACGATGTCGAGCGGCATGGAGTGGTCCGGCCCGTCGAACACCGCCGGTTCGTTCATGTCGTTCCAGAACCCGGCGATCCCGTCGTCATGGAAGGTCTTGTAGAGGCTGCCCCACCAGTCGCGCGTCGCCTGCCGAGTGAAATCGGGAAATACCGACGGGCCTGGCCAGACTGTGCCGACGTAGGTTTTCCCATCCGGCGTCTTCACGAAGTCGTCCCCGGCGACACCCGTGTCATAAGGGGCATAACCCTGGCCCGGCAGGTCGGCGATGTGGAGGTCGGTGATCAGCACAAGCTTGAAACCCTCGGCCTTGAGGTCCGTGGCCAGCTTGGCGAGATCGGGGAAGGCGGCCGTGTTTACCGTGAATGGCCGGTTGCGGTCCTGGTAGTCGATGTCGAGATAGATGGCGTCGGCCGGGATGCGCTCCTTGCGCAGGCGGTCCGCGATCCCGCGCACCTCGGCATCCGTCATGTAGCTGTAGCGTGACTGCTGGAAGCCGAGCGCCCAGAGTGGCGGCATTGGCGAGGGCCCGGTGAGCCAGGCCCAGGCTTCCACCACCTGTTTCGGCGCCGGCCCCGCCATCACATAATAGTCCAAGGGTCCGTTTTCGGCCCCGATCGTGATGACGCGGGGATCGGTGCGGCCGAAGTCGAACCAGCTGCGCCAGGAGTTGTCGAGGTAGAGACCGAAGGCGCGTCCGCCGCCGTCGACGCCGATGAAGAACGGAATGCTCTTGTAGAGGGGATCGGTGGATTCCTGCCAGCCGAAGGCGTCGGTGTTCCACATCGAAAAGGCCTGCCCGCGATGGTCGAGGGGCCCAGCCTTGTCGCCGAGGCCGAAGATGTGCTCGCCGGCCGGCAGTGTCTTGCGGAGGGAGAAGCCGTGAGCGTCGAGGGTAAGGGCCCTTTCCGGTGCGTCGGCCAGGATCGCGCGCCCTGCGGGATCCTCAATGGTGAGGCGGCCGTCGGCCCTGGCCACGCGCACGACCAGCACCGGCGTGCGGAAGCCCGCGGCGCCGGGCGCCTTCAAGGGTTGAACCTTGACGCGGCTCTGCCGCGAGGCCGGCAAGACAGCCCAGGAGGCATCTTCCGGCATTCGACCGCCCGGAGCCACGCGAATGCGGACGATGTCGTCGCGGATCGCAACGATTCGGGTGAGAACAGGTCCATTGCGGATGTCGATCCCGTCCGACCGCGCTGTCACGGTGACAGAGGCGTTCGCGCCGGCAGCGATCAGGCCGAGGATGAATGTCAGCATGCTCAGACGCGGCACGCTCGCCTCCAACGAGTAAGGCCCCGGAGTCCAGATACGCGGACACCGGGGCCTGGTCACGCCGGGATAGCGCCGCCGGCGTTACGCCCATCCTTGGCCGAGAAACTCACACCACGGACAAGGAGCGGGCATCATCAGTATCGATAGCTTACCCCGAACAGCAGGTTGGTGCCGAACAGCTTGTAATATTCCGGCTGCTTGGGATCGCCGCTCACAAAGCTGTTCATCGGCGTGTCGGTGACGTTCTCGGCCGAGACGGTGAACGCCAGACCCTTGTACCGGCCCTCGCGGAACTGGTAGCCGGCCTGGATGTCGACTGTGTTCTCCTTGGCCCCCTCGATCGCCTGCAGCGAACCGTTGAAGTTCGGCACCTCCTGGACATAGGAGCTGCGGAACCTATCGTTGATCCGGAGCGAGAAGCCGTTCTTCTCGTAATAGAACGAAACGTTGAAGATGTACTTCGAGAGTTCGGGGATCTTGCCGGTCGGCGACGTGCCGGGGTCGGGGATATGCACGTTGCTGTCGATGTAGGTCCCCGTCGCCGAGATCCCGAATCCGTCAAGCCCGCTCCACAGGTGCTTCAACGAGACATTGGCGGCAAGGGTGACGCCCAGGACCCGGCCGCCATTGCCATTTACGTATTGCGTCACCGGCCCATAGAAGGTGGCGGGAGTAGGCGGAGGGTAGCTGCCTCCTTCATAAAATGACTGAAAGTTGTAGGGAATCGTCGAGTCATAGATGAAGGTCTCGAGGTGTTTGTAAAAGCCCTCGACTGAAAAACCTTCGCCGGGTGCGAAGTAGTATTCGTAGGCGAGGTTAACGTCGTCTGAGATCCACGGCTTCAATTTTGGATTGGCAAACGTCCCACTCCACGGGCTGTTGCAACCATTATTTACGTTCGGCACCCAATGGCAGCCAGCGTTCGCGACGGTGTAGGTGAATGACGTGTTTCCGCCCATCTGGTCGAACCTCGGCCGGGCCATCGAACGATCGATTCCGAGGCGGATGTACTGGGCGTCGGCCACCTCCCAGTTGAGGTTCATGCTTGGAAGGATCTCCCAGTAATTTTCAGTCGTGTTGACGGGGGTGAAGGTCTGGGTCGGCCAAAATCCCGTCGCGAGATAATTGGTCACAGATTGCTCGGTGTGGACGCCCTGCACACCGAAATTACCCTTCAAGGGCCGACCCATCAGGTCGGTGTCAATGTGAGCTTCGAAGTAGGGTGTGAAGACCTTTTCGCCCACCCACCATTCGGCGGAGTACTCCGACGGAA
>DASXCH010000043.1:0-8756 GCA_036491275.1 Caulobacteraceae bacterium
CAGCCGGACTGAAGTCGGCGGTTCTCGTTCAAGGCGGCCCCGGCGGGGCCATCCTCGCCGCCGCGCGCCTCTGACCCATTCCGGCCGGTTCGGCCGTTTCGCCATCCCGCCCTGGGCGGGACCTCAAGGCCGATCCAGGCCGCATCACCAACGGAGATATCCAATGACCAAGACCTTCCAGATCCTGACGATCGCCGCCTTCGCCGGGGCGCTGGCCGGCGGCAGCGCCTTCGCCCAGTCCAGCTCCACCGACGCCATGAAGAAGGACGACCACATGGCGTCCGGCGCGATGACGTCGCACGATCACATGACCTCCGGCGCGATGACCCATGGCAAGAAGGGCGACCACATGGCGTCCGGCGCGATGACGTCGCACGATCACATGAAGGGCAAGAAGAAGGACGACCACATGTCCTCCGGCGCCATGACCAGCGCGCCGAGGCAATAGGTCGTTGCCGCGCTTTCCGGGCCGGCCGCGGGCCGCCCGGAAAGCGCAGGTCCCCTGAAGGTCGGGTTTTCACCGTGTCCCAACGTTCGCCCTCGAGCCGCGCGCCGCATCGGTCGCAGGCTCGGCGTGTGACGACCGAAGGCCTCATCGAGCGGCTGGCGGCGCAGCTTCGGCCGACACCCCGCCGCGCTGTGGCGCGCCGTCTCGCGGGCCTGGCCGGCGCGGGCGTGATCGTATCCGTCGTCCTCGTCGGGCTGACGTTGGGCTTCCGTCCAGATCTGCCGAGCGCCCTGGGCACGCCGATGTTCTGGACCAAACTCGCCTACACGCTCGCCCTGGGCGGTATCTCCATCTGGGCCCTCGAGCGTCTTTCCCGCCCGGCGACGCCGGCCCGGGAGCGGATGCTGTGGCTGCTCGCGCCGGTCGGCGTCGTGCTGGCGCTTTGCACCGGGCAGCTCGCCGGGGTTCCGGGGGGCGATCGCATGCCGCTCGTCATGGGCGACACCGCGGCGGTGTGCCCCTGGCGCATCCTGACCTTTTCGGCGCCGCCGTTCCTGGCGCTCGTCTGGGCCGTTCGAGGTCTGGCGCCCACTTCGCCGCGCGTGACCGGCGCCGTCCTCGGCGTGTGCGCGGGCGGATTGGGCGCCGCCGCCTATGCCCTGGCGTGTACGGAGTCCGCGGCGCCGTTCCTGGCCACCTGGTACAACCTGGCGATCGTCGGCGTCGCCCTTATCGGTTACCTCGCCGCCCCGTGGGCCCTGCGATGGTGACCGCCCGGCGTCCGGACCGGGACTGGCGGGAGGCGTCGGCGGCGCTGGGCGACCCGCGGATCTGCGCCTGGCAGGCCGTCCGGCGGACCGCCCGACACCCCCGGGCCGTCGCCGAGCGCCCGCGCGCGGGAGGCCCCTAGCGGAGGACGACCTCATGGATCTCGAAGACAAACGCATCCTCATCACCGGTGGGACCAGTGGGATTGGGCTGGAGACGGCGATGGCCGTCGGACACAAGGGAGCGTCGGTCTTTGTCACCGGCCGGCGGGAAGATGGGTTGCGCCAGGCTCTGGAGACGTTGCGGCTCGCTGGCGCGCGCGCGAAGGGGATCGTCGCGGACGTGGCGACCCCCGGGGGCCGCGGCGAGACCCTCGACGCCGCCCTGTCCGCCATGGGCGGATTGGACATCCTCATGAACAACGCCGGCGGCGTTCGGGCCGGGCGCCTCGAGGCGGTGAGCGAGGCGGAAATCCGGGCCATGGTCGAGGTGGATCTCGTGGCCCCCATCCTGCTGACGCGCGCCGCCCTGCCGGCGCTGCGCGCCAGCGGCGAAGGGCTGATCGTGAACGTCTCCTCGGGAATCGCCCTGGTCGGGACGCCGTTCTACGCCACCTACGCCGCGGTGAAGGCGGGCCTCGCTCACTTCGGTGAGGCGCTGCGGCGCGAGCTCCAAGGCGAGGGGATCGGCGTCCTGACGGTCTATCCCGGCGCGACCGACACCCCGATGATGAGAAGCTCCAGGGCCGGCCCGGATGTGGGCGTGAACCGCGAGCCGGCCGCCGACGTGGCCGCCGCTATTGTCGACGGCATCGAGACCGGTGCGATCGAGGTCGTTCGCGGCGGAGAGACACGACGCCAGATGGTCATGCTCAACCGCACCGACCCCCAGGCCGTGGACCGCCGGTTCGGCGAGCTCAAAGATCGGTTAGCGGAGGCGGTGAAAGACCACTCCGCGCTTTGACGGCCAGTTCCAGGAACTCAGCGTCAGGTGACGGCGCAGGTAAAGTCGCCAGCAGGGTTCCACAAGCGATGATCACCAGCACGATCGCCGCCAGGGCGGCGAACAGCCGTTCGCGAGGCTGTCGGCGCGGGCAGCGCCATCGGCAGGCATGAGGGTCTCATGCGGGAGCAGCCGTTGGCGGAACGGGATCGAGCAACGCCAGGGCCGGCGCCATGAGCCCCTCCAGGAGGCAGGGTTCTGGCCGGACCCGCGCCAGGACGCGGATTCCGAGTAGGACCGCGAGCAGATGCTGAGCGAGCTGCCTCGCGGGGATGACCCGGGAAATCGTTCCTTCGGCCTGTCCGGTCTCCACGCAGGCCAGGAAGAAGGCTTCGATGTGAATCAACACATCGGCGACAACCTTGCGAAAGGCCGGGTCGTGCGGGGCGATCTCGAGCGCGGCGTTCACCAACATGCAGCCCTTTCGATCGGCGTCGCTCAACGAGCGGGCGATGATCTCTTCGAAGAAGGCCGCGATCGCGGCCCGCGGCGCCATGGCCTCGCAACGACGAAGTCGGTCGGCGACGCTGGACTCGACATAGTGATCCAGCGTCCTTTGGTAGAGGGCGCGCTTGTCGCCGAAGGCGTTGTAGAGGCTGGCGGCCGTGAGGCCGGTCTTGTCGACCAGATCCTTCACCGTCGTTCCTTCGAAGCCCTGTTCCCAAAAGCAGAGCATCGCCGCGTCCAGCACGGCGAGCTCCTCGAATTCCCTAGGACGCGGCATCGGCGGACATCCACGGCGGACACGCCTCGAACCTGATCACGTGCGCCTCGCCGCATATTTTAGAATAGATATCTTAAAACTCAAAGCAGCCTGTGTCCGTCGAGACCTTCCCCGTCCGAACCGGAGCCGACTGCGGATGCAACAGCGGCCAGGCGAGCGCATCGGTCGGTGGGCGAAGTCCTGCAGCGGAGCCGCGACCTCGAGGAGCGTTGGGCCCGCCGGGCGTCCCGTCGTCCGACTCGGATGCCCGGCCGTAACGGACGGCGACCCTCTCGCGAATGTAGGAGCGACAGACCGGACGCATCGGCGCGGGCAGCCTCGGAGATTTCATGTTCAGGATTTGGCTTGCGGCGAGCGCCGCCTTCGCGCTGCTTCAATCAACCTCTGCGGCCCAACCTGCACCAGCTCGGCCATCGGACACGTCGATGCCGCATCTGCTCGGCGCGGGCCTGGAAGGCCTGTGCGCCGGCTTCCTTGCCGTCCCCGACGCTGCGCCCGCATCGATTGACGCGATGGCGGCGAAAGCCGGATTTCAATCAGGGGCGCAAGGGCGATACACCCCCGTTGGGCAGCCTATTCCAGGCGCGCCGGCCGCTATGGCCTTTCACGCGGACAACGGCTCGGCGGACGGAGGGGTCGAGGTGTTTTTGACAACCGTGCCGACCGCCTGCCAGGTGCGCGTGACGGGCGACGCCGGCGCCTGGAGCGCTTTCGTAGCCCGGATGAAACGGCAAGGGGCCACGCTCGTGACGGCCGCGCAGGTCACGCCCGAGACCACATACAGTCACGAGGTGTACGTCGGCGGCATCGCTGGTCTGCCGACGGGTTACACCACCTTCGTCAATCGCTGGGTCGGTCAAGGATCGCCGAAGTCGGGCGCCTGGATCCTGATCAATGTCCTGCCCGACACGGGCGCCGGCGGCTAGGGACCCGAACCGCCGGTCGGATGTCGCATCCGTTTGTCCCGGACGCCAAGCCCACCAGCCTAGACAGAGCTGGTCAGCCGCGTCAGCCAGGCCGGGGAGATGTCGACCAGAAACGACTCCACGACCTTGTCCAGGCCTGAGACCGCCAAGGCTCCGGCAAGCACCAGGCCGCCGCCAAGGAGCAGCTTCCCCCAGCGACCACCCACGCCGAGTCCGCCGCGCATCCTCGTCAACGAGGCCCGCGAAACCTGACCGATGAGCAACAGCGGCGCCGAGGCGCCGATGCCGAACATCAACATCGTCAACGCGGTGACGCCCAAGTCCTTGCCCTGGCTGGCCAGAAGCGACGCCGCCCCGAGCGTCGGGCCAACGCAGGGGCTCCAAACCGCGCCGAGCAACAGGCCAAGCCCGGCCTGGCCCCAGGGTCCCCGACCCGAAACGCCGCGGGTGCGCTGAGCGGCCCATGTCGAGAAAGGCGCGAGCGCGGCCTCGGCCGCCACCTGCAGCCGAGGCGTCAGAAGCATCAGCCCGAAGACGAGGAGCAGAACGCCGGCGATGCGATGGAAGAGATCCGGGTCGAGTCCAAGTGCAAAGCCGACCGTCGCGACGAACAGGCCGACGCCGGTGAAGGCGGCCGCCACACCCATCGCCAAGGCGGCGGGGCCCAGCCTGGATTGAGACTGCGCCGAGCTGAACACCACCGGCAGGATGGGCAGAACGCAAGGCGACAAGACAGTCAAGACGCCGGCGAGACCGGCGGCCCCCAAAGTCAGAGGGCTCATGCCGGCTAGTTGAGGGCAGTTTGAGCGAGCGCCGTGATCTGGCTGGCGCTCGTCACGCCGACCGACCGGCCGGTTTCCTTGTTGCCTTTGAAAGCGATCAGGGTGCTCTGCATCCGAATGCCGAGGGCCTGCTTTTCGGCGACCTGGCGATCGTAGTTCAGCCTCAGGATCACGAGTTTGCTGAACGCCGGCTCGTTCGCGAGTTTCGCCAGCGTCGGGGCTTGCAGATGGCAGATTGGGCACCAGTCAGCATGGGCGTCGACGAGAATTGAGCGCCCTTGAGCCTGGGCGGCGTGAAAAGCCGCTTCACTGAAGGGCTGGATGGCCGCCGCCTGGGAGGGGGCGGCGACCGCGGTGACTGCCGCCGCGGCAAGCAATGCCGCGAACAAACGGGGTTGGACCATGGCGCACCTCACGTGGACTGAAGACGACCGCCGCCTTCGTCCTCCTCCTACGTCCTGCGCCGTCCAGGTGTTACAGGCCGTCATCTGTACCGCACAGCGCCTCGACGCGAGCCGCCCTCGATCCGGGGCCACGCGATCGTCAATTCCAAAAACCCTTTCCCCTTTCCCGCCCGCGGCTCTAGCGTCGCCGCCGTTCCATTCAGAGAGAGGCGGACAAACCATGAAGGCGGTCCTCAGCGTGGCGGTCGGCGGACCCGAGACCCTGGTCATCCAGGATGTGCCGGATCTGGCGCCCAAGCCGGGCGCGGCGGTGGTCCAGGTCAAGGCCTGCGGCGTCAACTATCCCGACGTGCTGATCATCGAGGACAAGTACCAGTTCAAGCCGGCCAGGCCGTTCTCGCCGGGCGGCGAGATAAGCGGCGTGGTCAAGGCGGTGGGCGAGGGCGTCACCCACGTGGCGCCGGGCGATCGGGTGCTAGCCAACGCCGGCAACGGCGGCATGGCGCAGGAGATGCTGCTGGAAGCCGGGCGGCTGACCAAGATCCCCGATTCCATGCCCTTCGACGAGGCCGCCGCCTTCCTGATGACCTATGGCACTTCCTATTACGCCCTGAAGGACCGTGGCCATCTGAAGCCGGGCGAGACCTTGCTGGTGCTCGGCGCGGCCGGCGGCGTCGGCCTGGCGGCGGTGGAGCTGGGGAAGGCGATGGGGGCCAATGTGGTGGCCGCCGCCTCGACCCAGGAGAAGGTCGACCTGGCTTTGAAGCACGGGGCGGCCAGCGGAGTCGTCTATCCCGCCGGCCCGTTCGACCGCGATGGCCAGAAGGCGCTGGCGGAGCTGTTCAAGGGCGCGTGCGGCGTGGCGGGGGCCAACGTGGTCTACGACGGGGTGGGCGGCGACTATGCCGAGGCGGCGCTGCGGGCCACAGCCTGGGAGGGCCGCTTCCTGGTCATCGGCTTTCCGGCCGGCATCCCGCGCATTCCGCTCAACCTCGCCCTGCTGAAGGGCTGCGACATCGTCGGCGTCTTCTGGGGCGCGGCGGTGGCGCGCGATCCCAAGGCGCACCAGCAGAACGTCCGTGAGCTGATGGACCTTTATGCCGCGGGCAAGATCCGGCCCTATGTCTCCGAGCGCTTCCCCCTGGAGCGGGCGGGCGAAGCGATCTCGCACCTGGCCGCGCGCAAAGCGATGGGCAAGGTGGTGGTGGTGATGTGATCTCCCGCGGGCGCGGCGCTACCGCGCCCGGGGCTAGCGAAGGACGAAACCAAAGGATGAAGCTCGCGTTTATTGTCATCATGGCCCTCGTGGGGGTTTGGACCGCGATAATCAGTGCGCTCGTTATCTTCCTGGTACCCGACGGCACGGGGACATGGGATTTGGGATTAGGCGCCCTGATGCTTGCTGGAATGGCGTGCATGGTTCCTGCGGTACGCCATTTCGCATTCCGGAAGGTGGCGGCGGCGCCCAAACCATCAGCGAAAGCGGCTAACGGCAAATGATCGTCGCACTGGCGTTCGCTGCAGCCTTAGCGGTCTCGGCCGCCATGAACTTTGAGACGGAACTCGGGAAACGGCCTTAGCCGGCCTGCGTTTGTGAAAAACATAATCGCGCCCTGAGCGAGAGATCGAGAGGCAGCCGCCAGGCTGCCTCCAGGTGAGGGTTACGCGGCCGCCTTCCCTAATCCCTCACCCTCCCAAGCTTCGCTTGGGCCCCTCCCTCTCCCGCCGGGAGAGGGGAATGCCGGCGTCACGCGGTCCGTAATTCACCGAGAGCGCCACTCGTACCTGATGCGACCCGTGGCCCCCAGAAAGTCGTAGGTGATTTGGACATGGGGGTCCTGAACAGGCGCTCCATCGACCGTCGAGGGCCGCATCTTGGTGGGCTCGAGATCGTCCAGCACGGCCTGGGCGAACCCCTGTGCCTTCGGCGTTTCCTCCACCACCGCGCAGGGCTTCAGCTTTCCCTTGTCGTTGATGGCGCAGTCCAGCACCACGTGTCCGTTCATGTGGGCCATAAGGGCGTAACCGGGCCAGATCAGTTCCAGCGTATTCGGGCCCCTAATCCATTGGGCGTAGGTTCGGGCGGACGCCTGCGGCTTCTCGGCCTGTGCGTCCTGGGCGGCGAAAGCCAGATCCGCCGAAGCTAGCCATGCCAGCGCGACAACCGCCACGAGTGTTTTCAAGACGCCTCCCCCGATATCAATCAACCCGAACTCATGTATCGGCCACTGTTACCAATCGGTCTATTCTTGCGAAATATGCATCTGTCGCCGGGTTCGATGCCGACCATTGGGCGATGAGTCGAGGGAGGGCGTAAGGTCCGGACGCGATGGATTATCGACTGATCCTGGTCCTCTACGTGGCGGCGATGATCGCCCTCATCGTCGGCGTCGACGTCGCCATATTCCGCAACCAGTTCTGGGCGCGGCTGCTGGCGAATGTCGGCATTGTCCTGGTGTTCGCCGCCTTCTACCTGCGCTTTCTCAGGCGGCCGTAGATGCGCCAAACCCAAATCGTCATCCCGGCCAAGGCGCACCAGCGCCGCGGAGCCGGGACCCAGTGATGAAGGATCGTCGGCGTTTGTGGCCTCTGGGTCCCCATCTCCGGCCGGAGTTTATCCTCGGGCCGGCCTGTGACGGGACCCCGGGGGCCTCCGTGCGGGATGACGATGGACGTTAGCGCTGGGAGGCGTCCCACATGACCTTCGACCTCGACGCCTACTTCAGCCGCATCGGCTACGACGACCCGCGCGAGCCGACGCTTGAGGTGCTCACCGCCCTCCACGCGCTGCATCCGGCGGCGATCGCGTTCGAGAACCTCGATCCGTTGCTGGGGCGGCCCGTCTCGCTCGATATCGACGCGCTGCAGGCCAAGATGGTGGGCCAGCGGCGCGGCGGCTATTGCTTCGAGCACAACGCGCTCTTCGGGGGCGCGCTGGAGGCGATCGGCTTTGCGGTGACGCCGCTGATCGCCCGGGTCGTGTGGATGGCGCCGCCCGAGCGGCCGCTGGGCGCGCGCAGCCACATGCTGCTCAAGGTGGACCTGCCGGAGGGGCCACATATCGCCGACGTCGGCTTCGGCGGCCAGATCGCCTCGGCGCCCCTCAGGCTGGCGCCGGGACTGGAGCAGCGGACGGCGGAAGCGGTGCTGCGCCTGACACAGGTGGGCGAGGGCCCGTTCGGCTCGCTCGTCCTGGAAACCCGACTGCCGGCCGGCTGGACGCCGATGTACCGGTTCACCCTGGAGCCGGCCGAACGCGCCGACTACGAGTCGGCGAACTGGTTCACCGCGACCCACCCAGCCTCGATTTTCACCACCAGTCTGGTGGCCGAACGCCTGACGCCGAAGATGCGGGCGAGCCTCTTCAACCGGCGTCTGACCCGGCGCACGCCGGACGGCGCCGCCGAGGTGCTGGAGTTGGCCGGCGCGGAGGATTTCGCCCGGGTCCTGGAGGCGGACTTCGACCTCGCGCCGCCCCTCGATGCGGCGGTGGTGTGGGCGAAGCTTCCAGCGGGCTAGTTCCCCGGGCCCAGTTCGCCTGCCCTTCGGCGCTCGCGGGCCCTAGAGCGGGTTGAGGTTTCTGTGAATCGTAGGATTCCCAAATCGGTCGAGGTCTGATTCAAGCTTCCTGCTGGGTAGGAGGCCGGCGGGGATGACCAGACCCTATTCGTTGGATCTTCGGGACCGGGTGGTGGCGGCTGT
>DASXCH010000044.1:0-6611 GCA_036491275.1 Caulobacteraceae bacterium
GCCTCGCTGCTCGCTCGGCGTCCGGGACGAGCGGAGTTCATTTTTGGCGCGCCTCAGGCGCGGAAGTGTGGAGCATATGAACGGAGCGCCGGCGTCCCGGCGGCAACCGCCCTGGCCGGCGAGACGCCGGCGCTCCGAGACAAACTCCGCTCATCCTCAGCATTGCGATAAAACACGTGGTTCCTGGATCGTCACGCTCTCGCGCTCCGTCCGGGACGACCGGAGTTCATTTTTTGCGCGCCTCAGGCGCGGAAGTGTGGAGCGAATGAACGGAGCGCAGCGTCCCGGCGGCAACCGCCCTGGCCGGGGGGACGCCGGCGCTCCGAGACAAACTCCGCTCATCCTGCAGGCCGAGCGGAGTGAGACATCCGCGGAATCATCCGCGTCATCAGCGGATCAAAAGTCATCGTGATACCAACTGCCAAGGTGTCGCATTGCGCGCCGGCGCCGGGGCGGCCAAATTCTCGCCTTTTCCGTAAGGCCATAGCCGACAGGGGACGACGCACAAGGATGAGAGCATGACCAGACCGCGCGCGGTCCGACTGCTGATGCTCGCCGGTGGCTGCGCCGCCGCGGCCCTATGCGCCACGCCTCTGGCGATTGCCCGGCCAAGGCCTCAGCCTGTCGTCGAGGCGCCGCCGCCCCCGCCGCCGCCTGCCGGGCCGGTCGCCCTGCCCGCGCGTACCCTGGCGGACGCGGCCGCCTTCCAGGCCTACATCGAGCGCGCCGGCGCGGTTTCGCCCGCCTTCGCCAATGGCCTGTCGGTCGCCGACGCCCTGAAGCACGTGACGGCCAACAGTCCCCAGGCCCTGATCCGCGACGCGGTCGCCTATGGCGCCGTCGCCGCGCTCCAGGATCCGACGTTCGTCGCCGCGGTCCGCGCGGCCGGCACCTCGCCGGAGAACCGCCGCCTGATGGCCGGCTATCTCATCAACGACGCGCGCTATGCCCTGCTGTTCAAGGGCTCGGACCGGGCCGCAGGCCTGGCGCAGCAGGCCATCGGTCAGGCTGGCCTGAAGCTCGTCGTCACCGGCCGGCAAATCCGCCAGGCGTCCTACGACATTCAGCACCAGGCGTGGTCGAAAGAGGAAGTCGCCAATCGCCCGGACCGCCTCAGGATGGTGGAGAGTCAGGGCGAACAGTCCCTTCCGGATGCATCCGACCACGTCGACGCCCTGCAGCGCGAAACGGTCGGCGCCCAGACCATGGGGATCAGCGCCGGGGCCATCCCACCGCCCTATTCGCCGCTGGTCGCCGAGGCGGTGCAGCTCGCCGCCATCGCCGCGCTCGGGGAAGCGAGCGACGATCTCTATGAGCGGCTGGCGGCGCTCGCCGGCGATCAGTACGGGGCCGATGCCTGCCTGCACGAGGCCAAGCTCAACCTCTACCAGTGCCTGGCGGTGGCCAAGCCCCACTACGAAGACATGTACTGCATGGGCCAACACGGCATGAACGACGCCGGCGTCTGCCTGGTCACGGCCGCCGGCCTCGATGCGCCACCCGAGCCGCCGCCGCCGGCGCCGCCGCCGAGAATCTCCTCGAAGCGTGTCGCGAAGATCGCCGAGAGATCGGACATGAAGACTTCCGGCAAGCCGGCGACGCCTCCGGCTGCGAAGGTTGCGGAGAGGCCGACGGCGACCCGGGTTGCTACCCGGCCGGTGACCCCGGGCGTGACGCCGCCGGCCGCGGTCATGAGGACCCCCGGGGCGGCGCCGGCGATCAGCGTTGCCGAGACCGCGGCGGCCAGCCCGGTTTCCGGCCCGATCGCCGACCCGGCCGCCAATCTCAGAGCGAATCTGGCCGCGGGCCGGATCGCCGAGCCGATCTCCGACCTGACGACGAACCCGGTCAACACGCCGAGCGCCTATCCGCCGGCCCCACCGAACCCGCCCGCCGATTCGGAGGTCGTCCCGACCGCCAGTCCAGGCGGGTAGCGAGGCTAGGCATATAAGCCCTCTCCCATAGGAAGAGTGAGGGCCCATGCGAAGCTGCGTAACCTCTCTCCCCTGAGGGCCTCTGAGGGGCAGGGGGATCGCATGCGGCCCCCAACCAGGAACGTCATGGCCGGGCGTCAGTCCCGGCCATCCATGCACGCCGGACAGCGGGTGGACGCGCGCGAGCGCGTCCATGTAGAGCGTTCCAGCCGCGGTTGAAGCGCCGAAACCTGGCCATGCCGGGCATGGCCACCCGTTCTCTTGCGCTCAATGGATCCCCGGGACTGTCACCCGGGGATGACGGTGAGGAAGAAGAAGGGCGCTCGGTGCATATGCGATAGCCCTGCCCCTAATGGGGAGGAGAAGCCGTCTCGACCTATCCCGCCGGGAGAGGTGGTCGCGGGACGCAGCAGGCGCCGCCTGATTGCATCCCAAAGCGGCATCGTGTATCGAGCCGCACCCTGAATTCCGGCGGGTTCATTGAGGCCCGCAACGCCGCGCGCCCACGATTTGCTGGGGCGCGGCGGCTTTCTTTCGAGGCGAGGCCATGGCCGATATCGTTCTGAACGTTGAGGTGCGCGAGCGCACGGGAACCGGCGGCGCACGCGAGGCACGCCGGCAGGGCCTGGTGCCCGGCATCCTCTATGGCGGCGATCTCGAGCCGGTGAACATCGCGGTCAAGGACGGCGAGTTCAGCAAGGCGCTGCACACCGGCAAGCTGCTCGGTCACCTGGTCAAGCTCAAGTACGGCAAGGAAGTGCAGTCGGTGATCGCCAAGGACGTGCAGTTCCATCCGGTGACCGACCGGCCGATGCATTTCGACCTCTATCGGGTCGACGAGCACCAGACGATCCGCATCGAGATCCCGGTGACCTTCCGCAATCATGAGGACTCGCCCGGCCTCAAGCGGGGCGGCTCGCTCAACGTCAACATCCACGCTCTCGAAGTGATGGCGCCGGCCGACAAGATTCCCGAGGAGCTGGTCGTCGACCTCACCGGCCTGGAGATCGGCGACAAGGTGAGCGCCGCCGAGGTGCCCCTGCCCGAAGGCGTCGAACTGACCGCCCGCGTCCGCGAGGCGACTGTCGCCTCGATCGCCTCGGCCGCGTCGATGATCATCGAGGAAGAAACCGCCGAAGGCGAAGAGGCCGAAGCGACCGAAGAGGGCGAAGCGGCCGAAGAGGAAGAGTCGGAATAGGCGCCCTCCCGCTCATCCTGGACGAGCCGCGCGCAGCGGCGAGATCCAGGACCCAGGTGTTTTATCGTAGGGCGTTGTGCTTCAGAAAAAACCTGGGTCCCCGCTTTCGCGCGGATGAGCGGTGGATTTGCGCATGCTGATCTTCGCGGGGCTCGGCAATCCAGGGCGCGAGTACGCCGCCAATCGCCACAATCTGGGTTCCATGGCGGTCGACGCCATCGCCCGTCGCTGGTCCTTCGACCGTGAGCGGAGCCGCTTTTCAAGTCTCGCCCGCGAGGGGTCGATCGAAACGCCCGCTGGCCCGGTGCGCGTGCTGCTTCTCAAGCCCCAGACCTATTACAACGACAGCGGCAAGGCCGTCGGCGACGCCGTGAAGTTCTACAAGCTCGGCCCCGCCGATGTGATCGTCTTCTATGACGAGATCGACCTGGCGCCGGGGCGCTTTCGGATGAAGACCGGCGGCGGGGCGGCCGGCAACAACGGCATCCGCTCGATCGCCGCGCGTATTGGCCCGGACTTCCGGCGCGCGCGCCTGGGAACCGGCCACCCAGGCCACAAGGACCTGGTGATGGGCCACGTGCTCAGTGACTTCCACAAGGTCGATGCGCCGTGGGTGCGCCAACTCGTCGAGGCCTGCGCCGAGGCCGCGCCGCTGCTGGCCGCCGGCGAGGACGAGCGCTATCAGGCGGAGGTCATGCGCCTGGCGCCTGCAATCAAGCTCGACCCCCGCGCCGCCGCCAGAGGAGCGTCCGAGGAATGATCGGCCCCGGCATCGGCCTCTGGCTCCTCCTCTCCATCCTTTGTTGCGCCCACATCGTTCGCACCAACCAGCCGATGTTCTGGCTGTGGATCGTCCTCTTTTTCCCTTGGGTCGGCGCGCTCGCCTACGGCGCCATCGTCATCCTGCCGGGGCTCTTCGGCGGCCCCACGGTTCGCAAGATGGGGGCGGCCGCCCGCGAGACGCTGGACCCCACCCGCGAGTACCGCGAGGCCAAGACGGCGTGCGATGAGACGCCAACCGTTCACAACCGCATGCGCCTGGCCAAAGCCGCGGCGGCCATGGGCCGGCACGAGGAGGCCGAACAGCTCTATCGCGAAGCCGCCGTCGGCATCCACGCCGAGGACCCGGTCCTGCGGCTCGGCCGGGCCCAGGCCCTGGTCGACCTCGGCCGCTACGCCGAGGGACTGGACCTCCTGCAGCAGCTCGATCCGAAGAACGAGCGCATCCGCACCCCGGCCGCGGTCCTGGCCATCGCCCGCGCGCTGGAGGGCCTTGGGCGGATCGGCGAGGCTGACGCCGCCTATGAGCAGGCGGCCGAGCGCATGCCGGGGCTGGAAGCGGTGGGCCGGCGGGCCGCCTTCCTCGCCCGCCACGGGCGCGGGGACGAAGCCCGCGAGATGATCACCGACATGGACCGCCGCATTGCAGCCGCCAGCCCGCAGTTCCGTCGCGACGGCCGGCAATGGCGCGACGTCGCCGCGAGGGCCGTCGCCGGGGGGTGATCGGAGCGCCGGCCGCCGTTCCCTCCCCTGTTCAGGGAGGAGACCCGGCGAAGCTGGGAGAGGGACCGGTCCAGCCGGCGAGCTTCAGGGCCTCGTCGATGATGCCGGTCAGCTTGGGCCCGAACTGGCTGGTTCTGAAGACGCCGGCCTGTCGCGGATCGAACCCCGCGAGGACGGCGCGGGCCTCGGCCATGCGCCCCGAATGGGTCAGGGCCGCGACCAGATAGGCTGCGCCCCAGGGGTTGTTCGGGGCGATCTGCAAGCCTTCCTTGACGAGCACGATCGCCTCGTCGAAGCGTCCCATGGCGACCAGACACCCGCCCATGCTCGGCCACACATAGGTCCGCCACGGCGACTGGGGGTCCAGATGCAGGCATCGCTCGTAGTGGGCCAGCGCCGCCTCGTACTCGCCGTCCCCCAAACGAATGTTGCCGGCGATGTCCCAGCCCGCGACCAGGCCTGGATTCATCTGCAGCGCCCGGTCGACGAGCGCGCGGGCGACGACCATGTCGCTGTCTGCCAGCAGCTGCGCTTCGGCGATAAAGATGAGCACTTCCGGATCGTCCGCGCCGGCCAACATCGCCCGATTGACCATCTGCGCGAACCGGGCCTGCAGCGCCGCGACGTCCACGTCTCGGCCACCGTAGGCGAGGCGGAACCCCAGGGCGGTCGCCAGAAGCGCCAGGGACGGCGCGTGGCCAGGATCAAGGGTCACGGCGCGCTCAGTGAGCGACTCGATCTCGTCCACCTGTTCGAGCGCGGCCCGGCGGATCGTCTCCCGGGCAAGCAACCACAGTTCGTGCGCCGACAGGTTCTCGACGGGACGGGAGGCGATGCGGCGGGTCTCGTGCGCCAGGATGGCGGCCTCGACGCGGCCCGCCACCATGCACGCCACATCGTCCTGGACCGCAAACGGGTCGTCGAGCGCGGCGTCGAACCGCTCTGCCCACACCCGCTCGCCCTGGGTGGCGTCGCGCAGCTGGATGTTGATCCGCACGCGCGGTCCTGAGCGCTGGACGCTCCCCTCCAGTCGATAGCGCGCCACCGAATCCGGCCTGGAGTCCATCACACGCAGGACGCGAAAGCGGGCGAGTGCGGTGGCGATCTCGGTCGCCAACCCATCGGCGAAATCGTCGCCGGCGGCGACGCCGGTCGGATCGGTGAAGGACGCAATGGCGACCGAGTACATATCGGGGACGATGTCGGTCGTTTCGGGCCGCGATGGGCGCGGGCGGGCGGCCGAAGTCGGACCTCCCACCAACTCCGCGACGCTCTCGGCCACCTTCTTCCAGCCGGCGGCCGCCCGGTCGCCCCGCCAGCCGCGGAGGTCGGCGCACTGAATGCGGTTGAATGGCAGCGGCAGAGGCGCGCCATCGAGCGTCAGCTGGACCAGCGTGCCGGCCTTCCGCCCCATGTCAGCCTCGGCGCGCACCCATTGACTCTTCACCGCGTCGGCGGACCAGACGACCACGACCGCTTTGGCGGCCCGGAGGCGCTCCTCGAGCACTTCCGAGTAGTCGCGATGAGCCGGCAGCTCGTCGTCCCGCCAGACTTCGTAGCCGAGCGCGCGCAGAGCCTCGGCGAACTCATGAGCCTCTTTCGCCGTCGACCGCGCGTACGAGATGAATACGTCGGACATGCCGATGCGACCCCCACCGATTGTCGCTCCCTGGAACCCTATCGACGCGCCCGGGCGAGCGGGCAAGAGAAAGGTCGCCGAGGGCGCCGCGGCTGGCCGCCGACTGGCCGCAAGGGCCATCGCGGGGGGACGGGGATCACCTAAAACTCGTCATCCCGCACGAACCCCGGCCCTGAGCGGGGGGAAGATGCGGGACCTAGGTGTGAGCTCTCAATAGGTTGTCCATCCGACCCTGACCGGGGAAGCTGTGGTTGCGAAACTTCAGAGTCTCAGGAGGGGGTCGGATGAACGTCCACAAGAATGCCCGGCTGACGCTGCACAGTCGAGCCGAGTTGGT
>DASXCH010000045.1:0-6223 GCA_036491275.1 Caulobacteraceae bacterium
CTTCTCCAGCGCCTTCCGGGTGGCGGGGATCGGGCCTGTGCCCATGATCTCGGGCTCCACCCCCGCGTGCGCCCAGGAGGCGATGCGGGCCAGGGGCTTCAGCCCGCGCCTGTCGGCCTCCGCCGCCGTCATCAGCACCACGGCCGCAGCCCCGTCATTCAGGCCCGAGGCGTTGCCGGCGGTGACGGAGCCGTCCTTGGCGAAGGCCGGCCGGAGGCCCGCCATGGCCTCATAGGTGGAGCCGGCGCGGATGTATTCGTCCATGTCCACCACGGTTTCGCCCTTGCGGCCCTTCACGGTGACAGGCGCGATCTGGGCGTCGAACTTGCCGGCCTTCTGCGCCGCCTCCGCCTTGTTCTGAGACGCGACGGCGAACCTGTCCTGATCCTCGCGGGTGATCTGCCAACGGGCGGCGATGTTTTCCGCCGTCTGGCCCATGTGATAGCCGTGGAAGGCGTCCCACAGGCCGTCCTTGATCATGGTGTCGACGAAGGCCAGGTCGCCCATCTTCTGGCCGCCACGGAGGTTCTGGGCGTGCGGCGACTGGCTCATGCTCTCTTGTCCGCCGGCGACCACGATGTCGGCGTCGCCGGCCGCAATCTGCTGCGCTGCGAGAGCCACGGCCCGAAGACCCGAGCCGCATAGCTGATTGACGCTCCAGGCCGGGCTTTCCACCGGCACGCCGGCGTTGACGCTGGCCTGGCGGGCGGGGCCCTGGCCGGCGCCGGCCTGCAGGACCTGGCCCATGACCACTTCGTCGACGTCGCTGGCGGGGACGCCGGCCTGTTCCAGGGCCGCCTGGATCGCGATCCGGCCCAGTTCATGGGCCGGCAGGGACGACAGGGCGCCGTTGAAGGATCCCACGGGCGTGCGGACGGCGGATACGATGACGATGTCGCTCATGATCTGAAAAGGCTCCCAACTGGCGCGGCGGGCAAGGATAGGACTAATATCGCACCTGCGATATCGCGCGAGCTTTGCGTGAGGTCTACAGGGATCGAAATGGCCCAAGACACGGACAACGAGCCAAAGCGCGCGCGGGGCGAACGCGTCACCATCCAGAAGTACGCCAACCGGCGGCTCTATAATAAGGCGACCAGCAGTTACATCACCCTCGACGATCTGGCGACCATGGTGAAACAGGGCGTCGATTTCGTCGTCTACGACGCCAAGACGGGCGAGGACATCACCCGCAAGGTCCTTACCCAGATCATCTTCGAGGAGGAGGGTCGCGGCCAGAACCTGCTGCCCATCCAGTTTCTACGTCAGCTGATCGGTTTTTACGGCGACCGGATGCAGGCCTTCCTGCCGAGCTTCCTGGAACTGTCGCTGGACAGCTTCATCCGCCAGCAGGAGCGCGTGCAGGGCCAGTGGCCGCTCGGCTCGCCGCCGTCCATGGGCGCGTTCGAGGATCAGATCCGCCAGAACATGGCTCTCTTCGACCGGGCGATGAAGATGTTCACCCCCTTCGCCTTCCGCGCCGACGAGGTCGCCTCGACGCCCCGGACCGAGGGTAAGAAGACGACATCCGCGCCCCTGGCCGAGGACGACGAACTCGCGCAGCTCAAGGCGCAGATGTCGGCCATGCAGGCCCAGTTGAAGGCCCTGGCGGCGAAGAAATAGCGAAGAGCCCCAAGGTCAGGCCTTAAGTCGACTTGACCTTCAGGCGGGCGCCGCCGACCACGTCCACCACCTCGACCTTGCCGCCGGCGGCCATTGGGCCTGTGCCGTCGAGCACCGCCGACCATTCCTTGCCGTCGACGAACACCCGTCCGTCCCCGCCCTCGAAGTCGGCCACCGCTTCGCCGCGGTGACCCACCAGCCGCAGCAGGGGGTTGTTGACGTCCGTGGCGGCCGTGCGCGCGCCGCGCAGATAGCGCCGGCCGATGTAGGTGGTGACGATGGTGAGCACGCCGAAGACGGCGATCTGCTCAGGCTGGTTCAGCGGCAGGAAAAGGGTGATCAGGCCAGTGAGCGCCGCCGAGCCGGCCGGCCACAGCAGCCAGCCCGAGCCGGTGGCCACCTCCACCGCCAGGAACACCGCGCCGACGGCCATCCATGCCCACAGCGGGTGGGCGAGAACCATGTCGGACAGGGCTCCCATCACCTTGGCTCCGGTGTCGCCGGTACGGCCGGCATGGCCGGCGCGCCGGCGCGATTGGGCCCTTGCTGCGGTTGCGGGGCTGGTGGCCGGCGAGGCGCGCCACCGCCACCACCCCCGCCGCCGTCATGGCGGGCGCCGCTCACCAGTTCAGTGATGCCGGCGATCGAGCCGGCGATGCCGGCGAAGTCGGCCGGCACGATGATCGTCCGCTGCTGCGGCGAGTCGGCGAGCTTGCCGAAGGCTTCGACATATTTCTGGGCGACGAAATAATTGAGGGCGTTGACCGAACCAGTCTCGATGGCGTCGGAGACGCTCTTGGTGGCCGCGGCCTCGGCCGCCGCCAGGCGTTCGCGCGCCTCGGCGTCGCGGAACGCGGCCTCCTTGCGGCCTTCCGCCTGGAGAATGGCCGACTGCTTGGCGCCCTCGGCGCGCGTGACCGCCGCCTGTTTCTCGCCCTCGGCCTCGGTGATCACCGCCCGCTTCTCCCGCTCGGCCTTCATCTGCCGGGTCATGGCGTTGGTGATGTCGGGCGGCGGCTGCAGGTCCTTGATCTCGATGCGGGCGACCTTGACGCCCCACGGGCCGGTCGCTTCGTCGATCACGGTCAGGAGGCGGGTGTTGATCATGTCGCGCTTGGAAAGGACCTCATCGAGCTCCATCGAGCCCACCACGGTCCGCAGGTTGGTCATGGTCAGCTGGCCGATGGCGAAGTTTAGGTTGGCCACACGATAGGCCGCCGAGGCCGCGTCCATCACCTGGATGAAGACGATGGCGTCGACCTTCACCATGACGTTGTCCCTGGTGATCACCTCCTGGCTCGGCACGTCGAGCACCTGCTCCATGAGCGAGACCTTGCGGCCGATGGTTTCCACGAACGGGGTGAGGATGGTGATGCCAGGCTTGAGGGTGCGCACGTACCCGCCGAAGCGCTCGACCGTGTATTCATACCCCTGCGGCACGATCTTGATCGCCGACAAGGCCAGGAAGATCGCCAGGACCAGGATGGCGACCGCGAAGACTTCAAAGATCATGGATGGGCTCCCCTTAGCAGCCAGGGCGACCTTAGCGCGCCGCGCGTAAGGGCGCTATCGGGGCTTCAGCACACCGGCGGAGTGGTCTGCGGCCCGCCGCCAGGCGGATGAAACTTGCCATCGGCGCCCTTGGTGAAGACCACGCGGAGGTTGGATGTGCCACTGTAGTCAACGGCAAAGCTCTGGCCCATCGCGAGCGGCGTGAGCTTGCCGGAATATTGGTAGTCACCAGGGGTGGCGACCCCGTCCACGGCCTGCTTTCCTGAGTTGAGGATCGCCGAACCGGCGTCAGTCGCTACCGCGGGCGCGAGGTCGACCAGGCTGACCCGCGTCGAGGTGCAGCCCTGGGCAGCCTCGTCAGCGGCGAACAGCAGCACCGGGACGATGTCGAGATCGTTGCGTAGGGTCCAGGGGGCGGTGAGGCCAAAGCTGACAGCTCCGGCCTCGAGGTCCCAATGTCCGAGTTTCTTGAAACCGCCGTCCGATGTGCGGCGCAGATAGTCGACGCTCACCCGACCGGCGCATGCGTCGCAGTCGTAGTTGGTGAAATTCCCCTCGCCGTTGGAGACCAGCGCCACCACGCCGGGCGCAAGGTCGATCAGCGCCGACGGCGTGAACTGCAGCTTGTGGTCGATGGTGGAGCCGTCCGGCGCGGCTGGGTATCTGATCGTCGCCGGGGCGGTCGTCCCGAAGGCAGCTTGAAAGGCCCGGTTGAGAGCGGCGGTGTTGGCCGGCGTGACAGGCTCGATCGCGGGCGTGAAGGGCGGCGGGGCGGCCGGTGGCGGGGCTGTCTTCGCCCTCTCGCCGCAGCCGGTGAGCAGGAGCAGGAGCGATAGCACTGAAAGCCTGGGAACACCCATATCGGTCCCCCCTTATGGAATGGGCGCTGGACGGAAGAGACGCCGTCGAGGCCGGCTTGTCAAAGCGGCGCTCGGCCCCTGCCCTTGACCGCGCCAGCCCCCTGACGCATGGCCCATCGATGCAGCCGTTCAAGGACATCACTGCCCGGGCCGTGCCGCTCGATGTCGCCAACCTCGACACCGACCAGATCATCCCCAAACAGTTCCTCAAGACCGTCGGCCGCGAAGGCCTGGGCGCGGGCCTTCTCTATGACCTGCGCTTCGATGGCGAAGGCAAGCCGAGGTCCGACTTTGCCCTAAACGATCCGCGCTATGGCAGCGCCGGGGTGCTGATCGGCGGCGACAACTTCGGCTGCGGCTCCAGTCGCGAGCACGCCGCCTGGGCGCTTCTGGATTTCGGCATCCGCTGCGTGATCGCGCCCTCTTTCGCCGACATCTTCCAGGCCAACTGCCTCCAGAATGGCCTCCTGCCGGTGGCTCTGCCGCACGAAACGGTCAAGGCGCTGATGGGCGAGGCGCTGGGCGGCAACCATGTCTTCACCGTCGACCTGGAGACCCAGACCATCACCGCCCCTTCCGGCGCCAAGCACCGATTCGAGATCGATGCGGAGCGCAAGGAAAAGCTCCTCAAGGGACTCGACGCCATTGGCGAGACCCTGGCCCACCAGGAAGATATCGGCCGCTTCGAGCAACGGCAGGCGCTGCAGCAGCCCTGGCTCGTCGGCGTATGAAGGTGATCGTGGCCGGCACGGTGCGGGTTCCGTCCGAGAACGTAGAGGCCCTCCGCCCGCATATGCGCGCGATGATCGCCGCCAGCCGGGCCGAGGACGGCTGCGAGGCCTATGGCTACGCCGAGGACGTCGCAGAGCCCGGCCTGGTGCACGTCTTCGAAGTCTGGCGCGACCGGCCAGCGCTGGACGCCCACTTCAAATCCGCGCACATGGCCGCCTGGCGGGCCGCCTGGCCGGCGTTCGAGGTCTCCGACCGGCGCCTCGCGCTCTATGAGATCGCGGGTCAGAGCCCGCTCTGAACGAGATGCCCCGCACGCTCCTCCTCCTGCCTGGCGACGGCATCGGTCCCGAAGTCACCGCCCAGGCCCGGCGCGTCGCCGAGCGCGTCGCGCCCGACCTGAAGATCGAGGAGCGTCATTTCGGCGGGATCGCCTATGACGTGGAAGGCGCGCCGCTATCAGCCGCCACTTTGGAACTGGCCAAGGCCAGCGATGCGGTGCTGATGGGCGCCGTCGGCGGTCCGAAGTGGGCCGGCGTTCCCCGCCACCTGCGCCCCGAGGCCGGATTGCTGGGGCTTCGCGCGGCCATGGGCGTCTTCGCCAACCTGCGACCGGCCCTGTGCTTCGCGCCGCTGGCCGGCGCCTCGACCCTGAAGCGCGAGGTGGTCGAGGGCCTCGACATCATGATCGTCCGTGAACTGACGGGCGGGGTCTATTTCGGCCAGCCGCGCGGCATCGAGACCCTGCCGGACGGCTCACGCCGCGGCATCGACACCCAGGTCTATACGACCGGCGAGATCGAACGGGTCTCCCGCGTCGCATTCGGTCTCGCTCGCGGCCGGCGCGGCAAGGTGATGAGCTGCGAGAAGTCCAACGTCATGGAGACGGGCCTTCTGTGGCGCGAGGTGGTCGCCGACCTCCACGCCCGCGAATTCGCCGACGTGACACTCGAGCACATGCTGGCCGACAGCGCCGCCATGCAGCTGGTCAGGAACCCGCGCCAGTTCGACGTCATCCTCACCGACAACCTCTTCGGCGACCTGCTCTCGGACGAGGCCGCGCAGCTCACGGGCTCGCTCGGCATGCTGCCCTCCGCAGCCCTGGGTGAGCCCGGGCGGCCGGGTCTCTACGAGCCGATCCATGGCTCGGCGCCGGACATCGCCGGCCAGGGCTTCGCAAACCCACTGGCGGCGATCCTAAGTCTGGCCATGGCGCTGCGCTGGTCGCTCGGCCATGGCGAGCGCGCCGACGCCGTCGAGACGGCGGTGGAGAAGGCCTTGTCGGGCGGGGCGCGCACGCGCGATCTCGGCGGCGCGCTGACCACGACCCAGATGGCGGACGCCGTCCTGGCGGCGCTCTAGGTGTGAGCTCTCAATAGGTTGTCCATCCGACCCTGACCGGGGAAGCTGTGGTTGCGAAACTTCAGAGTCTCAGGAGGGGGTCGGATGAACGTCCACAAGAATGCCCGGCTGACGCTGCACAGTCGAGCCGAGTTGGT
>DASXCH010000046.1:0-2282 GCA_036491275.1 Caulobacteraceae bacterium
GGCGACGTCGGAGCGTGAATACGCCGAGGCCAAGGGCGACGAGCATAGCAACGCCACCCACCCGCAACGCCAGGACCGCCGGCTGGTCATAAGCGCCGGTCAGGGGCTGGAGGCAGTAGCAGATGAACCGGAGCGGCGCCGGGAGTGGCGCGGCCGACGGCGGCCGGCCCGCCTGTTCGATGGCGGCGGCGAGCGCCGGGGGGGTCAGGGCGAATTCGGGCAGGAGGCGGCGCACCTGGCCGTCCGCGCTCAGGATGTAGATTGAGGTGTCGTGCGCGTATTGGCCAAGTCGCGCATCATAGACGTAGTGATAGCCCAGGGCGGCCGCAGCGATGGGGGTCGGCCCGTCGGATAGCAGATGCGCGGCGCCGCCGGCGGTGCTGGAGCGCAACCGCGAGGCCTGCATGGCGCGCGCCTGACTGGGCCCGTCGCGCGGATCGATGCCCACAACGACGAAGCTGTAGTCGCGGCCAGCCTTGAGCCCCGTCTTGTCGAGCGCCGCGGCCGTCAGCACGAGCGCGGGACCACAGAGGTATCGGCACGTGTAGTCGGCGAAGACGAGCACTGTGGGCTTGTTCGACATGGCTTCGCCGAGGTTCAACGGCTTGCCGCCTTGGTCGTCGAAAACCAGGCTCAGCGGCGCCCTGGCGCCAGGCGGCGGGGCCGCGCTGACGCTGTCGAGGTCATGCTGCGTCAGGGCGGCGCGCGGAGCGCATCCCGCCAGGCCGATGGCGATCAGGACGCTCGGCAAGGCGAAGACCTTCATGGCGTTCGTCCTGAGGTGTCGTAGGCGGCGTCGCCCTGGGCGGCGAGGTTGTTCATCGCCGCTCGGACCTGCGGGTCCGGGTCGCGGATCTGTTGTTCCGGCGGGGCGAAGCTCCAGGCGGGATCTCGATCAAGGCGGGCATTCAGGGTCGGCTCTGGAAAGCGCTCGTCAGGTCGGGTCGCCACCGTCGGCGCGCCGGCATGTTCGTAAAAGGCGAAGGCGCCGGCGAGCGTCACGGCGATGAAGATAAAGACGCCGGCGGCGCCCAGAACCGCCACCCGCCAGCGGACGCCCCAGCCCTCCAGCTCGTCCGGGCGGGTCGCCTGGGGGACGAACGCATGAACCGGTAGCTCCAGCGCCGCAGCCGTCAGCGCATTGGCCCGCCTGCGGAGCAGGTAGGCGCCGGCGATGATGGCGCCGGCGACCAGCAAGACGCCGCCGCGGAGGCGTGACGCGAAATGTCGGGCCCTCCCCTCGCCTCTCCAGTCGTTTCCGCGCGACCTTTCAGCCATGAGCACGATCCTCGGCCGGGCCGGCGAAGCGGCCCAAGGCGGCGAGGCTGAATGCGGCGGCATGAAAGACCAGCCCGGCCGGGGCCACCAGCCATGCCAGCGGCCCGAGTGTCGGCGACAGCAGCCAGCCGCAGAATACCGCGATCCCGGCCATCGCGGCGGCCGCGGCGAGACGATAGCGGCGGCCGAAGGCGAGAAGGGCGAAGGCGGCGATGCCGGCCACAAAGGCCACCGCGACCTCGATCCAGCGGCCGGCCGCGATCCGCGAGAGCCACCAGCCGACCTTGTCGGGGAGATCCCCGTACCAGTCGATCAGATAAGCCATGAAGACGAAGTACATCAGGCCGAGCACCCCCGCGATCATCAGGCCCGCCATGTCGTCGGCGCTCTTCCTGGGCAGGCTGGGGCTGAGCAGCAGGATCGCCGCCGTGGTCAGGGCGACCTCCAGCGTCAGGAAGACCATGCCGATGTCGGTCGCGGTCCAGCCGGGCTGCAGCGACAGAACCCAGTCGTTGGGGATCACGCACAGGAGCACGGCCTGGAACGCCAGGCCGAGCGCCGCAGCGACTTCGCCGATGCGTCCACGCCGCGCAAGGAGCGCCAAAACGCTCCATCCGCCGAGGGCCACTGCGGCGCGGGCGAGGACCGCAAGCGGCGAGAGATAGAGCCGCAGGTGGGTGGGCGAGCCGCCGGTTTGTGCCCAGGGGTAGATCCGGGACAGCAGAAACGCGATCGGCGCGCCCAGCAGCCACAGCCATGGGGCGGCGCCGCCGATAGCGGTGAGCTGGGGACCGAAATCCCGGCCCCAAGGCGCACGCGTGAGCCGTGCGATCGCGATGAGCACGAGGGCGCCCGCCGGCGCGAGGCTTACGAAGACAAAGCCCAGCAGCCAGGCGTGCGCGGCGCCGGCGAAGTCCGCGAAGGCCCCGGCCGCCAGCGCCGCCAGGGCGGCGACGGCCGCGACAAGGAGGATCACGCGCGCGCGGGTCACGGTGCCCTTGCCT
>DASXCH010000047.1:0-3957 GCA_036491275.1 Caulobacteraceae bacterium
ATAAAACTGTCATATGGGATCGACGGGCCTCAAGCCGCAGCCTAGTCAGGCCATCCATCATCTGGAGACGGACCACCCCATGCGTCTTGCCGCGATCCCCGTCGCCCTCGCCCTTGGTCTCATGTTTGGCGCGACAGCCGCCCAGGCCGCCGCGCCGAAGCTGGTCGTGGCGATCAGCGTCGACCAGTACAGCGCCAACCTCTTCGACGAGTGGCGCACCCGCTACACCGGCGGCTTCGCGCGCCTGATGCAGGGCGTCGACTACAACGCGGGTTTTCAGACCCATGCCGGCACCGAGACCTGTCCCGGCCATTCGACCCTGTTGACCGGCAAGCACCCCAACAAGACCGGCATCGTCGCCAACACCTACCGCGACGCGGCCACCGGCAAGACGGTCTACTGCGTCAACGACCCCAGCGTCGCGATCGCTGGCGACCCGAAGATGAGCCCGGTCGGACCCGCACGCCTGATGGCCTCCACGCTGGGCGACTGGATGAAGGCGGCGGACCCGAGGAGCCGGGTGGTGGCGGTGTCGTGGAAGGACCGCGCGGCGATCAACATGGGCGGCCACCACGCCGACGGAATCTTCTGGATGGTCGGCGGGGTCGGCCTGACCACCTACATGGCGCCGGGCAGCGACGCCGCGAAGGCGCTGGCCCCCGTGGCGGACCTCAACAGGCGGATCGCCAAGGTCTGGACCACCCGGCCGCAATGGACCTACGCCCACGCCGACTGCCGCGCGGCGGCGGCCGACTGGACCGTCGCCGGCCATCCCTTCCACTCCAGACTGCCGCCGGACGACTGGGGCGTTTCGGACGACCCGAAGGTGATCGCCGCCAATGTCGCGACCTCGCCGATCAACGACGACCTGACGGGCCAGGCGGCGCTGGAGCTGATCGACAAGTTCCACCTGGGCCATGGGCCTTCGACCGATCTGCTGGCGGTGAGCTTTTCGGCCAACGACTATGTGGGCCACCGCTATGGCACGCGCGGGCCGGAGATGTGCGAGCAGCAGCACCGGCTGGACGAGACCCTGGGCAAGCTGTTCGCCAAGCTCGACAGCCTCAAGGTCCCCTATCTTGTGGTGCTGGCCGCCGACCACGGCGGCTCAGATTTCCAGGAGCGCCTGGCGAGCGAGGGCTATCCGAGCGCCAAGCGCGTGGACGCCGCCGCGGTCATGGCGCGGGTGAACCAGGCGCTGGTGGCCGAGTTGCACCTGGCGGCGGCGCCGCTGCAAGGCAACCTCGAGGAGATCACCCTCAAGGGCGTCGCCGACGCCGACCGGCCACGCGTCCTGGAAGCGGCCATCCGCACCCTGCGCGCCCAGCCCGAGGTGGCCGCGGCCTTCACCCGCGACGAGCTGCTGGCGACCCCGATCCGCAAGGGGGCCAATCCAGAGGAGGTTTCGGTGAAGGAGCGCTTCGCGATGAGCGCCTATCCAGGCCGCTCGCCGGACATCCTCGTCGCCCTGCCGCCCTTCCAGACGATCTACCAGGCCCGGCCCGGCGACAACATCGCCGGTCACGGCGCGCCCTGGGACTACGACCGTCGCGTGCCGATCCTGTTCTGGTGGCCGGGCGCCAAGGCTCAGTGGCGTTTCCTGCCCATCGAGACGGTGGACATTGCACCGACCCTCGCGGCCGCCGTGGGTGTGACCCCGCCCGCGGACGTGGATGGGCGCTGCCTCCAGCTCCCCGAAGGCAGCGGGGTGCGGTGCCCGGGCTGGCGCTCGCAGAACGGGAACGTCGATTGACGCCTCGGCTCGGCTGGCGAAAGGTCCCCCGATGTCTCACGACGTGGAATTCGTCTTGCGGCTGGCCATCGCAGCCGTACTCGGCAGCCTGATCGGCATCGACCGCGAACGTCTGCAGTGGGCGGCGGGCCTTCGGACCCACATGTTGGTCTGCGTCGGCGCCTGCCTGGCGATGATCGTCTCGGCCTACGGGTTCAGCGACATCCTCTCAGCGCAGCGGATCGTGCTCGACCCCTCTCGGGTGGCCGCCCAGGTGGTGAGCGGCGTGGGCTTCCTGGGCGCCGGCTCGATCATCCTGCGCAACGAGGTGGTGAAGGGCCTGACCACCGCGGCCAGCCTGTGGACCGTGGCGGGCGTCGGCCTGGCGGTGGGCTGCGGCCTCTATGTTCCGGCGGTGGCGGGGACGGCGATCATCCTGGTGATTCTGGCCGGACTGAAGCCCATCGAAGAGCGACTGAAGCCGCGCCATCATTCGGCCGAGATCTCGCTGTCGGCCCCGCGCGGGGTGATGTCGGTCGGCCTGCTGGAAGAAACCCTCGGCCGCCACGCCAGGAACGTCACCCAGCTCATCGTCAAGCCATCGGACGACGCCGAGCGCGACTTGGTCAGCATCACCCTCGGCCGCGCCCCGCCCAGGGCGGTGGACGACGCGGTCGCGGCGCTTTCCAAGGCGCCTGGCCTGACCGAGGTGCAGCTGCTGCGCCTCGAGCGCTAGGTCGACGCATTACCGGAAGGCAGCTTTGCGCCGATTTCGTTGAAAAAGGCCGGTTGAGGCCGTGACTCGGGTCTGATTCACTTCTCCTGGCGACGGGAGATGCGGCGATGATGGGTGAGCGGCAAGTCGATCAGGCGCCGCTGTTCTACGAGTTCTCGCTGGAGCGCCACGTCCCCTCGGACCATCTGCTCCGCGCCATCGACCGCTTCGTGGACCTTCAGGATCTGCGTGCGCACCTAGCGCCGTTCTATAGCCAGATCGGACGGCCCTCGATCGATCCGGAGCTGCTGATCCGGATGCTGCTGGTGGGCTACTGCTTCGGCATCCGTTCGGAGCGGCGGCTGTGCGAGGAGGTCCATCTCAACCTCGCCTACCGCTGGTTCTGCCGCCTGGGCCTGGACGGCGACGTGCCGGATCACTCCACCTTCTCCAAGAACCGCCACGGTCGTTTCCGGGAGAGCGATCTGCTGCGCCAGCTCTTCGAGACGGTCGTCCGCCGCTGCATGGCCGAGGGGCTGGTCGGCGGCGAGGGCTTCGCCGTCGACGCCAGCCTGATCGCGGCCGACGCCAATCGCCAGCGCTGTGTGCCCGGCGAGCAGGGCCTGCCGTCGGAGGCGGCCAGCCGCGCCATCGACGAGTATCTGGCGGTGCTGGACGACGCCGCCTTCGGCGCGGCGACGCCGGTCACGCCGAAGTTCATCTCACCGGCCGACCCGGCCTCGCGGTGGACCGGCGCCAACAAGGGCCTGGCGTTCTTCGCCTACGCCACCAACTACCTGATCGACCTCGATCACGCCGTGATCGTCGACGTCGAGCCTTCCACCGCCGTGCGCCAGGCTGAAGTCACAGCCGCCCGGACCATGATCGAGCGGGTGCGCCAGCAGCATGATCTCTCACCGCAGCGGCTCGCCGCCGACACCGCCTACGGCTCCGCCGAGATGCTGGACTGGCTGGTCAACGAACAGGGCGTCGAGCCGCACATCCCGGTGATGGACAAGTCTCAGCGCGAGGACGGGACCTTCTCGCGCAGCGACTTCACCTACGATCCCGCCGCAGACCTCTATCGCTGTCCAGGCGGCAAGGAACTGAAACAGCACCGGCGGGCCTTCCGCGTCGATCACCCTGATGTCCCGCCGGACGACACCTATCGCTACCGCGCCAGCAAGGCCGACTGCGACGCCTGCGCGCTCCGGAGCCGATGCTGTCCCAACACGCCGGCTCGCAAGGTGACCCGCTCGATCTACGAGGCCGCCCGCGACCGCGCGCGTGAGATCGCCACCACCGACGCCTACGTCACCTCCAGGCGAGAACGGAAGAAGGTCGAGATGCTCTTCGCCCACCTCAAGCGCATCCTGAAGCTCGACCGCCTGCGTCTGCGTGGTCCCTGCGGCGCCCGAGACGAGTTTCTCCTCGCCGCCACCGCCCAGAACCTCCGCAAACTCGCCAAGCTCATCCCGCCACCAGCGCCCGCAACCGCCTGAGGCGCCGC